>CAYYEH010000129.1:0-6083 GCA_964470815.1 uncultured Rikenella sp.
TTGCCGTCTGCTGTCATTTTGACCCTTGCTTCAAATACAAAGTCATTAAAGGACCTGTCAACCGATGCAATGAGATCAGTATGGTTGTTATTTCCCCTTATGCTTACAACATTGTTGCCTGCATCCTCTACAATGGCTACCACCGGGCTTCCCTGGATACCCCATAGTGCACTGTTAAGTGAATACCCTGCCGGCTGAAAATAACCGCTCCCCGACGGCGCATTCCTGATCTGCTGAACCATCATGTCAAGATAGTTGTAGGCCTGGGATGAATGGGTCGACTGATAATTTGATACCAGGCTGTAGTTCAGTGACATCCCCCAGAGTGCTGATCCTACCTCATATGAGCCCTTCCAGTTGTCAACGGCCTGAATTCCTCCGCCCTCCAGAACATCCCTGTAACTGAAGAAAGCTCCGTTGGTGGTATAATTATGCACGTACATGTCAATGCCACCGGTACCCAGCGCATTATTGTTATCCGTAAGGAAATGCCATGCCGCTTCAGCATATGTCAGGTAATTATATGTGCCGCCGGATAGATCGTACAACAGCCTGACGGCTGTCATGAACCACTGCTGATGGCACTCAAAAAACCTGTTTGAACTACCGCCCACATACCATTCCAGCCCTCCGTTGGCAGGTATCCAGAAGTTGGCGATGATATAGTCAATATTGTTTCTGACAGCTGTCAGGTACCCGGCAGTGCCTGTTACCTCATAAGCCTTAAGCATGCCAAAATTCCATTTAAGGTGTTCCTGAACACCATCGGCTCCCTGCCAGTTTCCACCTGTACCCTGGGTATTGATGAATGTGGTGGTATAACTCTGTATTATCGTCAGGGCCTGTCCTGCAGAAGTTGTATTGCCGGCATCCGTAAACGCCTTCCATGCATTTGAATAGCCATGCAGAAGCATCGCATATCCTCCGGCATCACTCGTTGAACCTACTGTAGGATAGGTTACCCTGAGATAATCGAAAAGAAGCTGCAGATCGTCATAACAGCGGCCGGCCAATGCAGCATTGCTGTTTTCAAAATAAAGATAACCCAGCGCCAGGTTTGACATAAGAACACCATAACAATACTGCGGCTCAGCAGTGAGATAAGAGTCTGCTATAACAGTCCCGTCCGGATTCATCCTGGAGTGTATATAGTCAAACTCCTGCTCAATCTCAGTATCGAGAGATGTCAGGCTCCAGCTGTTCTGAGCGTTTGCTATCGCGTAATAAAGCGCTCCCTGCTGCATCTCCATGCAGTACTTCCAGTCATGAGGGGCATAGGTAGTGCCCCAGACACCTCCGCTGAGCACAAGTGTCCGCATCCACCTTCCCGGTACTTCGCTGGTTGTCCTGAAGTCATCATAAAACTTAAAGGTGGCGGTGCCGTTGCTGACGCCTGAAGCTGCACCATTCCCGTAATACACATAAAGCGGGGTGTTGCCTGCGGGAACCGAAAGCATCCTGACCCAGATAACCGCCTCTTCCCCTGCCGGGTTCCACCTCTCAATCCAGAAAGGGAGATCCGCATTTAACGCATCCGTCACCCTGATATCGCTCCCGTCAGCCGAGGCATTGTCCCAGGTAAAAGACTCATCAAGCTCTACCCTGACCTGGAAATCTGTCAGTGCACTGCCGCTGTTGGTCACCGTTACAGGCACCCTGTACTGCCAGGCCAGGTCATACCACTGACCTGACAGCACCTGGCTTGTAAGGATTAAAACCAATATCGCTGTGAGAGTTCTTATTGAAGAACGGAATTGCAGAACAAGTGCTTTCATAACCACTGTGTAAAAAAGTTAATCATCTGACCTTTGTTTCCCTGCCTGGGGAAAAACTGAGATCAGTAATATTAATGACAGGCATTAAATATAGTAATTTTTTAGCCGTATCTGTCAATAAACTAAAAAGAAATGACTGCTAAACAGATTTACCAGCCTTCCCCGGCCAACCCTAAAATATGCCCGCGGTAAAGCATCTGCAATCCGTCTGTAAATTGCCGGTCTTAACGGGATTGGCCTGAGAGAAGCCCTTCATTTCCGGACTGATGAGTCCTGCCTCTTACAGTAAACGGTCAATCAGCCCCATCCTGACCATTTCGTCAACATGTTCCGAGACCTCATCCCGGCACCGGCTCTCATCAACCTCAAACTCTTCCATGAGGACCCTGCAAATCCCATCCATATCCAGCGGCTTCTCCAGCAAATCCCATATACGTGTTGCCACCGGATTCAGGGAGAAATACTTCCCCTGCACGGGATCCATCATCACCAGCTCATCATGAAGACGCCCGGTTATTGGCCTGCTGCTCCTTGTATATCTGACACACATGTTTTCTAAAATTAATGCCTCGCTATTTCATGACAAACCTGTCAAAATCCTTTTCCTCACGGAAAAATTTTATCAGTAAGACTGCAAAGATATTGCACCGTGCAACAAGGAGGTCAAATTCTGCCGGGGAATCCAGGTAGCCGGGGACCTCTCCCTGAATCCGGCCAATCTCAGCCAAAATCTTCCTGAAATGTATCCTCCCCGTGTGACCGGTAATCATTCCCCATAAGGCAGAAATTTCATCCCGTGTCCTAACTGCATCCCGCACAGTCACCAGAGCCGCTTTCCGTGTTATCCTTCCTTCCGATAAATCCTTCAGCACCCTGCACCTGAAAGCCGAGCAGACATAAGCCTTCTTCCTTTCATATATTGTGCATCTCCCCGAGAAGTAGCCGCAGGGAAGCAGAAACAGCTCCTCTCCGTTCTGGCTGAAGCTGTTCTCCTCCATCCATTGCGGTAATCTGCCTCTTTCATCTGCCTTTAACCATGCACTGCTGAAGAGAGTACCGTCACAGCAAATCCCGCATTCAAGGCATAACTCCTGCTCCTCAGCAGGAGCCCTGCTGGCATTCTCTGTATCTCCCGGTGAACTCATAAACTGCTTTTATATGTACCAGCCCCCTGAAGAGGACCATGCCGGTATTCCTCCCCGACCCGGAATGATAAGCCCTGATATCCTTCTCCAGAAGGGCGAAGTCAATCATTTCCAGTCCCGGTGCATCCTTCCAGCCCGCCGCCTCATCCATTAGTACTAAAGCTGCCTCCTTATACATCTTCCAGGTATAGGCCATTGAAACAGGATCTCTTTTTTCAGGATTGAACATCGAAGGTCCCGGCATTAACGACTCCAGAAGATCACTCATCAGCAACCTGGACCTGTTGACCCGGCAGAGCAGAACAGAAGGCACCTTTAGCATATATTCTATAATCCGCCGGTCAAGCAGCGGAAAACGGTATTCAACCCCATGGTGGTACCCGGTAACCGCCCAATCTTCGCAGCGCTTCTGCAGGTGATAAAAATTCAGCATGTTAAGATGCACCTGCCTGCGCGAGGAGTGAAAGTAAAAGGTGGCAACCGCTTTCCTGTCACTTTTCCTGTAACCTCTTTTCAGGTACCTGGCATCATTGCGGAAAGATCTTCTTACAGACTTTTCAAGTATCCCCAGGGCGGGAAAAATGACATAGCGTAACTGGTTAATTATAAACCTCCTGGTATTTCTTACAGGATTCCTTCTGAAGAAGGTCCTGAAATGCAGTCCGCGAAGCAGGTCCTGGTCAATGCCACTGTCGGCTATGCTGATGAACTCGTCCCCGCCCCAGCCACTGAATAACAGGTTCGTCCCAGACCCGACAGCCTGGCAAACAGTCTTCCCCTCGTAAAAGAGATCGGGATTACCGTAAAGTGATGAGACGGCGCTTACAAGATCACCGGGCTGAAAATCGGAGAAGCGGGGTGCAATTCCGGCATTCCGGCAGAACTCCTTCACAAGGCATCTTTCGTCATGGGTGACCCCTTCCGGGCTGAAAGCTTCGGGCGACCATGAAAAACCCGGGAAATGTTCCCGATCAGCGTATTCTCTCCTGGCAAGAAGTGCAACAATACCTGAGTCGATGCCGCTGCTGACATGCGCACCGGGACTGAATCTCCGGTCGCACCGTATCCTGACTGCATCCTGCAGCAACCAACCCAGATCATTCAACACCTTTTCATATGTAAGCTCCTTATCCTCCCTGACTGCTTCAGGATGCCAGTACCTGACCCGTTCTGCCCCTTTCCGGGTAAAATGAAGGTAATGCCCGGGAAGAAGCTTATTGACCCCTTCGCAGGGAGTAAGACGACGGTCATTGTACCTGAAATAACCTGAAAGATATTCCGGACCTGGCACGCGGCCGGAAGACAGGAGTGCCGAAAACCGTAAAATATCGGAGGAAAAAAGAAGGGTCTGATCCTTCAATGCCCATGCAACAGGGCGGATACCCACATGATCCCTGAATAGATATGCCTCGGACTTCCCCGTATTGTATATGAAGATGGCAAAATCGCCGTTGAGCGAACTGACAAACCCGGGTCCCTCCTTCAGGAAGAGGGAAGCAACCAGTTCAGGCACACTTCTGTGAGCGTCGCCGTTTCCTGCAAAGGAAGCGCGGTTGTAAACCGCTCCCGACATCAGCACCACCAATCCATTTGCCCTGTCAGCGAAGAAAAAATCTGTCCCGGTGTATGGCAGCAGGGGATGAAGCAGAAATCCGCCCCTGAAATCCCCCTCTTCAACGGGAACAAATGATAGCTCTCCGTCACCATCCGCCCCCTGAAAAAGACCGAAGGATTTGAATGATTCCTGATACTCCTGGAAAGAGAGAATGCCGGCTATCATCAGGTATCTTTAATGAGACACTCTTCCGTCGGGTAAATAAAATAAGTAATCACTCCCGGCGGGAAATCGAATGGTTAGAAATCTAATGTGGAAAGATGTGATCAGATTATCACCACTGCTTTTTAGGCATGTTCTTTGTGGCATCTTCAGCGCCGGTACCCGATCCGCTGAAGGTGTCCTTTTTAATACTCAGGGTAGTCACAACGGGCCTTACCCAGACCTTCTTTTTAGGTTCCGACGTTTTCATATCCGCATATTCAGATGCAAAATAACATAAATTAACTTAATGAAACGCAAATTTTAGTCAAATATTTTAAAAAACGCCTGAAAGCAAACACGCAGTACTTAAAAATGGCTAAAATGTATATAACGGAATGTAATCACCGTTCACTGGCACGACTTCAATATCCCCTGATTTTAACCAGGCATGGGCAGCCATCTTTCCCTTATTGTCTTTTGCCATGCCGAGGAAAAGTTCAGAATCAATCCTTCTCCTTCTTAACATCCACCGTGCGGCAAGGGAACTCACCAGGCACCTGTTCCTCCATGGCGACACACTCCCCGCTCTTGCCACCGCATCCCTGACCAGAACAACTGACTGCCCACTGCCCACTGCCCACTGCCGACTGGAATACAGCCTTGGTATCATCCTGAAGGGGACCACCCTGAGCACGAGCCCCGTCGTCAGATCGAACAGCAGAGCCTCTGCCAGTAAACGCTTTTCCCTTCCTGGCAGCTTCATGAATTTGCGGATCCTTCCTGCCATGGCATCTCTCCTCAGTTCCTCCTCCTTATCCGGTCAAGCTCAGTCTTTACAGCCCTGTGCAGGCCGGCAATCCTGATCCTGCGCGGCCTGGTTATCTTCAGCAACGGGACCTGTTCAACTATACCCGCAAGCTGTGTTATGTACAAAGCCTCCGTCGCGGGCATCCCGGCAAGGATTTCCGAGAGGCATATCTCGCCCCTAAGTATGGCGAATTTCTCCGCCGGAGACGGTTCGGCAAACATTGGTACCTGCACATCACCGGTCTCAACGTAGAGTATGCAGTCCAGGGTGTGGCTCCCCTGAACGGCCGGAGCCATTTTCAGATATTTCTTCCCGGTACCCTTCTCTGCTTCCCTCAATCCGTTCTCTTCAAGACCCAGCTCGGTTACCGTATCTTTTCTCAGCTTGATCTCGCGGTGCAGCGGCACAATATGCGGCCGGCCGTCAACGAATGTCAGCGGAGTGAGGTCATCGGTAAGAAAGCCTGCCCCGCCGAGGGCAAAGGAGAGCGTCAGCGACGACTTACCTGCACCCGTGTCACCCAGCACCAGGACACCTGTTCCCTCATCCACAAAGCCCGATGCATGCAGGTTCAGTATTTTTCTCTGGTGCAACAG
>CAYYEH010000130.1:0-5900 GCA_964470815.1 uncultured Rikenella sp.
CCTGCAGACCGACCAAACATCAACAGTAAGGGAGCCACACGGCTCTTTTTTTTGCTCTTTACCGGTACCCTCTTCCGCAGATTTATTTTGATTAGTCTCCTCAATAGAGTAATTTTAATTCATTGGTAAAGAGTATAACGATGAAAATAAGAATCACATATTTCGCACTGTTCCTGATTACAACGGCGCTCGCCGGGCAGCATGAAAAGGGTAGTATAGGAAGCACCGCGAGTAAGCAGAATCATCCCGGGATCCCCTCCGGCTTTCCCTGCCAGATGGAAGAGCTTACATCGCCGCAATTCCCGGAAGCCGTTGAGCTGGCCGGAGGTGTCTGCGTCATCCCAATGGGCATCATCGAAAAGCATTCCACACATCTTCCTCTCGGCACAGACCTGTACGAAGCCAGGGCTTCCGTAATCAGGGCCGCAGAGAAGGAATACGCTGTTGTATTCCCGCCATTTTACGTGGGGCAGATTTTCGAGGCAAAACATCAGCCAGGTACAATTGCATACAGCAATGACCTCATGTGGCAGATGCTCGAAGAGACCTGCCAGGAACTCTCACGCAACGGTCTGAAAAAGATTATTCTCTTCAACGGACATGGCGGAAGCACTTACTTTCTTAATTATTTCTGCCAGTCGCAACTTGCCTCCAGGAAAGACTACGTGGTTGTATTATTCCAGCCCGGTCCTGACAAGGCGATGGACAAGGAGATAAATGCGATGAAGGCAGCCAGACTTGACGGTCATGCCGGTGAGGAGGAGACTGCCATGATGTCTTTCATCAGGCCTGACCTCGTGGAAACTGAAGCACTTGCTGAAGAGTCGGGCGCTGACCAGCGGAGGCTGGCAGAGATGCCATACGGCTTTGCAGGCATCCACTGGTATGCAAGGTTCCCTAATCATTATGCCGGTGATCTGGTAAAAGTCAATCCGAAGCTGGGCGATCTGCTGATCGAAAAGGATGCCATACAGCTAGCCGCCCTGATCCGCTGGATGAAGAACAACGATACGGTTGAACAGTTGCAGGATGAGTTCTTCAGGCGAAGCGCTGACCCGCTCAGGTGAAGTTGAAATGGAATTTTCCCGGGAAAAAAGACAGGAGGTTCTGACTGTGAAGGTCCATGGAAGTTCTTTCAGACCAATGAAATAATAAACCTTAATGCGAATGAAAAGGAGAAAATTCATTATTTCTGCTGCCTGTGCTGTTCCGGGCCTGTCTCTCTTCCCTCCTGACCTTTCGGGGATGCAGACCGAACGCCGGCCGGGCATGCTGGAAAGGAGAGCCCTGGGAAGGACCGGGGAGATGCTCTCTGTTATAGGCTTCGGGGGCATCGTGGTACGTGATGCCACCACTGCCACGGCCGCAGCCGAAGTGGCAGCCGCCATCAAAGCCGGTGTGAATTATTTTGATGTGGCGCCCTCATATGGCGATGCTGAGATCAAGCTCGGCCCGGCCCTGGAACAATGGAGGAAAGAGGTCTTTCTTGCCTGCAAGACCGGGATGAGGAGCAGGGACGAGGCACGGCATGAGCTGGAACAGTCGCTGATCAACCTGCGAACAGATCATTTCGACCTGTATCAGCATCATGCCGTCACAACCATGGAGGATGTGGATAAGATTTTTGCCCCGGGGGGTGCACAGGAGACCTTCCTTAAGGCAAAGGAAGAGGGGATGACCCGTTTCCTGGGCTTCACGGCACACTCCGTCGAGGCAGCACTGGCTATGATGGACAGATATGACTTCGACACTATTCTTTTCCCCTTTAACTGGACTGCCTGGTATGCCGGCAATTTCGGACCCCAGGTAATGGCAAGGGCAAAGGAAAAGGGTATGGGCATACTGGCGCTCAAGGCCATTGCCAGGGGGCCATGGAAGCAGGGAGCTGACCGCTCAGGCTACCCCAAATGCTGGTATGAACCGCTGACTTCTCCGGAGGATATCCTGATGGGATTGAGGTTTACACTCTCGCATCCTGTGACAGCTGCCATTCCGCCAGGGGATGAGAGCCTCTTCAGGCAGGCACTTGCACTTTCTGACCGGATAAAGCCGCTCAGCGACGCTGAGATTGAGTCAATCAGTGAGATGGCCCTGAAGGGGACTCCGCTTTTCAAAGCATAGAGATAAACTCCCCGTGACAGACTGCATGGGATGGTCATCAGGGGACAATCTCCATTTGAGAGTGTACGGTGAAGAGATATTGTTTATAAGCTCTACCTCTATTCAGTTACTATGCAATGGGCTACAAGGATCTATTTCTTCTGAAACTCCAGTTCTCCCTTCATGGCGCGACTGAAGAAAAGACCTCCGTCAGTCAGCTCATAATTCCATGATTTGAGCATCTGCGGCCACCAGTGCGGGTCGTATATCCAGCACATCCAGCTTATGCCGCGCTCCTCAAGGAACCTGATGATACGGTTGCCGTAATCCTGGTAATCAGGCGATGACATATCCGTATGCAATCCGAATTCCGTAGCGATCACCGGCACATAGGCAGCAGCAAACGCGAAGTTCTCCTCCCACCTCGGTTCCCATGGCTGACTGCGCTTAAAGGCATAGGGGTGGGTCACATAGGCGATTCCCTCTGCGTTTACCGGGTCATCGCGCAGGGGAGAGAGGTCGTATGCCCAGTCGAGCCCTGCCACCAGCGGTATCGTCTCACTGTCATAGGCTCTTATGAGACTGATCATGTGCTCATTGATCTTCTTCCACTCAGTCCAGGGCAGTGATCCCAGCTCGCCGCGGTAAATGGTAGGCTCATTGAACAGTTCATAAAATGCAACAGTATTATGGCCAGCAAAGTTTCGTGCGATGGTTCTCCAGAACTCATATGTCTCGGTCTTTGTTGTATTGTACATCGGGTCCTGGAACAGTTCCATCCAAAGATTCCCTATTGAGTGCCAGTCAATGATTACATATATGCCCAGGTCCGTGCACCAGTCAACAGCCTGTTTCAGGAGGACCATGTATTTTTCGGGTGTTCTTTCGCGCCATGCGACAGGGTGAACAGGAATGCGAACAATCATAGCTCCGGTCTTCTTCACCTGTTCGAAGTGAGCCTTGTTCCACTGTCCCTGACGCTCGATTTTGTCAGGATCAGATATGGATAATCCGCGGAAAAGCACAGTCTGGCCGTTTTCAGTGATGAATCTGTTGCCCTGTACCTTAATGAGAGGCAGGTTTTTAGCTTTCGGATCGGGCTGGGGCTTTGAGGTCGGATCACCAAAATACCAGGGTTTGGAATCCTGGGCATTTAAGCTCTGTAAAGTAAAAAAAGCTCCGGTTAAAATAGCCACAATAAGTGATTTTGTCTTCATATCTTATATTTTAGTTTGACCATATGGTTAACTATTGAATTTATTGTCCGGTTTTCATGAACGTGGGAAATCCCGTTTAAAATCAGCAATTAAAGAAAGAACAATTGCCTCCGGCCTTTGTTACACGGATAACAAATCTAATATAAAGTAAAATGAGCAATATTAAGATAGCGTTTTTTGACGCCAAGCCCTATGATACGGACACCTTCAATGAGTTGAACCGGGCATACGGATTCACAATAAAGTACTTCAAGTTTCACCTTACGCCTGACAATGTTGTCCTGGCGCATGGGTATGATGCGGTGGTGATCTTCGTCAATGACACGGTTGATGCCAGCATGATCATGAAGCTGAAGGAGTATGGGGTGAAGCTGATTGCTCTTCGCTCTGCGGGATTCAACAATGTTGATCTGAAGGCAGCCTTGGACAACATAAGGGTAGTGAGGGTGCCGGCATACTCGCCCCATGCCATCGCAGAGCATACCGTCGCGCTTATGCTGACTCTCAACCGCAAGGTTCACAGGGCTTATTTCCGCACACGGGATACCAATTTTGCGCTGAACGGGTTGCTTGGATTCGATATGCATGGAAAGACTGCCGGGGTGATCGGCACCGGGAGGATCGGCCGGGTTCTGGTAAAGATTCTCAGGGGATTCGGGATGGAGGTGCTGCTCACTGACAACTATCCCGATGCAGCTTTTGCCGCGGAGACGGGAAGCAGTTATGTAAGCCTCGGTGAGCTTTACAGGAGATCTGACATCATCTCGCTCAACTGTCCGCTGTCGAAGGAGACGGAATACATGATAAACTCCGAAAGCATTGGCATGATGAAAAAGGGGGTGATGCTCATCAATACAGGCCGCGGGAAGCTCATCAGGACGGCCGACCTTATCAACGGGTTAAAATCCGGTCAGATAGGGTCAGCTGGGCTGGATGTATATGAGGAGGAGAGCCAGTTCTTCTTCGAGGATCTCTCAGACAGGGTGCTGGCTGATGATGTGCTTGCGAGACTGCTTACATTCAACAATGTGATTATCACATCGCACCAGGGTTTCTTCACCAGGGAGGCTATTCACAACATCGCAGAGACAACGCTGAAGAACATTGATGACTTCTTTGCAGGGCGAAAGCTTGAAAATGAGGTCTGCTTCAAATGCAGCAACCTGCCTGTGGGTAAGAAACCTGTGCAGGAGCCCTGCCTCGGCTGCAGCGCCTGAAGAAAAATTTGACATTTGATTTTCAAGGGCTTAAATTTGACAGTATTATCAATTTAACCCGGAGGATAACCTATGAAAAAGAGCTTCATCATGGCATTGGCAATTTGCCTGCTTTTTGCAGTATCATTAACCGCTCAGCCTCAGCTGGGGGCAGGAGTAAAGGGAGGCATGAACCTTGCAACCCAGACAACAACCGGAGAGGGCGAGGGTGTAGCTGTCAGGCAACTGATAGGCTATAACGGCGGCTTTTACGGAAACCTGTTTTTTACGGACATGTTTGGGTTCCAGGCAGAACTTGTGGTCTGCTCCCGCGGATCAGACTGGGATGATGTATATTACAATGTCAAGGACCTTTTGACATATATTGATCTTCCGTTGCTTTTCAAGTTCCAGCCGATCAAGTATGCCAATGTGTATGTCGGACCGTCGTTCGGATATCTTCTTTCTGCAAAACAGGAGGACAAGACTGACGGTGAGATTTATGACATCATGGACTGGTATAACAAACTTGATGTAGGCCTTGCATTTGGAGCTGAAGCCACTTTACCGTTCCGGGTCAATTTCACCGTCAGATATGTCGTTGGTCTGGTCTCTGCCTCGAATGATGTTGAGTACGTTGACCCTTGGAGAAACAACTACCTGCAGTTCTCGGTAGGATTCAGGATAATTGGGGATAAGTAGCCTGTATATCAAAAGAAAAAGGAGGCCCGGACAAACGGACCTCCTTTTTCATGGGTTATCTGATCAAAAAATTACTTAAGTGCTTTCTTGTAGAGCTCAGCAACCTTGGTCCAGTTGACTACGTTCCAGAAGTTGCCGACATACTCAGGCCTGCGGTTCTGGTACTTGAGGTAATATGCATGCTCCCACACGTCGAGGCCCAGTATTGGCTGTCCGCGCTTTGATGCCACGTCCATCAGCGGGTTGTCCTGGTTCGGGGTTTGTGATACGAAGAGTTTTCCGTTGGCATCAACTGCCAGCCACGCCCATCCGCTTCCGAACTGTGTCTTCGCGGCATTCTCAAATTCAGTCTTGAATTTATCAAATGAGCCGAAAGTTTCGTTTATCGCCTTAAGCAGGTCGCCTTCAGGCTGACCGCAGGCGTTGGGTCCCATTATTTTCCAGAACAGGTTGTGGTTGTAGAATCCACCGCCGTTGTTACGGATGGCGGGTGAGAAGATACTTATCCTCTGGAAAATGTCCTCGAGAGAAAGATTATCAATCTTCGCTTCGCCTGCAGCCTTTACAAAATTGTCAAAGTATGCCCTGTGGTGCTTCGAGTAGTGTATCTCCATCGTCTGGGCGTCAATGTAGGGCTCAAGTGCATTGTACGCATACGGAAGCTCCGGAAAAGTATAGTTCTGTG
>CAYYEH010000131.1:0-5849 GCA_964470815.1 uncultured Rikenella sp.
ATGTTACGGTTTCTCCGAGTTGTACATCAGGAGTATCTCGTTCTCTTTGATTGCCTTATGCCATACGCGTATGTCATCAAGCTGACCCTTGAAATGGTTGTTTGCCGGATTGGAATAGTCAGCCCAGTCATCGGTGATGGTCCGGTTATTCCTTGCCTGGATGAATCCGAGAGCCCACTTGTTGCCCTGTGCATTTCCGGCGTACTTAAGCCCGGTAATCTTGCTCTTGTTGTCAGTAGCATCCCAGAGGTTAAAGTCGAAACTCTTCATCTTTACACCGTCAAAATAAAGCGTTCCGACCTTCGTGGGAGCATTGTAGGTATAAACAACATGCAGCCAGTTATCCTTCAGCTTGGCCATCATTTCAGCAGCAGTCAGGCTCTTGGCATAAGTCCATCCCTTCCAGCCCAGGTCAGCAAGTGCGGGGAACCACATATCCTCTGAAACCGTACCGGTCGGATGCTGGTACTGTATGGCAAATTTTGAACCGTCATAACCTCCGAAGATCTCGTACTGGATACCGTTCCAGCCTGCAAGGCCCATGACGAAATGACCATTTGTTTTACCTGTCGAATTTGTCTTCACCCAAAAGGCGATGCTGAAGCTGTTGGCATTCATCAGCAGGTCACCGTTGGGGATCTCGATGAGACTGGTGGTACCGTTGAAGGTTGCAGCCTTGCCTGCAGCAGCCTTTCTTGAAGCTGTGTAGGTAATGTCAACTATGTCAGCAGCAATAGGATCCCACGGACCTATTATGTCATTGGCATTGTCCTCAAAGGTGAAGTGGGCAACAGCTCCTGCAGGTGCAAAGAAGCCCTCGGTGGTGAAAGTCCTCTGCAGCGGGGTAATCGGCTGAGCGTCAACAGACTTGAGTCCTGCGCCGAAACTTAGCTGATAGAGAGTACCGGTGCCAAGGTTAGCCTGCGGCACTATGGTGATGCTCTTGCCTGCCACTGTGATGGTAATAGGAATAGCAGCATCATCATAATCCTGAACCATGGTGATGTTGGTTGTGTTTGCAGTTGCAGGATCAACCTCCACATTGAAGGTGGCTACGATGGAAGGGTTCACCGGCACATTGCTTGGCGAGGTGGCGCCGTTAAGGTCAATGGTGCCCGCCATGAGTGAAGCCAGAGCCAGCGGCTCAGGATCCTTCTTGCAACTGGTAAGCACCAGTGTAAATGATGCAACCAGCACAAGCAGAATTGTTAAGTAACGTTTTCCTTTCATAAACTCTGATTTTTAAGATTCAACAATTAATAGGTTTTTCAATTTTTATTGCCAGTTGGGATTCTGTTGCAGTGATCCCTGTGAAATGTCAATTTCATTCTGCGGAATGGGGAAGAGCTCATGCTTCCCTGCCTCAAACCCGAGAGGGCCAAGCACGGCTGCAGCCCTGCCTGAACGGACAAGGTCCCAGAACCTGTGACCTTCAAGCGCCAGCTCATGACGCCGTTCATCAAAGATTATCTGCCTGAGGGCGCTCTTGTCTGTCACAGTAATGTCAGGGAGAACTGCATTGTTACCCTGCCTTGCCCTGCTCCTCACCTCATTGAGATATATCAGTGCGTCACCGGGTTTGTTGTTCTCATTAAGCGCTTCCGCTGCCATCAGCAGCACATCGGCATAGCGTATCAGCCTCCGGTTGTGACCCCACTGGGTGATGGTATTCGTGCCGGGGTACCATACCTTCTGGTTGTAGCACTCAACCTCAACCACAGTACCATTGTCCAGAATCTCGTCAGGGGTAGTGCCGTCTCCAAGTATCAAAATTCCGTCGAGGGTCTCTCCGAGATCTATTATTGTAGCTTCTAGGCGCGGATCTCCCGTTTCAAAGGAGTTGCGCAGGTTCAGTGAAGGCCTGTTGAAGCCCCAGCCCCTGTTCGGTGATCCCCTTACTCCCTGGGTGTTGGCATACTGGTTTCCTCCGGTACCCTCAACCTCCATGGCTCCTATTTCAAAGACTGACTCCACGCCGTGTTCACCGTTCTTGCCGTTGGCATCTGCAAAAACCGGCTCCAGGTCATACTCATCGGAGAGAATGACCTCCATGGCATATTTTTCAACGTTCAGGAAATCACCCCGGAACAAATATACCCGTGCCAGCAGGGCCTTAGCAGCCCCTTTCGTGGCACGACCGGCATCCTCGGGTCCGTAAAGACTCCTTTCAGGAAGGTTCTGTGCTGCAAACTCAAGGTCGGAAATGATAAGTTCATAGATCTCATCATCTGTCGAACGGGGTATCCTGGTGTCAGGTGTGGTTGTCGTCACCTTCGGCACCCCTCCGAATGCCCTTACCAGGTCAAAGTAATAAAGCCCCCTGAGGAAACTGGCCTCCGCCACATACCTGTTGCGCAGTTCAGTCTGCATGTTGATGCCAGGCACCTTTTCAATCACAACATTGGCTCTCTTGATCCCTTCATAGAGGGCGCTCCACCAGCGGTCAAGACCATCCTGAGTGGTTGTATGCGTGAATGACTCGTAAGGTCCAACCGTAGGCAACTGGTCATTTGGATTACTCCCCTTGTGAGCATCATCCGACATAATGTCCATGATCGGGTAACCACCGGAATGATATGCCCAGTTACGGACCGACACATATACTGCATTGGTGGCCAGCAATGCATCCGATGCCGTCACCGGGAATGCCTCCTGCGTCAGTTCACCCTGAGGATCCTTCTGAAGAAAATCTTCACAACCCGTGGCAATAAACAGGGATGCAACCAAAAGAAGCGATACTGTTATCTTGGCTTTCATCTTTCTTAGAATTGCAGGTTAATACCAATTGAATATGTCGACGTAATCGGGTATGCTCCGTAATCTATCCCGTTGGACAGAACATCATAGCTTCCTATCTCAGGGGTGTACCCCGTGAATTTTGTGAGGGTATACAGGTTCGTACCCTTGATGTACACCCTTAACTGCTGTATATACGCCCTATTTGAAAGTGACGACGGCAGAGTGTATCCGAAGGTGACACTTCTCAGCCTCAGGAAGGAACCATCATGAATAAACCTGTCGGACGGAGTAAAGTTGTAACCTCCAAATGACGGTCTTGGCTCAGTGTTACTGCTGCCCGGCCCAGTCCATCTCTCAAAGACATGCTGCTCGAAATTGTACGGGTCAGGACGGACAACCTCCTTCCCGTTGAAGATCTTGTTGCCTGTCTGCCCCTGAAAGTCAATCCCTAGATCCATCCCCCTATATTCGACCATCCCGTTGAATCCGAATATGAATTTTGGTATGGGTGAGCCGATGTAGGTACGATCACGGCCGTCAAGAACCTCATCACCATTTACATTCACAAAGCGAAGATCCCCAACTCCGGCCTGTGATGAATGGGGATAGGCCGCCAATTCCTCCTCGCTCTGGAAGATACCGTCAGTTTTGTAACCGTAGAAGGCACCGATCGGCAACCCAACCCTGCTAAGGGTAACAGGCCTTCCGTCACCGAGATAGCCCCCGATCAGAGTTGAATCAACCCCGCTGTTACCTCCTATTTCGAGTACCTCATTATGTATTGTTGACCCGAGAATGCCTGCAGAATAGGTAAAGTCTCCAACCTTTTCCCTCCAGTTAAGGCTGAACTCAAAACCCCTGTTTAGAACCGAGGCCGCATTGTAACGTACCCTCTGTCCCTGCCCGTTGCCAAGATGACCCGGTGTTGAAAGCTCTACAAGTATGTCATTGGTCACCCTGTTGTAAAAGTCAAACTCACCGGTCAGCCTGTTTGCAAGAAGACCTACCTCAGCACCAATATCTGTCTGAGTGGTGCTCTCCCATTTCAGGTCAGGATTACCGCTCTTGCCATAGGTGGCTGCCGGTACAGGGGAATCAGGATTGCCAAGAACGGCAATTATTGAGGACTGGACCCTGGCATAACGGTCAAAATAATTAATCTTTTCGTTGCCTATTATGCCCCAGCTCGCCCTTAGTTTAAGCTTTGAAATCCAGTCTATATTTTGCATAAAGGACTCATTGCCGATATTCCATCCGAATGCCACCGAGGGGAAATTTGAAAAACGATTCTCACGCGTGAATTTAGAGGAGCCGTCACGCCTGAATGTGACTGTGGCAATATACTTGTTGTTAAATGAGTAGTTTGCCCGGAACAGGTATGACATCATCGAATAATAGAGTCCTGCATCAACCCCGTTGGAAATGGATTGAATAGTGTTTACATTGTTTGCCGGGTCATAGATGTACGAGGGACTTATATACCAGAAATCCGAACCGTCACGAAGTACATTCTCCCCGGAAAGGCTTGTAAACTCTGACGTGGACTCCTGCATGGTGAACCCTGCAACAATATCGAGTGAATGAATGTCAGCAAACTCCTTCCTGAAACTGACAGTGTTCTCCCACAACCAGTTAAGATTGTCTGAACTTCCCCTGAAGAGGTCACTCAAAACGTTCTGCTGCTGCGAGGCAGTACCGTCAGGATTAAAAACAGTATATGCCGGCGTAAAGCTTGTTGATTTATTGTACGATGCGTCAACGCCGAAGCTGGACCTGACCGTGAATGACCTGAGAAAGGCTGCCTCCGCAAAGATATTGCCCACACCCCTGATACCCTTCCTGAAGTCATTCGAGTATTCAAGTGAGGCAAGGGGATTACCCACATTGTAAACCACAGCAAAGGAACCATCATCATAGAAAGGTTTCAGAACGGGCTGAGCACGATACACCGCGTAGGTTACATTGGGTGCATTCTGCTGGGTGTACGGGGCAATGGTAAGATTGTTCCCCAGCTTCAGAAACGGGGTTAAGTTATATGTGTTGTTCAGCTTCAGTGTAAGGCGGTTGTAGTTCGACTTGTCAATTATTCCATCCTGGATGAAGGCTCCAATTCCTACATAATACTGTGTAAGTTTGGTGGCTCCGGTTACAGAAAACTGATGGTTTTGTATGGGTGCAGTCGAGAATACCAGGTCCTGCCAGTCTGTGTTAGGCACCAGGTCAACATTGTTGTATGAACCTGCAATGATCTCGTTGGATATGATTGCAAACTCCCGGCCGTTGAGAAGGTCAATCTTCTTTGCCAGGTGCTGTATCCCGAATTCCGAACTGATGTTGAAACTTGCCTTCTCTTGCCCTGGCGTCCCGGTCTTTGTGGTTATGATTATTACGCCGTTGGCCCCCCTGGAACCATATATAGCTGTAGCCGATGCATCCTTAAGCACCTCCATGGAAGCAATGTCCGAAGAATTCAGAAAGGAGATGTCGTCAAGGATTACCCCGTCAACAACGAAAATCGGAGATGAGTTGTTAAAGGTTCCTACCCCGCGAACCCTTACAGCCGCACCGGCACCCGGAGCACCACTGGTGCTTATTACCTGAACTCCTGTGACTTTTCCCTGCAGACCCTGCTCCGCATTCAGAGAAGTCACCTTTAGAAGATCATCCGTCTTTACCGAACTCACTGCACCGGTAAGGTCACTCTTCCGGACAGTGCCATACCCTATCACCACCACCTCATCCATAACAGTCGTCTCGGTGGCAAGTACAACGTTTATTACTGTCTGGCTCCCTACAATAATCTCCTGCGTCACCATCCCAACCATCGAAAACACCAGTGTGTCTGATGACTGGGCTGTTATACCATAGGATCCGTCAGAACCGGACATCGTTCCCCTGAAGGTGTTTTTAACCAGAATCGACACCCCCGGAAGAGGAATATTCTGATCATCCACCACAGTACCCTTGACTGCAACCTGGGCCGAAAGTGACCCCAGCGAGAAGAGGAACAAAAACAGAACAGATTGTATTTCTTTCATTGCGGTCAGATTTTTAACCAAGTTATGAAGTGTAAACCACCTGTTAAACAAACAACCAGGTAGTTTGATTTT
>CAYYEH010000132.1:0-5800 GCA_964470815.1 uncultured Rikenella sp.
CGGCAAAGATGAAGGAGATAATGGCCGTGGCGGACAGATATGGCATTCCGGTGGTGGAGGATGCTGCCGAGGCGCTGGGGTCAGAATATATGGGACGGCGTGTGGGCTGTAACAGCAAGTTCGGGATACTGTCGTTCAACGGCAACAAGATCATAACCACCAGCGGTGGCGGGGCGCTGATATCTGATGATGGAGCGCTTATTGAGCGTGCCCGTTTTCTTGCCACACAGGCCCGTGATCCGGCGCCGCACTACCAGCACAGCGTCATCGGGTACAACTATCGTATGAGCAACGTTGTGGCAGGTATTGGCCGCGGTCAGCTCGAGGTGCTTGACCTGCGCGTCCGACAGCACCGTGAGCTCAACCAGTGGTACCGCGAGCTGCTGAAGGATGTCCCGGGTGTTACCTTCCAGTCGGAGCCCTCACCGGACTTTTATTCCAATTTCTGGCTGACATGCATTGAGATTGATCCTGCCGTGGCAGGGACTGACCGGGAGAAGCTTCGCCTCGCGTTTGAAGCAGCAAATATAGAGTCTCGTCCACTCTGGAAACCGATGCACCTGCAGCCGGTCTTTGCCGGGTGCCCTGCCTTTGTCAACGGCACCTCGGAAAAGCTGTTTGAGAACGGCCTCTGCCTGCCAAGCGGATCCAACATTGATGCTGAAGGCCGGGATAGGATAGCGGAGGTGCTCAGGAGGGAATTCAGGGGATAGGTGGCAGTACCAGTCGGCAGTTGGCAGTGGCAGTCGGCAGTACCAGTCGGCAGTCGGCAGTACCAGTCGGCAGTTGGCAGTGGCAGTCAGCAGTACCAGTCGGCAGGATTTTCCGGCTGCTGAAAATTAAATTTTATATGCCAAAGAAAGTTTTCGTCAGCGGTTGTTTTGATATGCTCCATTCGGGTCATGTGGCTTTCTTCGAAGAGGCTGCCACGCATGGCGACCTGTATGTGGGTATCGGTTCAGACCGCACCATAAATGAGCTGAAGGGGCGGCGGACTGTCAACGGCGAGCGCGAGAGGCTCTATATGATCAGGTCGCTCCGCTTTGTGAAGGATGCCTTTATCAACAGCGGTTCGGGACTGATTGATTTCGAAAAGGAGTTGCGCGAACTGCAGCCTGACATATTCTTCGTCAACGACGATGGTTTCACCCCTGACAAGAAGCGTCTATGCGATGAGCTGGGCATTGAGCTGGTGGTAAGCCGGAGGGTGCCGGTAAACGGACTGCCGCCGCGGTCGACCACGGCGCTGCGCAGCGAGTGCCGCATACCGTACCGCCTGGATCTCGCCGGAGGATGGCTTGACCAGCCGTATGTTTCGAAACACTGGCCTGGCGCTGTGCTGACAATTTCGATTGAGCCCGACCTGGAGTTCAATGACCGCAGCGGGATGTCGAGCTCCACGCGCAAGAAGGCGGTGGAGCTGTGGCACACAGATATTCCCGAAGGTGACCCGCACCTGCTGGCGCGTACCCTCTTCTGCCTGGAGAATCCGCCCGGAACCACCTATGTCAGCGGATCACAGGATGCAATAGGGATAGTCTTTCCGGGACTCAACCGGCTTGATTATGCCCCGGGAGAGTACTGGCCGGAGAAGATCACACCGGTGAATGACCCGGAGGTGCTTGATTTTATTGAGCAGCATCTCTGGTTTATTACACTGCCTCCCAGGGATGGATCCTTCAATGTGCTGGAGAGGACCAGTATCACTGCTGACGGCGCACGCGCGCTGGCTGAGGCTGCAGACGGAGTGTGGGAGGCACTGCTGGCAAAGGATGTAAATGCATTTGGAAAGAGTTACCTCGCTTCGTTTGAGGCACAGGTGGCTATGTTCCCGCTGATGAGAAGCAGGGTTGTGAGTGAGACCATTGAGCAGTACAGGGATAAGGCGCTGGGGTGGAAACTGGCCGGCGCCGGCGGAGGGGGATACCTGGCGCTGGTCTCTGACAGGCCTGTGGAGAATGCAATCAGGGTGAGGATCAGAAGGAGGCAGTCGGGATAGGCCGGGTTGACTCTCCAGGCTCTCCGGGCATGGGGATTGTCTCTGACAGGCTGCACAATTCACGCAAATCGGCTAATTTTGATCTGCATATTGTCCACAAACCAATTGAAACGACTTTGAATCGCTGCCATGAACAGACTCTTTATCATTTTACTGGTTCAACTGATAACGGGAGGCACTGCCTTTTGTCAGGGGGTGTACTTTAAAATCTTCCCCGGCTACAACCTGTCCGTCTCCGGACAGCACATGCCCGATTACCTGTCGCACCAGCTGACCCTCCCGTCAGGTACGGGGTTCTACACATACACGGTTAACCTCGATGTGCCTGAATTCTCTGTTGCTTCCGGAGTGAATCTCCGGGCTGCGGCCGGTTACCCGATCAATGACCTTCTGTCCCTGGAACTGAGATTCTCGGGATTTGCCAATTCCCGGAAAAAGTTCGAGGCTCCCCCGGAGGACGGCAACGGCGGAGCAACGGAATGGGAGTTCCGGAGCTTAAGCGTCATGCCGACGATCATGTTTGGCAGAACCATCAATAAAACTTCCCTGGGTATCTATGCATTCTCAGGCATAGGGGCAGCAGATCTCAATGTGACTACAATCCTCAATGATGACCGCCGCAGGTTTGAATTTGACCGTCAGCCCCTCCTCTCATGGGGTTGCGGACTGGAGTTTGCATACGCCGTCTCCGGAAAATTCAGCCTTTTTGCAGATGCAGGCATCAGCAACACCTACTACAGGCCTGTCAGGGCACACCTGGTCTCTTCCACTGTCATCTCTGCCGAATACCTTGCGGTTTATCAGAAGGAGACAGTCTACCTAAGGGAGATAACCAACATCGAAATGCTCCCCTTCGGCAGGCCGGTTCCCACTTCTCCTGACACCCGCCTGAAGGAAACCCTCATTTCAAACAGCCTCGCTGCAGGCATCGGAATTAAATTCACCCCCTGGAAATGAAACGACTACTGTTAATATTGCTACTTTACTGCTTCGCCGCACACTCCCGGGGACAGTTTTATGTTCAGCCCTCGGTTGGCTACACGTTCAACAGCCACCCCACGGTGATGAAGTCGCTGCTGATAACTGACAACCTGAAATCGGTATTTACAATGAAACTTCGGTACGGTCAGGGGCTCCATGCAGGAGTGACAGCCGGTTACTGCCTGTGGGATCAGTTTTTTATCGAGCTTGACGCGAAGCAGGGGATGCTGACCCGGAACAGCGCCTCGGTTGAGGAGACCGACATCCGTGAGCTGGATAACTTTTACATGGCGGGTTTCTTCGGTGAGATAGAGCACCGTAGTCCTCTCTTTCAGTTTTCGCCAAGGATAGGATACAGGGTTCGGAAGGAGATGTTTGCAGCCTCATTCAGCCTGGGGCCAGACTTCATGACGACGAAGGTGAAACAGACAATACGCACAGTAGACTATGAATTCAACGGGATGACCCTGATCCCGCACGACGTGGAGGCGGTACAGGAGTACAAAGGAGGACTGCATACCGGACTGCAGGCAGGTCTGGGACTGAGCTGGTCTTTCAGACCTGATATGCAGCTTGTTTTCGACTTTGTGACAGTATTCAACAACTATGAGATCGCCTCCGGCGAGGTCACCTTTTATGAGGTTGACGGCGTGGACCGCCTGGAATCACTGGATGACACCGGCATTGAGATTGACCCTCTTGACAACAGGCTCAATCACAGTCATTACGGGTTGAATATCGGGCTGAGGTATGTTTTCGGGCGGAAGGGGGCAAGTTTATAATACGGAGCAGCAACAGCATCCCGCTACAATAAAAAGCATGCTGACAACCAGGAAAAATGTCGTAATAATGTTATATTTGATCTGATGTATAGCTCAGATATTAAATTATTTATTAAGGAAAAGAAGGATCTTTTCTGGTATACTCCAGAGGATAAGAAAGAGGAGGTCAGTCCTTCTTTACTGGTAGAGACAATCCTGAATTACGGAGCACTTGATGATGTCAGGAGACTCTTCAATCTGATGGGAATAGACGAAGTCTCCAGGATTTTCTTCAGTGCCAGGGGGAGGCAGAAAATGAATTATTATCCTGAGGTCTATAATTATTTCTCACTGCTGTTTAGAAAATATGCACAAGGAAATTCTCTCTGAGAATCAGCGCAGACTGTTACCCCTCCTGGGTAGGTTCAGCCGGGAGTACTATCTGGCCGGAGATACAGCAATAGCTTTGCATATTGGCCACAGGAGGTCTGTTGATTTCGATCTGTTCAAGATCTCTTCCTTAAATCATAAAAGGACTATTGACAAAATCGCAGCATTGAGATTGCCTTACGTAATTACCCGGAGGGTTGCGGGGCAGATGAATGTTACTGTGAACAGTGTTAATCTGACATTCCTGGAATATCCTTATCCTGTGACGGCTCCATGCAAGTTCGAAAATGTAATTAAACTGCCGGAGCTGATCGATCTGGCTGCCATGAAGGCATATGCTCTCGGAAGACGTTCGAAGTGGAAGGATTATGTTGATCTTTATTATATCCTGAAGGATTTTTATTCCATCGGAGAAATTTCGGGAAGAGCAACGGGAATTTACGGGCAGCTGTTTTCCGAGAAACTATTCCGTGCCCAACTCAGTTATTTTGATGATGTTGATTATTCCGAGACTGTTGATTTGCTGAAGCCCGGAATTTCAGACGATGAGGTTCGCTGCTTCCTGACTGAGAAGTCTCTGGATTTTTAATAATTTTACGTGAAATTGAAGTATGTCTAAAGTAGCATTAATAACCGGCGTGACCGGTCAGGATGGCGCTTACCTCAGTGAATACCTTCTGAAGAAGGGATACACAGTACACGGAATAAAGCGCCGTGCATCAATGTTCAATACCGAGAGGATCGATCACATTTACCAGGATCCGCACCTGGAGCACCGTAACTTCATACTGCACTACGGTGACATGACCGACTCGATGAACATCACACGGATCGTGCAGGAGGTACAGCCCGACGAGATCTACAACCTGGCGGCGATGAGCCATGTCAAGGTGAGCTTTGATACGCCGGAGTATACTGCCAATGCCGACGGCATTGGCACCCTGCGCCTCCTGGAGGCGGTGAGGCTGCTGGGTCTGACCGATAAATCGAGGATATACCAGGCATCCACATCGGAGCTCTTCGGCCTGGTGCAGGAGGTGCCGCAGAAGGAGACGACGCCGTTCTATCCCCGTTCGCCGTATGGCGCGGCCAAGCTATATGCATACTGGATAACAGTCAACTACCGTGAGGCATATAATATGCACGCCAGCAACGGAATACTCTTTAATCACGAGTCGCCCATCAGGGGCGAGACATTCCTGACAAGGAAGGTTACGCGCGCGCTGAGCCGTATAGCCATGGGAGTGCAGGAGATGCTCTTTGTCGGGAACCTGTCCGGAAAACGCGACTGGGGCCATGCCAAGGACTATGTGAAGGCGATGTACCTGATACTCCAGCAGGATGAGCCGTCGGATTATGTAATAGCCACCGGTGTGACAACCACCATCCGTGATTTCATCACTAAGGCGGCGGCCGAGATAGGCCTGGAAGTTACATTCAGGGGTGAAGGTGTGGATGAGAAAGGGTATGTGGTGTCGATGAATGAGAAGTGCTTCATTGACAAGGTGGGCGCTGAGTATCTTGAAAAGATCAGGGTCAGGATAAGGGAGAAGAAGGAGATTGTGGGGGTGGACAAGAGTTATTTCCGCCCGACAGAGGTTGACCTGCTGATAGGCGATGCCACGAAGGCCCGCACCAGGCTTGGCTGGGAGCCGAGGTATGACCTGGC
>CAYYEH010000133.1:0-5787 GCA_964470815.1 uncultured Rikenella sp.
TATATCGTCAGTGACGGCAACAAGAACCCGTACAGGGTTAAGTTCAGGTCACCCAACTTCGTGCATCTCGCACCGCTGAACCTGATGTCACAGGGCGCCAAGATAGCTGACCTGGTTGCCATCAACGGTTCGCTTGACCTCATTATTCCGGATATAGACAGGTAAAACATCAAAGGAAACTGCAATGGAGTTCAGTTTATACGACTTTTCATCATTCACCGCCTGGATTGACAGCAGCCTTAGGGCGTCAATGTCACCCGGATTGGCTGTAGCGGTTGAAATGATTCTTATCGGGATAGCTATCCTGATATTCTATGCCTTCGTGGGGCTCTTCCTCGTCTATGCCGAGAGGAAGGTTTGCGCGCTGATGCAGAACCGGCTTGGCCCCAACAGGGTCGGCCCCGGCGGCGTCTTCCAGACCATAGCTGACCTTGTCAAGCTCCTGTTTGTGGAGCTTGTGCCGATAAAGAATGCTGACAGGGTGCTGTTCAACGTAGCCCCTTTCATCGTAATCATCGCCTCATTCATGGCCATCGGTGCAATACCATTTGCAAAAGGGCTGCAGGCGGTTGACCTTAATATCGGCGTCTTCTACCTGATAGCCATCTCGTCGATGGGTGTCATCGGTGTCCTCCTGGCAGGCTGGGCAAGCAACAACAAGTACTCACTCATAGGTGCGATGAGGAGCGGCGCACAGATAGTCAGCTACGAGCTGTCGGTGGGTCTGGCCCTGGTCACCATGGTGGTGCTGGCCGGAACGATGCAGCTGTCGGAAATCATTGAAGGACAGAGATGGGGATGGTTTATCTTCAAGGGACACATCCCGGCCGTGATCGCATTTGTGATCTATATCATAGCGGGAACCGCCGAAACCAACAGGGGTCCGTTTGACCTGGCCGAAGCCGAATCTGAGCTTACGGCAGGATACCATACCGAGTACTCCGGGATCAAGTTTGCATTTTTCTTCCTGGCAGAATACATGAATATGTTCATCGTTGCCGCAATAGCAGCCACAGTCTTCTTCGGAGGCTGGATGCCGTTCCATGTATACGGCTGGGACGGATTCAACGCAGTGATGGACTTCATTCCTCCGTTTGTCTGGTTTATTGCCAAGACTTTCGGCATCGTTTTCCTCATGATGTGGCTGAAATGGACTTTCCCGAGGCTCAGGATTGACCAGCTTCTCACGCTTGAGTGGAAATACCTTCTTCCCATTAACATATTTAACCTCCTTCTTATGGCATTCCTGGTGCTTACGGGACTGCACTGGTAAGCGGACAAAAAATCAGTGACAGACAGACAATGAACAGTTTCACAGAATATTTCAGAGGTATATTCAACGGGCTCAGGTCACTGCTTCAGGGACTGGGCGTTACGGGGAAGTACTTCATCAAGCCAGGCACGACGGTCACACAGCAATATCCTGATAACCGCAAGGACCTGAAGATGTTTGACATGTTCAAGGGTGAGGTGATCATGCCTCACAACGAGAAGAACGAACACAAGTGCACCGGTTGCGGCATCTGCGAGATCAACTGCCCCAACGGGTCCATAGAAATCATATCCGCAACCATAGTCAACGAGGACGGCAAGAAGCAAAGGATCATAGACAAACACATCTACCACCTGGGGATGTGCACCTTCTGCGGCCTCTGCGTCAAGACCTGCCCGTCACAGGCCCTGGCATTCGGGCAGGAATTTGAACATGCAGTCTTTGACCGCACGAAACTTAACAAGGTGCTGAATCAGCCGGGTTCCAAAATCATGAAAGGAGTGGAATAATGGAAGCAAAACAGATAATGTTCGCAATTTTTGCGATTGTAATTGTGGTCTTTTCCGTCCTGACGGTGACAAGCCGCAGGATACTGCGCGCTGCCGTATCACTGCTGATGGTGCTCATCGCCACCGCGGGATTGTACTTTCTACTGAACTACGAGTTTATGGCCGCAGTGCAGATAACACTCTATGCCGGCGGTATAGTGGTGCTTATAATCTTCTCCATCCTGCTTACAAGCCAGATCAGCCACAAGTTTGAGCGGATTGAAACCAAAAAGGCCATCTTCTCTGCACTGGCAGCGGTGGCCGGAGCAGTGGTGGTTATTACCACGATACTTAAGCACTCATTCTCCGCTGACACAGTTGCAGCGGCAGAGATTGACATGCATGTCATCGGCCGCAGCCTCCTCGGAACAGGCCCTGACGGATATGTCCTCCCGTTTGAGGTGATCTCCGTACTTCTGGTAGCAGCAATGATAGGTGCAATAGTGGTCGCCAAGAAAGGCAGCCCGCACAAAGATGAACCCGCGAAATAACACACGATAAAGACTATGAATTCAGGAATACCACTTGAGTTTTACCTCGTCCTGGCCACGGTAATGTTCTTCACCGGAGTCTATGGCTTTCTCACCAGGAGGAACCTGATAACCATGCTGATGTCGGTTGAGCTCATACTCAACTCGGTAAATATAAACTTCATGGCATTCAACAGGTATCTCTTCCCGGGGAAGCTTGAAGGTCACTTCTTCAGCCTCTTCGTCATTGCCGTCGCCGCTGCGGAAGCAGCTGTTGCAATAGCCATTATCATCAACATTTACAGGAGGTTCACCACCATAAATGTTGAGGATGTAAACCAAATGAAATACTGATAACAGCATAGAGATGATGACTGATTTCGGATATACAACCTGGATACTTATAATTCCTTTCATCACATTCCTCCTGCTTAGCTTCTTCGGTATGCGGCTGAAAGGACTGCCGGCCGGCATTACAGGCACATCTGCCCTCGGGGTGGTGGCTCTCCTCTCATGGTATACGGCCATAACCTATTTCACGGGCGGAGGTATTGCTGACGGAGGCTTTCAGAAGATAGTGGCCGCCAACGCTGTCTGGCTCAATCTTTCAGACCATCTGCACATTGACATGGGTGTGCTGCTTGATCCCATCTCTGTGATGATGCTGGTGGTAATAAGCACCGTGTCACTGATGGTTCATATCTACAGCCTTGGATACATGAAGGGAGAAAAGGGATTTGAACGCTACTACGCATTCCTGTCTCTTTTTACATTCTCCATGATGGGACTCGTTGTGGCAACCAATATATTCCAGATGTACATCTTCTGGGAACTGGTAGGTGTTTCATCATATCTTCTCATCGGCTTCTATTATGACAAACCCAGCGCCGTGGCAGCCTCCAAGAAGGCCTTTATCGTTACCAGGTTCGCAGACATGGGATTCCTCGTCGGGATACTGATACTGTCATTCACAACAAAAACCTTTGATTTTGTGACCCTTACCGACATCAACGGTCCGGCAATAGCCAGCAAGGGAGGAGCAGTATTCATGGGGATGTCCCTCATGACCTGGTCAATGATTTTCATATTCATGGGCGGCGCCGGAAAATCGGCAATGTTCCCGCTCCACATCTGGCTTCCCGATGCGATGGAAGGTCCGACACCCGTATCGGCCCTCATCCATGCCGCAACGATGGTTGTGGCCGGCGTATACCTGGTGGCCAGGATGTTCCCGGTGTACTACTTCACTGCGCCTGAAGCCCTGCATATCATTGCGTGGGTTGGGGCCATCTCATCACTCTTTGCGGCAATAATAGCACTGACCCAGACTGACATCAAGAGGGTTCTTGCCTACTCGACAATATCCCAGATCGGTTACATGATCTTCAGCCTCGGGGTTTCAGGGTACGGCGGCCATGACGGCCTTGGGTTCATGGCTTCAAACTGGCATCTGTTCAACCATGCGATGTTCAAGGCCCTTCTGTTCCTTGGTGCCGGATCTGTAATACATGCCGTCCACAGCAATGACATGAAGGATATGGGCGGACTCAGGCGCTACATGCCGGTCACAAACATCACGTTCCTTATAGCATGCCTTACGATTGCCGGCGTACCGCCGCTCTCAGGCTTCTTCAGCAAGGATGAGATACTGACTGCCGCTCTTCACCACAACAAGCTGCTTTTTGCAATTGAGTATGCCGTGGCAGGACTTACAGCCTTCTACATGTTCAGGCTTTACTTCTCTGTATTCCACGGTCATGACAGGCATTACCACCACACCCCGCATGAGTCACCGGCAACTATGACCATACCGCTGATTATTCTTGCTTTCGGGTCAGTCTTTTCCGGGTTCCTGCCCTTCAGCAGGCTGGTCACCTCTGACGGCATACCGTTTGAATCGCACATTGAGTGGAGCGTGGCAATACCTTCGGTGGCTATTGGCCTCCTGGGCATCGGCCTGGCATGGGTGATGTACAGGAAAGAAACTGCCCTGCCTGACCGTGTGGCATCATTCTTCAGCCACGGTTACAGGTGGGCATATAACAAGTTTTACATAGATGAGGTCTATATCTTCGTCACCAGGAAGATCATCTTCAGGCGTATATCGCAGCCTGTGGCGTGGTTTGACAGGCATATAGTCGACGGAACCATGAACGGCATTGCATACGTGACGCAGTCAGTTTCCTCGATGATCAGGGGACTGCAGTCGGGACAGCTGCAGAAGTACGGTTACGTATTCATCACAGGGGTGATTACCCTTGCAATTGTCTTTATTTACCTGGTTAAGTAGTAACAACAAGCAGAAAAACAACAGATATCATGAGTATTCTAACCTGGCTGGTAATAATCCCGCTGCTGACCATTACCGGAATCTTGCTTGTAAAAGATGCCCGGCAGACAAAGATTGTCTCTGCAATAGGCATGGGCATCCAGCTCATTGTATCATTTGTCATCGTGTTCATGTACGTAAACCTGCGCAAGAGCGGGAACACCGATGAGATGGTGCTTATTAGCAGTCTTGAATGGTTCAGGAGCCTGAACATCTATTATACAGTGGGTGTCGACGGCATCTCGGTTGCCATGATCGCCCTCACAGCACTGGTGGTTTTTGCGGGCGTATTTGCATCATGGGAGATGGAAGACCTCAAGAAGGAGTTCTTTATCTCACTCATCCTGCTCTCAACCGGTGTGTTCGGCTTCTTCATCTCTCTCGACCTGTTCACGATGTTCCTCTTCTACGAGGTGGCGGTGATCCCGATGTACATTCTAATCGGTATCTGGGGCAGCGGCCCGAAAGAGTACTCTGCCATGAAGCTGACCCTGATGCTGATGGGCGGATCTGCCCTCCTTATGGTAGGCCTTTTCGGGATATATTTCAATTCAGCACCCGATGGCGGCGAGCTTACGTTCAACCTACTCGAGATATCGAAGATCACAATTCCCATAGAGGCCCAGAGGTGGTTCTTCCCCTTCACCTTCGTCGGATTCGGTGTGCTCGGGGCCCTGTTTCCGCTACATACATGGTCTCCTGACGGCCACTCTTCCGCACCCACCGCCGTGTCAATGCTGCACGCTGGCGTGCTTATGAAGCTCGGAGGCTACGGTGCATTCAGGGTAGCAATGTTCCTGATGCCAGAGGCAGCCGCCGAGATGGCATGGATATTCATAATTCTGACCACAATAAGCGTTGTTTACGGCGCCCTCGGCGCGATAGTCCAGAAGGACCTCAAATACATAAACGCCTACTCCTCGGTGAGCCACTGCGGGATGGTTCTCTTTGCGGTTCTGATGATGAACAAGACAGCGATGACCGGGGCTGTTATCCAGATGATCTCACACGGGCTGATGACGGCACTATTCTTTGCCCTCATCGGGATGATATACGGTAGAACACATACCAGGATGATCAACGAGATGGGCGGCCTGATGAAGGTGATCCCCTTCCTTGGCGTGGCCTATGTGATTGCCGGTCTTGCCTCACTCGGCCTTCCCGGTC
>CAYYEH010000134.1:0-3030 GCA_964470815.1 uncultured Rikenella sp.
TTTGCATACTTTTACCCGATATGGAAAAGAAGGTTTTCGGAAAGTGGGACAGGCTTGGCCTGCATGAGCTGATAGACGAGGGGAGGGAGATCATCCCGATACTTTCTGACGGAGATGACCAGGAACTGGAGGAGGTGCAGATACCTGAAAGCGTGCCGTTGCTGCCGCTTCGTAATACCGTGTTGTTTCCTGGGGTGGTGATACCAATAGCCGTTGGCCGCACGAAATCGGTACAGCTGGTGCGTGATGCCTACCGTGGTGACAGGCTGGTGGCTGCCGTGGCACAGCTTGATGCCGAAGTGGATGACCCGGGAGTACGTGACCTGAATGTCGTAGGTACCCTCGGCCAGGTGGTCAAGTTGCTGGAGATGCCTGACGGTACAACGACAGCCATAATCCAGGGCCGGAGAAGGGTCTCGGTTGAGACCATTATACGGGTTGATCCCTATATGACAGCCAGGGTGAAAGCCATGCCCGAACCCAGGGGTGTGGAAGACGAGAAGGACTTCGAGGTAATCATCGGTTCTCTGAAGGACCTCTCGGTTAAGATCGTCAAGCTCAACCCCAATATCAGTCCGGAGGCAACCTTTGCCGTGCGGAACATAGAGAACAGCACCTACCTGATAAATTATATCAGCGCCAACACCGAGATCAATGTCAATGACAAGCAGAAGCTGCTTGAGTCCACCACGATAAGGGAGCGCGGACTGCGACTGCTTGAGCACCTGGTTCGGGAGATACAGCTCCTGGAACTGAAGAATGAGCTGCAATCGAAGGTCAAGTACGAGATAGATCAGCAGCAGAGGGAGTTCCTGCTTCACCAGCAGATGAAGACCATTCAGAACGAGCTTGGGGGTAATCCCATTGAAAAGGAGGTTGAGGAGTTCCGGGCTCGGGGTGAAAAGAAAACCTGGAACGAGGATGTCGCAAAGGTATTCAACCGTGAGGTGGACAAGCTCTCGCGGCTGAATCCTGCTGCAGCAGAGTATTCAGTGCAGGTGAACTATATCCAGACCCTGCTGGAGCTTCCCTGGAACGAATATACCACTGACAACCTTGACCTTAAAAACGCACAGAATGTCCTGGATGAAGACCACTACGGACTTGAGGAGGTGAAGGAGAGGATACTGGAGCACCTGGCGGTATTGAAGCTGAAGGGTGACCTGAAGTCACCCATACTCTGCCTCTACGGTCCTCCGGGAGTGGGTAAGACCTCCCTTGGTAAATCTGTTGCACGTGCCCTTGGGCGCAAGTATGCACGCATGTCGCTTGGCGGGCTCCATGACGAGGCAGAAATAAGGGGCCACCGGAAGACCTACATCGGAGCAATGCCCGGGAGGGTGGTACAGAATATCAGGAGAGCCGGCTCTTCCAACCCGGTATTCATACTCGACGAGATTGACAAGGTGGGGCAGGACTTCCGGGGTGACCCTTCGTCGGCACTGCTCGAAGTGCTTGACCCGGAGCAGAATACCCACTTCTATGACAATTTCCTCGAACTTGAGTATGACCTCTCAAAAGTTCTGTTCATTGCAACAGCCAACACGCTGTCAACAGTCAGTCCCGCCCTGCGTGACAGGATGGAACTGATAGAGATTTCAGGGTACCTGGTTGAGGAAAAGAGGGAGATAGCCGTGAGACACCTCATCCCCAAGCAGCTGGAGGCTCACGGCGTAACGCCTGAACAGTTTGTGCTCAGCCGTGAGATCATTGAGGCGGTGATACAGAGATATACGCGCGAATCGGGCGTCAGGGAGCTTGACAAGAGGATAGCCAAGCTGGTGAGGTTCAGGGCGCGTGAGATTGCCTTTGACATGAAAACCGATCCGGACATCACACCTGTCAAAGTGGAGGAGATCCTCGGACCCCCAAAATACCTCAGGGATATCTATGACGGCAATGACCAGGCAGGTGTTGTCACCGGGCTTGCATGGACAGCCACCGGAGGTGAGATACTCTTCGTCGAAACAAGCCTGAGCCGCGGCAAAGGAAACCTGACTCTAACCGGTAACCTTGGCGATGTAATGAAGGAATCGGCTGTGATAGCCCTTGAATATCTCAAGGCACATGCCTCGCTCCTGGAACTGCCGGAGACATTTTCGGAAAAATGGAATATCCATATACATGTCCCGGAAGGGGCCATTCCGAAAGACGGTCCGTCGGCGGGAATTACCATGGCAGTGGCAGTAGCATCGGCCTTCACCCAGAGAAAGGTGAAGAAATATGTTGCGATGACAGGCGAGATCACCCTGCGCGGCAAAGTATTGCCGGTGGGAGGAATCAAGGAAAAAATCCTCGCCGCAAAACGTGCCGGTATTAAGGAGATAATCCTCTCGGAACTGAACCGCAAGGATGTGGAAGAGATAAATGAAAAGTATGTCAGGGGACTGAAATTCATGTATGTAAATACCATTATGGAAGTTCTTGACCATGTGCTGCTAAGGCAGAAGGTTGCCAATGCACGGATAATAGAATTCGACTAAACACTGAACCACGACATGGATAAGATTGCTGTTTTCCCGGGCTCCTTTGACCCTTTTACGGTGGGCCACGAATCGATTGTAAAAAGGGCATTGCCGCTTTTTGAAAGAGTTGTCATCGCGGTAGGGGAGAATGCAGAAAAGAAGAATCTCTTCAGCATTGAAGCACGCATGAATATGATCTCCAGGGTATTTGAAGGGGAGAGCAGGGTGGAGATAACCCGTTACAGCGGCCTTACAATTGAGTTCTGTCGCAGTCACGGGGCCCGTTACATCCTAAGGGGGCTCCGCACAGCGGCTGACTTTGAGTATGAAAGAGCCATGGGTCACATGAACTGGAAGATGGCGCCGGAGATAGATACGGTGTTCCTCCTCACCAGCACTGAACATACTCCGATCAATTCTACCATTGTCCGTGACATAATCAAAAACGGCGGCGACGCCTCAATGTTCGTTCCTGCAGTTATCAGGATATCAGATTATATTGGCAAATGAGAATATCCACAGGCATTTGGTGATGCCTGATACCGTCCGGGCTGAGAGGCTGCGG
>CAYYEH010000134.1:3130-5776 GCA_964470815.1 uncultured Rikenella sp.
CTGTCGCCTGACCTGATGCCTGATACCGTCCGGGCTGAGAGGCTGCGGGTTACCGCCTGACCTTAAGGGTATAGTTCAGCAGGTCAAGAAGGCTCTGGAAAGTATTTGACTTTATACGTGCTATCTCCTCAGGTGCAAGCCATTCGGCGTGGGTGATTCCCTCCGATGCCTGCGGGTCAACGATCATCTCTCCGCGGTAACTCATCCTGAACCACCATGTCTTCTTCATATAGGGCTTGTTGTCAAAGAGGTATGTATGATAACTTGGCGGCAGTGACCCCTCGATGGCATGGCCATGGATATTGCATTCCTCTTCCACCTCCCTGAGTGCGCATTCCTCCGGTGTTTCACCCTCTTCCATATGCCCCTTTGGAAGATCCCACCTGCCGTAACGCATTATAAAAAGGTACCGGCCTGACGGGTGTCCGACCAGCCCACCGGCCGCTTCTGTAACAATAAACCATGAGGAAAACACCTTCCAGAGGTTGTTAATATTGGATGAATAAATATTCAGTGAGGGAATTTCATTATTGACGGCAAACTGTGATATTTGGCTGAATAGTTCCTCCGGCTGGTTGTATTTATGATAAAGGGTGTATTTTTGCACCCTGTCAGGCTCGGGGGAGAGAGTGATGACCCTGTTGTCAAAATATATTTTATATTTCACCATATGGACGAAACAGCAAGGAAAACCGCAGAATACCTGTTGCAAATTAAAGCAATTAAATTACAACCGGCAAAACCTTTTACATGGGCTTCGGGGTGGAAGTCACCCATTTACTGTGATAACCGGATGACTCTTTCATTTCCCGTGGTAAGGGGATTCATTCGTGACTCATTCGCTTCCGGGGTCCGTGAGCTTTATCCCGGCGCGGAACTGATTGCAGGCGTGGCAACGGGTGCCATAGCCCACGGTGCGCTTGTGGCTGAGGCCCTGGGGCTTCCTTTCATCTATGTCAGGTCAGGTGCAAAGGATCACGGACTTGGCAACCAGATTGAAGGTCACTTTGAGAAGGGGCAGAAGGTGGTTGTGATAGAAGACCTCATATCAACCGGTGGAAGCAGTCTTGGCGCTGTCAGGGCTCTGCGCGAAGCCGGTTGCGAAGTGCTGGGCATGATAGCCATTTTTACCTATGGGTTCAGCAAGGCCACGGATGCATTTGCCACAGAAGGATGCAGACTCGACACACTCAGTAATTACAGTGTGCTGGTTGATATGGCCGCAGAATCAGGATATATTTCGCAGGGAGATGTTGAGACACTTAAGGAATGGCGCAAAGACCCGGCAGCATGGGGCACAGACAGGGCCTGACTATGACACCAACAGGCAAATAAAGAGCAGGGAAGGACATAAGATATGAGCCCCATGACAACCTATACCAGCAGGAAGGGAGAGGTACCCTGCGGTGACAGCGACCTGTATGCCTTCCTGACTGACCTGCGCAACTTCAGGTCAGTAATCCCTGACGGAGAAGTGAGTGACTGGGAGGCAACTGAAGACCGATGCAGCTTTAAGAATGAAAGCACCGGACGGTTAACGGTCTCTCTTTCCGAAGCATTGCCTCATTCGGAAATAAATTATGAGGCAGAGTCATTCTTTTCCGGAAAGGTGAAGATAAGGATCAGCCTTGAGTACCTCAGCAGCATGAGGTCTGCAATACGCATTGATGCCGGGTTGAACATGAACCCTCTCCTGCGTATGCTGATCGGTGATTCTGCCGGCAAGTACCTTGAAACCCTGATGGATCTTATTGAGTCATACGGGGGGTATGACCAGGTCAGAGGATGTAATCAATCTCCCTGAAAGCGTAAAGGCGGCGAGTCCCGTCTCTCCTCCTTAATGCCAGCATGCCGTCAGGCATGACTCTTTCAATCATTGCTTCAAACTCACACTTCCTGTCTGAGTAAAGGTGCCACTCACCGGCTCTGTAGAGAGCATTGTGGTATTCCTTTTCCATCTGTGCACTCTCCCCTCTGATGATCATGGTGTATCGCCTCTCAAGGGCGGCTGTGAGCTCCCTTGTTACAGCCGGCAGGTCATGTTCCTTTCCTGTCACCTGGCATAGGGAGACCGGGTTGGGTGCACCGCTACTGAATGTCACCTGGTTCACATTCAGACCTATACCGGCAATGGTGCTGCCCAGTGTATCGCCTGTTATACTGTTTTCAATGAGGATACCTGCTATTTTGTCATTTCCCACGTAGATATCATTTGGCCATTTGATACCTGCCCGTGAGGTGTGCCCTGAAACCAGGTCATAAACTGCAAGGGAGACCATCCTGGAGATAATGAACTGGTCAGCGGGCCTGACCATCACCGGGTAGAGTATAACGCTCATCAGCAGGTTTTTGCCGGGTTCACTTTCCCAGCTGTTACCCGGTTGCCCCCTGCCGCTCTCCTGGTATGAGGCTGTGATTACCGTTCCCTCGGCAGGGGGTGACTCCCTTAACATCGCGGCTGCAACCGTGTTCGTTGATGACACTTTTTCACAGTGTCTGACATGAGAACCTATTATCATGATAATCAGCTCTTAAAGAGATATTTTTATGACCTGGAAGTGCCCCTGTGCATCCCCTGAACAAATTGGCACCCAAATTGTAAAAAGAGTTTAAGCCGGGCTAAAATACGGATAAATGTTCGTAATT
>CAYYEH010000135.1:0-5757 GCA_964470815.1 uncultured Rikenella sp.
ATCAGTCAGGTCTTTCAGCAGATGCAAAGGCAAACCTTGACAAGCTGGTTAAGGTGCTGAATGCCTATCCTGATACCAATATAGAGGTACAGGGCCATACCGACAGCAAGGGAACCGAGAGTTACAATCAGGCACTTTCCGAAAGAAGAGCCGGTTCCGTGTCTGCATATCTGACAGCCAGTCAGATTGTGGCAGAAAGGATTACAACGAAGGGATTCGGAGAAACTTTACCCAAATATGATAACGAGACCGATGAGGGCAGGGCTCAGAACCGCAGGGTTGAGTTCCTTATCACAGCTAATGAGAAAATGCTGGAGAAAGCTGCTGCTGAAGCAGAAAAATAAAATAGTGAGAGTATCTTTTATTAACCAAATAGTCAAATTATGAAAACCAGGATTCTATCTGTAATTGCGATTTTAGTTTTGTCAGTGGCTGCGCTTGAGGCACAGGTTGACTTTGGCATCGTTGCCGGTCCGAATTTCCAGAACATGGTGGGAAAGGATGCTGATGGTGACAAGGTTACCAATGGCCTGCTAGTGAGCTTTCATGCCGGGGTGACAGCTGCCATGCCCATTGCCACTGACTTTTATTTCCAGACCGGTCTTCTTTTCTCGCAGAAGGGATCGAGGAACAACATGGGTGTGATGCCGACCAAGTCATCAGGTGATGATTACCACACCACGACCCGTGTTTCCTACCTTGAACTGCCTCTTCACCTTCTCTTCAGGCCTGCGTTTGGCGACGGGCATATACTGGTTGGTTTTGGCCCGTATGTGGCGTTCGGTCTTGGCGGGAACCAGACGGTTGACTATGAGGCAATACCGGCACTGGAGCAGAAGATTAAATTCAAGAATCAGATTACCACTGAGGAGTACCGGGACCTGGATTATACTTATCTCAGGAGGTTTGATGCGGGTGCAGATATTTTCTTCGGTTACGAACTGGACATGGGACTCTGGTTCAGGCTCAATGCCCAGCTCGGGTTGCTGAACATGATGCCCGATATTGAGGAGAGGGATAATGAATCCAATCTTAAGAACACAGGGTTCGGGGTATCGGTCGGCTATAACTTTTGAGAAATAAGGAGCACCGAAAGGGTTTTAAGCCCTGGAGGAAAGGCCGTCTGCGTTATGCTGACGGCTTTTTTTACAACGGAGGCGGTTGGTCTGATCATGCTGTTTTCTGTTCTTTTTCCGGCTGAAGCAACCCGGTTTAAAAGAGTCAGATGTCGGGCTGACCAGATCGGGAGAGTTGCTCACGGCCAGGTCAGAATCCCTTCAGGTCCATCACCACAGTGGGTATAAGAAGAAGGAATCCCAGCACAACAAGGATGACAATAAAGGGGAGAACCCATTTAAACCACTTCTCATAGGGAATCCTGGCAACGCTAAGCACCCCCAGGAGCACGCCTGAAGTCGGTGTGATCATATTTGTGAAGCCGTCACCCAGCTGGAATGCCACCACTGTTGCCTGGCGTGAAACACCTATGAGATCTGAGAACTGTGACATCATTGGCATGGTAAGTGCTGCCTTTGCCGAGCCTGAGGGCATGAACAGGTTTATCACCGTCTGTGTGACATACATCATCCCTACTGATGCCATCCTGCCTGCGCCTGAAATGGACTCAGAGAGCCTGTAAAGCAGTGTGTCAATGATGTTGCCGTTTTCAAGGATTATTATAATTCCGCCGGCGAGGCCTACTATCAGTGCGGCTGATTGTATATCCCTGACACCCTCAAGAAAAAGCTTTGTTATCCTGTTGGCATCATAGCTCATGGCTATGCCGCTTGCAATTCCCATTGCAAAGAACAGGGTGGCAATTTCCATTATATACCAACCGTATCCCATTACACCGGTTATAAGGAAAAGAATGGTAAAAAGCAACAGGTTGATGATAAAGAAATGAACGGACTTCCTGAGTGTTAACCAACCGGTTAAGAAAAAGAGGCCTGTCAGCACAGGCAGGGCAGGTATTTTCAGCTGGTTTTCTCCGAAGGAAAGGGAAGAAACAGGGTAGAAGAAGGAAAAAACTATCATCACAACCGAAAGGATCACCCAGGTAACCCAGGCAGAAGCAGGCGTATGGTATTCAGCCTTCATCTGTGTTTCGGAGTGGAGTTTCCTCCAGTAGTTGTCATCTTCATGAACGGGTGACCTTTTCGGGTTTTTGCGGATCTTACGGGCATAGATCATAATATAAGCAAACCCGGCGGCACTGATTATCACCCACATGAACAGCCTGTACTCAAGTCCTGAAAAAAGAGGCAGGTCAGAGAGTCCCTGTGCAATGCCGATGGTGAACGGGTTAAGGAAGGCCCCGGCGAATCCCAGGGCTGCAGCAACAAAGCAGAGGGAGACACCCACAATTGAGTCATAACCCATGGAGACTGCCAGCGGCACAAATATTATGGTAAAGGCAATTGTTTCTTCGCTCATTCCGAAGACGGCCCCGAAGAAGCTGAACATAGTCATTATAACAATGAATATGAGGTTATCAGCCCCTATGGCCCTTATCAGTCCACGGTTTCCGATTCCGGCGGTAAACCGGAGGACAGTTCCGATTGCAACGTCAATGGCCTTGCTTTCATTCATGATCCAGAATGCGCCACCGATGATGAGGATGAATACTATTATGTCAGCTTTGTCAACGAAGCCGTCGAATAAAGCGGAGAAGACCTGCCAGGTCTGGGGGTTTTTGTCGGTATAGTGGAATGATCCCGGCACCACCACGCTGCGGTCTATGCCGTTGACCTTCACAGTTTCCCTCTCAAATGATCCGCCGGGCACGATCCATGTCAGCACCGCGCAGAGAACGATGATGCTGAAGACTATAACGTAGGTATGGGGGATTTTTCTGAACACTCTCAGTGGTTTTGAGGTGCAAAATAGCAATTAACGTCTTATTGGCAAAAAAGTCTGAAGGTCTGAGGTCCCGCGCCGCCAGCCGGCGGATGCGGGGTTTCGACCCTATGGGTCTCAATCTGAAGGCCCCGAACCGCCAGCCGGCGGATGCGGGACTGGACCTCCTCCTGTGCCGGAGGTTCAAACTGCTGACTGCTTGATGGTACTTCTGACTGCTTGATGGTACTTCTGACTGCCGGTTAATGCCTGTTAATGACCTGTCTCACTCTCTCCCTGGTCGCAGCAGGGGTCGGGTTTAGTTCTTCTGTTGAGAAAGTGCCATGATCAGGGTCAATCCGTTCGAAGACCATCATGTAAAGTTCAAATATTATTTCCAGGCTCAGCCTGTACCGGGGCTCCATCTTCGGGCAGATCTCCTCCATGATTTTCAGGGTATCAAGGCGATATTGGTCGGCAATAGTGAGGTATTCCCTCATCATGGACCGGAAGCCGGGGGTAAGGGTTGCCCCGCGAGCCATTGCGTTCATTTCTCCCCGGGTAATGCCGTGTTTCTGCATCACGTCATCGGCAAAGCAGCTGAGGTTATTAAGCTGGTCTTTGCGGAAATCACGGATGATATGAACAAAGTAGCTGAACATTGCACAGGGTTCTGCTGAGGGTCGTACGTCAAACGAAGGGTCAGTATATCCTCCGTCCTTCTCCTGGAGTCCGGCCAGGTGAACGAAAATTGAAGCGGGCGCTACTGACGCTCCGTTTGAGTATCTTATAAATTCATCAAGTGTTGCAAAGCCATCATGCGTCACATCGAAAAGCATTGATTCCGCGAAGGCTTCAAGTGACCAAAGAGGGATCCTGAACCTCTCCACCGTATACCCAAGCTCATTATTAAACGGAGAGTTGTTCACTCCTCTGTCAAGCATCCCCATCCAGTGTCTGATATCAGATTTAAAATTTTCCCTGTCATACGGGCTGATCCCCAGGTGAGCCGCCTTGTGATTGTCTATAAGGTCATCGAGGGCCCGCATGAAACGGTAGCAGGTCCGCGCGGCGCAGTATCTTTCGTTATCCCAGAAATTGGCTGCAATAAGTATATTCGGATGGTCGACTATCTTTTCAAAGTCAATCGATTCATAAACAGCCATAAACTGATCCCGTGTTTTCATTTCTGTACCGTCCTGTATTTCAGTTGTTCATTTATGATCCTTTCCGATACAAGTCTTGCTGACATGAGCACCATAGGTATCCCGTTGCCGGGGTGAGTGCTTCCTCCGGTGAAATAGAGATTTTTATATTTTCTGTCTCTGTTATGTGGCCTGAAATATCCCATCTGGAGAATATTATGCCCGAGGCTTCCGAAAACAGATCCTCTTGTGACGTTCAGTGCTTCTTCCCAGTTTCCGGGGGTTGTCACAATCTCGAACCTTATATGGGCCTCAATATCATCTATTCCTATTTTTTTCAGTTTCCTGAAGACAACATCGCGGGCCTTGTTTATTATCCGTTCCCAGTCCTGTGGATTCCGGGGGTCGAGGTGACCGACACCCACCGCCACTGAAAGAGTGTCACATCCCTGGGGTGCAGCAGACGGGTCGGTTCGTACAGGTGCATGAATATAGAAGCAGGGGTCATCGCCCATTGATTTGTCCATGAATATTTTATCCAGTCCTTCGCGGAAGCTGTCAGAGAGGAATGTGCTGTGGTGCCCGAGCTGCGGATATTGTTTGTCGAGACCCCAGTGCAGAACCAGTGCCGAGCAGGAGTATTTCATCCTGTTGATCCGGCGTGATTTCCTGCCGGGAGGCAGCAGTTCGCGGTAGACATATGGAAGGTCGGCGTTTGCAATGATGACATCGGCCTCAGCCCTGGTGCCGTCGCTGAAAACTACGCCAGTCGCTTTTTTCCCTTCCACGGTTATCTCTTTCACCGGCTTTGCGAGGTGGAATGTGACTCCATTTTGCCGGGCCTTCTCCATCAGCCTGGCTGCGACGTTGTACATTCCTCCGACGGGAAACATTGAACCCTCGGTCAGTTCTGCTGCCGGGATCATGGAGAAGAGTGCAGGTGCGCTGAAAGGGCTCTGTCCGACATAGATATTCTGGAATGTGAACGCCATCCGCAGGTGTTCGGACCTGAAAAACCGTGAAGTGTACCGGTAGTGGTTAAGGTAGGTCTTCAGCTTAACAAGAAGCAGGGCGTTGCTGAGATTGAAGAAATCGAAAAACCTGGTAAAATTGCGGCCCAGAAGCTTTTCAAAAGCGGCAGTGTAAAGATCAAATCCCGTTCTGACATATTCCTCTGCCCTGGCGAAGCTTCCGGGTTCAATCTTTTCCATCTGCTGCTCCATCCGGTTTTTGTCAGTGGTAAAAGAAAGACTGGTACCGTCATCGAACCAGAGGGTATAGATGTCATCCAGCGGTATGACATTCATTTCCTCCATTGTGAGCCCGAGTGACCCCAATACATCCCGGTAGACCTCAGGCATGAGTACCATTGTTGCTCCCAGGTCAAAGCGATGACCGTCACGGACTATCTGTCCGCATCTGCCTCCTGCAGAAATATTCTTCTCATAAACATCGACTTTAAAGCCACGCTCTGCCAGGAATGCTGACGTGGCTATGCCCCCTATGCCGGCGCCAATGATCAGCGCCGTATCCTTACCAGTCATCAGGTATTGTAATTATTTTGGTGTTTTATTCCCGTTTCAGGTTGCAGTTGCCGCAACCACACAACAAATATATGAACAAACGGATGATTTATTCCCAGGTATGGGGGCCAACTACGGTATTACAGGGGTGAGTGGCGGAAAAATCACCCCGGGGAATCATGCCGTGGAATAAAAATCACCACAGGGAATCATTCAGGGATTGAAAATATTATTAAAATGTTTCCATTGCC
>CAYYEH010000136.1:0-5640 GCA_964470815.1 uncultured Rikenella sp.
AGTATTCTTTAGTTGGTTTAAGTAAACAGTTGGCAAAAATAATTATTCTCAATTTGTTTTACAATAGTCAGGACTTATTCATTCCAATTTAAGATGATGGATTTAAAACATGTCACTTATCGAGGGTGGCATTATAAATCCTTTTCTTGGTAACCGGGACTTCTATTGATTTGTAGCCCTTGGCGCTGATAACCAGAGTCTCTGATGCCTCAGGCATCACAAACTTGTATTCGCCCCGGGCGTTTGTCCATGCCTCAGCTGCGGTGTCTTTTACCCTTACCGATGCCCCCGGAATGGGATCACCGTTTGGATCAGCTATCACGCCGGTTATCTCGTTCGGGTGAGCCTTTGGCTGGGCACTCTTCTGCAACTGGGTAATGTACTGTATCGCTGATTTTGCCCCTTCGTTCCCCGGTTCAATGGCAAGGATCTTATTATTTTCCTCAATTGCCTTCGGATATTCGCCCATGGTCATGTACATGGTGCTTAAGGAACTGTGAGCTCTTGTCCTGTATTCAGGTGAGAGGTTCATCATCCTGTTGTAGTATGCTTTTGCTTCATCATACCTTTTATTCTGAAGGGCTTCATAGCCAAGATACCTGATGGCGTCATACATCTCTTTGGTATATTTCACCGAGTCTGCCGCAGCCTTCTGGAGGAGGGTCTGAAATTTTGGTTTGGCAAGACCCAGTTCAGAATCAGGATCCTGAGCTGATGCGATATTGGCCAGCCATAGGTAACCCTGCAGGTTATCAGGATATTTGGCTGCCATTTTTGAGAAGATCTCATCTGCTTTGTTGAAGGCCTTATCCTGGTAGTAAGCCCTTCCTACCTGGATATAATCGTTTTCGCTGTCTCTTCCCTTTTCAAGGAGATATGACCAGGTTGAAGCAGCGTCAGCATAGAGGTGAGCGCCGTACTGTACGGTGCCTTTCTCATAGACGAGGTTAAGATCTTCCTCTTCACCGAAATTAATGGCTTTGTCATATGCCTCAAATGCCTTTGCCAGTTCAGCTTCAGCCTGTTTGATCTGGGCGCGGGCAGCTTCTACCTTTGCCTGGAGGGCGTCAATGGAGGCTTTTGTCTGCTCTTTTGCAGGGCTCTTGAGGGTTGTATACCTGGCCTGGAGCTTGCTGAGTTCATCGGCGTCATTGTCAGCATCGATGGTCATCTTGACAAAGTTCTGGTTCTTCCTGGCAAGAATCCTTGCATAGTAGATATAGTCCTTCTTGATAAGGCGGTCAGCCTCAAGGTTTGCAAACAGTTTGTCCATATACTGTTTTCCAAGTTCGTAGTTGCCCTCCTCGTATGCTGAGTAACCGGCAATACGGTTCATATATGTCCTTGACTGGTCAACGGCAAAGATTTCCTCTACGTTCTTGATTACCTCATCATATTCCTTGGCATAGAAAAGTGCGTTGACATACCTGATCTTGGCGGGGATGTTGCCCTGGGTCAGTTCAAGGTACTTTTCAAAGTACTTCTTGGAATCATTGAACCTTCCGGCCATTGAATAGAGCTGACCAAGTTCCCTGTAAGCGGGGGCGTAGTTCTGATCGAGTGCAATTGCCTGCTCATAATAAGGTATTGCAGCCATCAGGTTGCGTCCCTTGACATAGATGCTGCCGATTTTCATATTGGCTGCCGGCGACTGCAGGTCCCAGTCCTGTGCAAGGTTATAGTTCTTTATGGCTTTGGAGCCGTCATTTACAAGGATATAGATGTCACCGGCGATGATATATACTTCACTGTTTCTCGGGTCGATTGAAATGGCCTCCCTGATAAATGGCAGTGCTTTGGCGGTGTCAACCTGGTCAAACCGGATATATGATTCGGCTATTTTTGCAAGAGCATAGGCATATCCTTTCGGATCCTTGATCTTGGTGACCTTCTTGTAAGGCGGAAGCAGACCTTTCGCCTTGATTCTGAGTTCTTCTGCCTTAGCATCCTCACCGTTGTAGAATGCAACCTTAGCAAGTCCTATATGGTTGAGAGGATCGGTTGCGTTGGCGGCAACACCCTGGTTGAAGATATCGGCAGCCTCCTTCATCGCAATAGTCAACGAGTTGGAGATTGTGTCAGCAAAATAATTCAGCAATGTATTCTCACCATAGTGAAAAAAAACTGTGCTGTTTGCAGGCTCATTCTTAACAAGTTGCTGGAACAGTGCCTCTGCCTTATCATACTGTTCATTCTTGGTGAAAGTCCTTGCCTCGCCGAGGTTCTGAGCCCTGAGCCCCGTGCCAAAGACCATTAGAAATACCGCTGCGGGCAGCAACGCGAGTTTAAAGCTTCTCTTAATCATCGTTATCAAGTTTAGTTACTCATTTTTTACCTGTATAATCCTTATCGGCATCGTTGCCGGAACAAGACCCGATTTCAGTATAATTCTTTGTCCCTTTTCTCCTGCTACAAAACTTACAAATCCCGAGCCAAGTCCTGTAAATGACTCGCGGGAATGCATATTTACCTCACGTACAAAGGGATATGATTTGTCGTAAATATGCCCCTGGAAGGGCAGGTAATATGATGATCTGTCAAGGTAAGGCTGGGAAATGGCAGCCACCTTTATTTTGTTGAGCATTTTAAAGCTCCGGGGGTCATCCTCGTCACTTATCCAGTTGACGCTTACTATTCCCAGTGCACCGGGGGTCTGTGAGACATAGTCAATAACCTCCGGGTTTGATTTAACTGCATAGAAATTGGAGCCCAGGTCTTCGGGAAGTTCAAATTTTTCCCTGAAATACCTTATGTTGCCGGAGCGGACATTGTCAAAGACTATGCTGATCAGTCCCAGTTTTGATGACGGGTTGATCTGTTTCCAGTCTTTAACAGCCCCGGTAAAGATATCCTTTACATTATCGTAGGTCAGCAGTGAATCGGCATTGCTCCGGTGAAGAACGAGCGCCAGGGCGTCATAGGCCACAACAGTGGTTCGGACCACGGTCTGGAGGTCGAGCAGTACATTCCTCTGTTCCTCCGTGGGTGTCCATGATGAGGCAATTACCTTTACCGAATCATTGAGGAAAAAAGCCACAAGTTCATTTTCCGGCATGTAGAGCGGGGTTATTGTGGCATACGGGTAGAGAGCGGTGAAAGTATCAAGTTCCGCTTCTATTATCGGCTGGAAGGAATCGTCAGCAGCAATCCTGATATTCCCTGATGTCGGGGTCTCCCTGAGTGCTGCAGTACCTTTGTTTTTGCATGCCGGCATAATGATCAGGATAGCCATGATGATCACTCCGGCTGCGGTTGCCGTGAGGGATTTTGTTTTGTTCATCGTTCCTTTGCTTATCAACTTGCTATGAGCCACAATATTAATAAATATCTTATTATCATTCCGGGCTGTTTACGTAAATTTTCACGTCAACCCCTGAATAATCATTTTCAAAGTTTGTGCCACTAAACAAATATGACCGTCTAATCATGCATTTACCCCCTGTTCCGGGCAGGTTATTTTTCATCCTTATCCCTGCTGAAGAAACTGTCCCTGATCTTTTCCCAGGATACAAAAACCCTGTAGATTGCATAAATGTAAAGAGGAACTGCAAGCAAAATCCTCATTGCCTTATCCAGGTTGAACAGGTCCGAAATGAGCACGAAAGTTGCAAGTCCGAAATAAAAGAAGACCATCACCGTTCCGAAGATCGCAAAAATCCTGTCGTACATTCTGCTGCTGTTCATTGTCATCAGGTTAACCCGACAAATATATTATTTATATCTTTTTTTGCTGCTGAAATATGTTGTTAAAGGGCAAAAAAAAGAGAGCCGTGTGACTGGCTCTCTCTTTTTTTGGTATGACAATCCGTTATTTTGTGGCGGATTCGAGTCTTTTCATGATTGAGAAGATGAAAGCTGCTGAGAGCAGGCAGCAGACGATAAAGACGGTCCAGAGCTGCCAGAGTTCTACCTTGTCCCAGAGCTTGGTTCCGACGAACAGAAGCTTGTTCCCGGTTGCAGTAGCCAGAAGCCATCCTGCCTGCATCATACCCTGGAAACGCGATGGAGCAACTTTGGAGACAAATGAAAGTCCCATCGGGCTCAGGAAAAGTTCCGCCACCGTCAGTATGAGGTAACTACTTATCAGCCAGTAGGGACTGACCCTCAGTGCTTCTGCGACAGGAGATCCGGCAAGTGATACCGGTGAGGGCAGCTTAACCGAAGAGAGCAGTACAACCACGAATCCAACGGCTGCAATGACCATCCCTATTCCGATTTTCTTGGGAGTTGAAGGCTCGATATTTTTCTTGTTGAGCCATGCGAAAACACCCATTACCGGGAATGTCAGTGCAACGATGAAGAGAGGGTTGAATGACTGGAACACCTCGGGCTCAATCGAGTTCAGCGGGTTGGCTTTGCTGACAAAGAGGTATACCAGAACAAATGCGGTAACGAAAAGGCCTCCTCCGATGAGCCTTGCAGGCAACTCCATGTTTTTCCTTAAAAGCAGAACCAGTCCTGCAATGGCACCGATCACAGCCAGCATGGAGGGCAGGGTGAAGAAGAGATAGGTGAAGGGTTCCACCTGTTTGAAAGTGTAATCTCTTGCAAAGAGGGTGAGAGTCAGTCCGTTCTGGTGGAATGACATCCAGAAGAAGATCACCACCACGAATACAAGGATAAGTGATGACACCCTCGCATATTCATCCTTCTTGGCAGTTGTAAGCATCCAGGTGGTGAAACCTGCAAAAAGTGCGATTGCCAGACTGGTAAACACATCGACGACAAAACTGAGCCCAAGGGCAAAAATAGCCATTGCTATTGCTGCATAGATCAAGGGCCTGAATTCAAACTCAATTGTATTGGATGACCCATCAGTGGCCTTCGCAGGTTTCTCCTTGTTGGGAAGCAGCCTGTTGAAGAATACATAGACGAGAAGTGAGATTATCATTGCTCCGGCAGCGATTGCGAATGCATAATTGTACCCACGTGAGAAGACTTCGAGATAGTTGTTGGAGAAGGTTCCGAGGTCTGTTACCGGGCCTGCCAGGTTGACTTTATCGGCAAGGGTCTGGAATTCCGCCAGTTTGTCAGTGCTTGTAAGGAGACCTCCGTTGTACTGGTGACAGAGTGCCGGGAGGCTTCCGTCATGAGCAAATCCGTTTGTCTTCAGCCACCAGTTCCTGATACCGTTGGCGGCAAAGGGAGCGAAGAAGGCGCCCACATTGATACCCATATAGAATATCATGAAGGCGGTGTCCCTCATTTTGGAATATTGCGGATTATCATACATCTGACCGACTACAGCCTGAAGGTTGCCCTTGAAGAGGCCGTTTCCGAATGCAATAGTGAAGAGTGCAATCACGGTGAATGTGAGTGGCATTCCGGGCACGGCCATCAGGACGTATCCTGCGAACATGATTATAATGCCGAACATGATAACCGTCTTGTATTTCCTGGTTGCATCGGCCAAAATCCCGCCGACCAGTGCAAGTGCATAGATGCTGAAGTAAAAAGAGCTGTAAATGTTCCCGGCCTTATCAGCAGTCAGACCATACTTGGCCTGCAGGAAGAGCACCAGGATCGCCATCATGGTGTAGAAGCCGAACCGTTCTCCCATATTGGCGAAGAAGGCAACAATTAGTCCTTTTGGATGATTCTTGAGCATAGTTTTCCGTGTTAATTGGTTTAATTTGTTCT
>CAYYEH010000137.1:0-5630 GCA_964470815.1 uncultured Rikenella sp.
GGGCCGGCAGTGGCATGACCGGCATCCGTTTCTCCGGGGCCGGCAGAGTCCGGGGTCAAAGTTTCCGTAACAGTAAAATCCGTAGCAGACCTGTCTGCGTCAATCTGTTCCCTGTTGTACTCAAGCTCCACCCTGGCAAGAGGGTTGAGGTTTGATTCCTCCACATTGCTTTTGAATATCCTGTCATTGAATGGTACCAGGGCCAGTGCCACCAGTACCGGAATGATCACGGCGGCCCTGAAGAGGAGGCTCCTTACGGAGGGTTCGCTCACTGCGGGCTCATGCCTTCTCTCAATGGCCATTTTCCTTACGTCGAAACCGCTTACCGGCTTGCGATGATAAGCGCTTAGCCCGTATGAGGTAAGAAGATAATTGACAGACAGGTCCGGCTCAAAGACTATTGCCCGGTCATAGTTCAGGGAGAAGGTTCCAAGGTGGTCAATGGTCACCGGGTGGTCTGCCATGATCCTGCTCCTCATCTCACCTGACCATTCGTTGACAATGTCCCTCGCCTCACCGTAGCCGACACCCATGACTGATGAGACATGGCCGATCAAAAGCCCGTCATTTCCGGTAAGATGACGATTAAAGGTTATTTTTCTTGAAGGGGGTTCAAACAGCCCCTCCTTGCGGTCAACGCGGGCAGGGAAATAGTTGCCTATAAATGCACCAAACCCTGGAATAATGACACAGTCATGCCTGAAAAGAAGTTCCCTTATCTGTCCGCTGATATCCCTCGCCATGTGTAGAGAATAATGAACAAAGATAAAAAAGAAACCCGATTCCCCCTTCAGAAAATGGGTTAAATAAAATCTATTATCTTCGCTTGAAAGAGAGAAAAAGCACATGAAAAAAATAGAGATGGTAGACCTCCGTACACAGTATGAGAGGCTTAAGGCGGACATTGACAGTGCAGTGGCCGGGGTGATAGGCTCCACTGCCTTCATCAAGGGTCCGGATGTGCGTCTCTTCGAGGAGGAGCTCCAGCGTTACCTGGGTGTCCGCCATGTCATCTCCTGTGCCAATGGCACTGATGCGCTGCAGATTGCGATGATGGCGCTGGGCCTCAGGCCTGGTGACGAGGTGATAACCACCAATTTTACGTTCATTGCCACCGTTGAGGTAATTGAACTTCTGGGTCTGAAGACGGTGCTTGTTGAACCTGAACCCGGAACCTTCAATATAAGCCAAGAGGCAATACGCAGTGCCATCACACCCCGCACGAAGGCAATAGTTCCGGTTCATCTCTTCGGACAATGTGCAGATATGGAGCCGATAATGGCCCTGGCACAGGAGCACGGCATACATATAATTGAAGACACAGCACAGGCCACCGGCGCCGAGTACCGGTTCAGTGACGGTACCGTAAAGAAGGCCGGCACCATGGGCATCATAGGATGCACTTCCTTCTTCCCGTCAAAGAACCTCGGCTGCTATGGCGACGGCGGAGCCCTCTTTACCGACAATGACGAGCTGGCAGCCCTGATACGCAGCATCACCAACCATGGGATGAAGGTGAGGTATTATCATGACACTATCGGGGTCAATTCACGCCTTGACACCATCCAGGCAGCTATACTCAGGGTCAAGCTGCGCCACCTCGATGAGTTCAGTGAGTCACGCCGCAAAGCCGCGGCATTCTATGACAGAGAACTCACCGGACTACCAGGCATTGCCACCCCTGAAAGGGCATCATTCACCACTCATATATTCCATCAGTACACCCTTAAGATTGACGGCGCCAGGCGCAATGACCTGCGCGAGTGCCTCGAAAACGAGGGCATCCCTTCAATGATATACTACCCGGTGCCACTCCATATGCAGAAAGCTTACCTCCACCTGGGATACAGTCCCGGAGATTTCCCGGTAACCACCCGCCTCTCTGACATGGTCCTGTCGCTGCCAATGCACACTGAATTGGATGATGAACAACTGGCTTATATCACCGGCTGCATCAGGTCAAAATTCAACTGATTAAAATGGAAAATGAATTCTATGCTCATGAGACCGCGGTGATCGACGAGGGTTGCACCATCGGCCGCGGAACGAAGATCTGGCACTTCAGCCACATCATGAAAGATTCCGTAATCGGTGAAAAATGCAACCTAGGCCAGAACGTGGTCGTTTCGCCGGGTGTCATCCTCGGAAATAATGTCAAGGTGCAGAACAATGTGTCAATATATACCGGAGTTATATGTGAGGACGATGTATTTCTGGGACCGTCAATGGTATTCACAAACATTATCAACCCCCGCAGTGCAGTCATAAGACGTGACCATTATGTCACAACAATGGTAAGGCGCGGAGCTTCGATTGGCGCCAACGCAACCATTGTGTGCGGCAATGAGATAGGAGAGTACTGCCTGATCGGCGCCGGGGCAGTGATTACCAGACCGGTGAAACCCTATGCCCTTGTGGTTGGCAACCCCGGCCGCCAGACAGGCTGGGTCTCTGAATACGGCCACAAGCTCACCTTCAACGATAACGGCCTCGCAATATGCCCCGAAAGCGGCCAGAGATACAAACTTTCCGGCGGGGAGGTGACAAAAATTATTCAGTAAATTTATGCCTTCGTAAAACCATTCCAATGAACAATACACCCAGGAACTTCGGACTTATAGGGATAGCAGGCTATATAGCCGAACGACACCTCAGGGCGATCAAGGATACAGGTAACCGCCTTCTTGCCAGCCTCGACAAATTCGATTGTGTCGGTAAACTCGACAGTTACTTCCCTGAGAGCGACTTCTTCGTCGAGTTTGAAAGATTTGACCGACACGTGGACAAACTCAAGAGGGTGGGTGTCCAGCTAGATTATGTCAGTATCTGTTCACCAAACTACCTGCATGACTCCCATATCAGGTTCGCCCTCCGCCACCAGGCTGACGCCATCTGCGAAAAACCGGTGGTACTTAACCCATGGAATATTGAGGCATTGCAGGAGATAGAGAAAGAGACCGGCAGAAGGATATTCAACATCCTGCAGCTTCGGTACCACCCCGTGATAATTGAACTCCGTGACCGTATCAAAGCGAATTCCTGGAACAAGAAGCATGACATAGACCTCACCTATATCACCAGCCGGGGAAACTGGTACCATATCTCATGGAAGGGTGATGTCAACAAGTCAGGAGGCATAGCCACCAACATAGGTGTACACTTTTTTGACATGCTGGGCTGGATCTTCGGGCCCGTGGTCTCCAACAGGGTGCATCTGCTTGAACGTGACAAGGCCTCAGGATACCTGGAGTTACAAAACGCCCGCGTGAGATGGTTCCTGAGTATCGACTGCAATGACCTGCCTGCCCAGGCAAAAGAAAAGGGAAAACGCACATACAGGAATATTACCGTTGACGGAGAGGAATTGGAGTTCTCCGAAGGATTCACAGACCTCCACACCGTCACATACCGTGAAATACTCGCTGGTAACGGCTACGGCCTGGAGGATGCCCGCCAGAGCATTGAAACAGTTTACCAGATCAGAAATTCGGCACTCTCGGTTCTGACCGGAGAATATCATCCCATGACAAAAAGATGAAACCTGAACGAGCTCCGGTCCAAAACCGGAGTTGATTGCTGATTTTATGTTTGTTCCATTCAATTATTGAAATGATAATAAATTATCTGAAAGAATATGTACGATAAACTAGTCAAAGGAGAGGCAAAACTCTCCCTCATCGGCCTCGGTTATGTAGGTCTTCCCATTGCCCTCGAGTTTGCAAAAAAGATTCGCGTCATCGGCTTTGACATCAGGCCTGACCGTGTCGAGCTGATGAAAAAAGGGATTGACCCCAGCAATGAGCTTGAACATGAGGCATTTGAGGGAACTGATATAAAACTTACCTCTGACCCCGAAGATCTGCGTGAGGCCTCTTTCCATATCATTGCCGTGCCCACCCCGGTGACCAAACATAACCTTCCTGACCTCGGGCCTGTGCTGAAGGCATCGGAGACAGTCGGGCGGATACTGAAAAAAGGTGATTACGTTGTTTACGAATCAACCGTATATCCCGGCTGCACAGAGGAGGACTGCCTCCCGGTGCTGGAGAGATACTCGGGGCTGAAGTGCCCGGCTGATTTCAAAATTGGGTTCTCACCTGAGCGGATCAACCCCGGCGACCGGAACCATACTCTTACCAAAATCGTCAAGGTGACCAGCGGCTGCGATGCAGAATCGGCCGAGAACATAGCTAAAATCTATGAGCTGATCATCGAGGCAGGCGTCCACCGCGCCTCATCAATCAAGGTTGCCGAAGCTGCCAAGATCATCGAGAATACCCAGCGCGACATCAACATCGCCTTTATGAATGAGCTTTCCATCATCTTCAACCGTATGGGTATCAACACCTACGAGGTTCTTGAAGCCGCAGGGACAAAATGGAACTTCCTGAAGTTCTACCCGGGGCTGGTGGGTGGCCACTGCATCGGCGTAGACCCCTACTACCTCTCATACCGGGCCAAAGCCATGGGTTATCACCCCCAGATGATCGACTCCGGGAGATTCACCAATGACAGCATGGGAGCATACGCCGGCAAGGAGACGGTGAAAAAGCTCATTGCAGCACACAAAAGCCCTGACAGGGCACGCGTGCTGGTGATGGGGATGACCTTCAAGGAGGATGTCACCGATATCCGCAACTCAAAGGTGATAGATGTGGTTAATGAACTGCGCGACTTCGGGGTGCAGGTTGACGTCATTGACCCGGGAGCCTCACAGGATGAGGTTAAACACGAATATGGCCTTGACCTTAAAAAAGGACCGGAAGGAAAATATGATGCCATCATTGTTGCTGTGGCCCATAAGGAATATCGTGACCTGGATGAAAAATTCTTCCTTGACCTGCTCAACGAGAGAGGAATACTTGTTGACCTCAAGGGTCTCTACAGGAACAAAATGAAGTGGCTGACCTATTGGAGTCTCTGATGAAGAAAAAGATCGTTGTCACGGGAGGTACCGGATATATCGGGTCACACACCGCCGTGGAACTTATAGCAGGCGGGTTTGAGGTAGTGATCATCGATAACCTGTACAATTCGGATATCTCCGTGCTGGAGGGCATCCGTGCCATTACCGGGGTCACCCCGAAGTTCTGGCAGTATGACCTCTGTGACATGCAGAAACTTGAAGAGGTGTTTGTAGCCGAGGAGAAGGTTGATGCCATCATCCACTTTGCGGCCTACAAGGCAGTGGGCGAATCGGTAAGGAAGCCCCTGGAATACTTCCGCAATAACCTGGTCTCCCTCATGAACCTGCTTGATATGATGGAACGCCATAACACACCTGTAATGGTCTTCTCCTCTTCATGCACCGTCTACGGACAGCCTGACACCCTGCCCGTTACCGAGGCCTCACCGGTTAAGGAGGCCGCTTCGCCGTATGGCTATACAAAGCAGGCGGGAGAGATAATCATTCGTGACATCATGGCCGCAAGACCTTCACAGAAAGCTGTATCACTAAGGTACTTCAACCCCATCGGAGCCCACCCCACCGCATTCCTGGGCGAGCTTCCTCGAGGCGTACCCGAGAACCTCGTGCCATTCATAACCCAGACTGCCATGGGCCTTCGCGAAGAACTGAAAGTCTTCGGAACCGATTATGACACTCCTGACGGATCATGCATACGCGACTA
>CAYYEH010000138.1:0-2993 GCA_964470815.1 uncultured Rikenella sp.
AAGACAATGATGAAGTAACTGAATGAGGCTACCATCTGGAAACCGTTGAAGACCAGGAATGTGGCACCGCAAAGCCTCATGAAGGGTTTGTTTTTTGAGACCTGGACAATACCTTTCAGGAGATCCTTCAGGTTTGATAAGAGAGTCTTGAAATTGATTTCCTTCCTGTTTTCCATGTTTGTGGCATCTATTCCCCTGCAAAAAATGGCAGGCAATACTCCCAGGACCATGCAGATACCGCCAACCACAACCGATAGTTTTCTTACACCTACAGCCTGGGTCTCAAACAGGTTCGGGTTTGCGATGAGCACCCAGAACCAGGGTACCACCATCCATGCAATCTGCCCCATGGTCTGTGAGAAGGCCATCAGCCTGGTACGCTCATTGTAATCGCTGGTCATCTCATACCCGAGACCGATGAGAGGAGTGGAAAAGATAGTGTTGCCCGTCAGGTAGATCAGGGAAAAGATCAGGAAATACCAGAAATTGTAAACCTGGGAATTGTGCGGATAAAGCTGCCAGAGAACGGCAAACAGTGTACCGCTCAATATTGCACCTATAAAGATATAGGGTCTTCTGCGTCCGAATCTGGATTTGGTATTATCGGAAATAAAACCCATGATCGGGTCGGTGAGGGCATCATAGAGCCTGGGTAATCCGCCAAGCAGTCCTGCCAGGAACGGATCCATGCCAAAGGCGGTAAGAAGGAAGAACATAAAGATACCGAGTGACCCGGGCAGGAGGTTGTTTACAAGATGCCCGGCCCCGAAGGCTGCCTTCTGGACAATCGGAACCCTGTCTCTTTCGGAGGTTACATATTTGCTCATCAGTTACAGGTTAGTGTAAGCATTCAGTGAATTGTTAATATAATTAATCCTTTCTCAGCTTCCTGGTTATGGTAAATTTTTTTTTGCCGCTGAAACAGAATTGCAGACTACATTGCTACTGAACTTCCCGGTAAACCCTTACCCAGTCTACATACATTGTCTGGGGGAAGGGGGTATCAGGAGTGGGGAATCCGACATAGCTTCCGCCGACGGCAACGTTCAGAATAATAAAGAAGGGGTGATCATAGACCCAATCTCCCGGTACGTCTTCGGGGTTTATCTCCTGGTAGAGTGTGTCATCCACATAGAATGCAATGAAATCTTCACCCCATTCTACAGCAAATGTGTGATATTCAAGATCGAACCTGTCATTGGTAAAGCCGAAGCTTTTTGTTATTGCGGCACCGCCGGAGTATCCAGGCCCGTGAACGCTGCCATGGATAAGATTGGGTTGCTGGCCCCTGTATTCCATGATGTCTATCTCACCGCACTGAGGCCACGGATTTGTTCCGATGTCTGCTCCAAGCATCCAGAATGCGGGCCATATGCCCGGACCCCACGGAAGTTTAATACGGGCTTCAAAGCGGCCATAGGCCTGCTCGAATTTTCCATGTGTCTTGATCCTGGCTGAAGTAAATGAACCACCGTTGTTTACTGCAGTAATCTTAAGCACTCCGTCCTCCACCTTAACATTTTGAGGATCACTGGTGTAAGTCTGCAGTTCGGCATTGCCCCAGCCTCCTCCGCCGAGGTCGAATACCCATTTTGTGTCGTCCGGAGCCCCGTCAGTATCAAATCCATCCTCCCAGACCAGGGTATAATTGCGCTCCACCTGTTTTTCATCGCATCCTGCCATAAGGATCAGAGGTGCCATGAACAGGATTATTCTGAGATTGAATATTGGCGTGAATGATTTCATCTTCTTGCTTTTATGTTATCCTTAATTTAAGTCATTCTTAAATAATGGGTTACAGCCTCCCGGAAAATCTGTCCGGTATGGCTGTAACCCTTTCATTGCTATTTGTAGAAATATAGATTATCAATATAGAGATTGTTAAGGGTACATGTAAGTACAATCTGAGCCAGGTCTGACCTTGTCTGAGTGCCGGCGAATGCCGTTACGGGCAGGTCAATTGAGATCCATTTGCCTTTCTCCAGAGCAGGAATGGCCCCGCTCACAGTATGCACCACGGTCAAAATGAAGTTTGTAGCCTCAGTAGAACCTCCGGCGAAGTCAACACACTTGATTGTAAGCACATCCCCCGGCACCACGTCATCAGGTGTCCAGATATCCAGGTGGAAGTGAGTCATTGCTGACGCATTCTGTTTGTGATTGCTGAAGTCAATGCCGGCAAAGTTTGTGAACGTATACTTTTTTACTGCATCTCCGGCCACTGTCAGGTCGGTCACGTCAGAATCATCCCAGGTTGCTGACCAGGCATCCACGGTCACATTGGCGTAGGCATTGCTGAAGAATGATATGACGTCACCAGCATTTCTGACCGGAGGTGTGGGCGCTGCTGCCGCAGGTCCGTCACCAGGTCCTCCGGATGCCTTATAAAAGTAGAAGTTGTCTATCCATATTGTGGTTCCACCTGCTGGCTGTCCAACCAGGATATACTGGGCCAGGTGGGCCCTGGTGGCCAGGCCTGTGAAGTTGCTCAGCGGGATGTCATAGCTGACCCAAACTCCTTTTGCCGGTGCTGCGAAATTGACCTGGTGCTCCACGTCATCACCACCGGCATAGGTACCGTTGGCGCCGAAGTCAACAAGCTTCAACCCGAAACTGGTAATGTCAGCTGACCAGACATCAATATGGACATGAGTCATCCCGGTGGCGTCAATTGTATTCGGGTTTGTCTCTATACCCGCAAAGTCAAGCCCGGAGTATTTCTTGGCTGCATTACCGGCAATGGTGACCTCCTCAAGCACTCCAACAGACCAGTCGGTTCTCCAGGAGCTGACAGCAACATTTGCATAGGCATTACTGAACAGTGAGATGACATCTGTGGCAGTTCTGGCCGGGGGCGCGGGTGCTGCAGCAGAAGGTTCCGTCGGGGCAGGTCCTGTGCTGTAGAAATAGATGTTGTCAAGGTAAATTGTCGATGGTGTCTTACCGGCCTGCCCGTCAAACTTCATCTGGATTACCTGGCTGAGGCTCATTCC
>CAYYEH010000138.1:3093-5427 GCA_964470815.1 uncultured Rikenella sp.
CGGATTGAAGTCAGTGCCGCTCAGGCTGGTGTATGCCCCGCTGAATACGGAGACCACGTTGGAAGCATCGCGTACGGGCGGTGTCGGGGCCGCTGATGTTGGCTCCGTGGCTGGTCCTCCCCCGGTAGTGTAGAAATAGAGGTTATCAAGATAGATATCACCGTTTCCGTCAAACTTCAGCTGAAAGACATTCGTCAGGTCAACCGGAGAAAAACCGTTTAAAGGAATATCTACGCTTGTCCAACCTGTCGTCGGCACTGTGAGGGTATATGCCTTTTCAACCGGGCCGGGACTTATCAGGTAAATACTCAGGGCTGTGGAGTTTGCTGACCAGAAGTCCAGATGCAGATACTGCATCCCCGTAACATTCTGCCCCGAAGCCAGTTGAATACCCTGATAATTGAGTCCGGCAAATTTAAGTGTATTATTACCCTCTACCTGGACTTCAGATACAATTGTTGCCTGACCCCAGTTGGGATAGTCGGTTCCCTCAAGGTTCGCATATGCATCACCATAAAGTGAGATAACATCAGATGCATTCCTTGCAGGAGGCACCGGTGCGGCAACAACGGGACCGGTTACTGTTCCGCCTCCTCCCTTATAGAGATATACATTGTCTAGGAAGAAGCCCGAAAGACCTGTCCCGAGGTTCTCAAGGATGATCTGTGCCATCTTGCTCCTTGATGCAAGCCCTGCAAGACTGATATCAGCACTGATCCAGGTCTTTGAAGCCAGCGGGCCTGGTATCTCATAGGTTATCGACGGATCCGTTCCGTTAAGCGAGCCGTCGGGACCCATGTCCACAATTTTAACCTGCAGCCTGTCTCCGGTGGCGACTGCATTCGGTATCCATATATCCATATGCAGGTGTGTCATTTCCGAAGCATCAACCGGGGGCGAGGTGAACTGAATGCCTACAAAATTGAAATTCGTATAGTAGAGTACATTATCATTGTTTACCGTAAAGTCTGCCGAGAGAGTTGTCTGGTAGGGCTGCCAGTAGCCATTGTAAAAATCTACCGGGATATTGTTATAGGCATTGCTGAAGATGGAGATGACATCTTCAGGCGCCGCCGCCGGCTGGGGTGCATGTGTGAAGTCTCCCGAAGAAGTTATGTTAAGGGAACCGGTTGCCTCCTTACCCCCTGCAGTGGCGGTGATCTTTGTTGATCCGGCCGCCAGGACCTTTACCTTGCCCTGGCTGTCCACTTCAGCCACATTGGCATTTGATGAAGCAAAGCTGAACCAGGCAGGAGCTATTTCAACTGTCTGGTCTGTCCCTGCCGGCAGGTTGACAGTCATGCCCAATCCTCCAACCTGCAGGGTCAGACCGTTAACTGCTGACTCCGAAACATCATTGCCATTGAGAATAACAGGCCTCTTATGTGCGATGGTTCCCAGCTTCTCAAATTTCACCTCATCAATCCAGAGAGTATATCCTGTTCCATCCTCAGGACCTTCGGAGTAGTAGAACATACCTTTTTCTTCAGTAAGTTTCGCGGGGTCAGGAATCGGGATAATATATTTCTTCCAGTTGGAATTAACCTTCATTCCTCTCAGGGAGACGAGGTATTTTGATTCACCAAGGTCATTGCCAAACCCGACAAGGTCAACTGTTGCGGCTGTTGAAGCTTTTGCCCAGAAAGTGAGGGCGTCATAGGAGGAGAGATCTCGTGCCATACTTGTGAAATAAACCCCTCCTGCATAGCTGCCCAGGGGGTCTCCTGCATCGGGAATTTCAATTTTCATCGATGATGAACCGGAATATCTGACCTCGTTGTCGACATCAAATGCAGTAACTTTTGAGCCTCCGAAAGCAGCATAATTGAGTCCGGCACTGAACCCGTCAATAAAGACCTCGGGGGTGGACGGGAACTTTGCAAGTTCAAGATCATCAAAATCCCTTGTACAACTTACAGTCCATACAAGCATAATTGCCGCAAAGAGAGCAATCAGCGAAAAACTATATTTATTCTTTTCCATTGTTGTTGATTTTAGCAGGTTACATGCCGATGTTGAAATGCAGATAAGTTCTGATCTCCCATTCGCAGCCATTCGGGTAACCCGGTACTGTAGGATCACAGGTGTATTCTCCGTTCACGTCAAGTGTGCGGGCAGGGCAGTAGCGGGGTGAGTACTGATCAAGCGATCTCCTGGTAAAACGAAGCCCGATCCTCGTGTCAGGCAGCTCGAACCATTTTGGTTTTGAGACTGCTGTAGACAGATCGATATTCATCTGCAGCGGGTAGGTAAGGTTGAAGTCGCGATGGTAGTCATAAGGACCCCAGTCGTTTACCTTAACCATTGTGGTCAGTTTGGTGGTTTTGTACACCA
>CAYYEH010000139.1:0-2379 GCA_964470815.1 uncultured Rikenella sp.
TTACCAGGGTCATAAGGCTTCCTTCTTCAGGACCTGTTCGCCGGGTCATGAGATGAACGGTCCGAAGGGGAAGGTTTGATGTGCAGGTCAGCTTTCCGTTGCTGATTTCCCAGTCAGCCAGCCTGTTGGCCCAAAGATCAGGCCCTGTCCACCGGCTGTCGGGATATTTTTCCCAGGCAGATGAATAACCGTTGCCCGAGAATCGCGTACAGGAAACAGAGATGATTATTGCAGCTGCTGCAGCCAGCGACTTCACGAAGAAACTGGCGTTTACGGTCATGATATGATTATTTGACGGTTATCTCCGCTAAGATATCATCTTTCATTACATTCTGGCCGGTTCTGACACCTATCCTGGTGACTGTTCCGCTGACCAGTGACTGGATTTCGTTCTGCATCTTCATTGCCTCAAGGATGACAAGGGCTTCTCCCCGTACCACCTCTGCACCATCCCTTGTCATTACATCGATAATCTTGCCAGGCATGGGGGCCCTGACAACAAGGGAGCTGTTTTTCTTCCTGCCTGTTCCCAGGACCTTCCTGCGCTGCATCGAGACCGGGGTTTCAACCGTGAAGGTGTGGCTGATGTCATTAAAGAGTATCTCGTACCTGTTTTGTTTTGTCCGTACGATCTCAACAGGATAGCGCCTGTTCTTCCAGAGTACGTGAACGCCATATTTTTCATCCTCGAGGAGTTCAACGTTGTAATCCCTTCCATTCACCCTTATTACATTCTTCAGCGGGAGTGCAAATGTAAATTTCTGTCCCTCATTTGAAAGGGCATAAAGTTTTTTTATGGCTGGCTTCCGGGGTGTCATCTTTCTGTTTTGATTCTGTTTCAGTTTGTTTTCGCGTATTCGCGTGGCAGGTTTGTTAGTCAGAACTGTGTAAGTCTCTTTCTCAGGAGCCATGGTGTAAGCTCCCGGCCCTGTTCGAAATTAATGCCTGTCTTTGTCTCGGAGAGGTTCTCCTCAACGAACAGTTTTGTTGCGATCCATGCAGCTATGCTTTCCTCGTATTCGCTGCTGTTGTGGAATTTGCCAAGGTCTTTCTCAATGAATGCGGTTGTGAATGTTCCGGCCTGGAATGCATGATTACGCATCAGCATTCGGAAGAAGGGAAGGGTTGTTTTTGTCCCCTTGATCCATACCTTATCAAGTGCCTTTTTCGTATTGATGATTGCCTCATGGCGGTCTTTGCCGGTTACAATCAGTTTGGCAATCATGGAATCGTAGGAGGCAACGATTGAAGATCCCGCCCTGACCCCTGTGTCAACCCTGATGCCTGCTTCATCGGGGAAGCTGATCTTTTCTATTCTCCCTGGGGAGGGAGCGAAGCCGGACTGCACATCCTCGGCGTTGATACGGCACTCTATTGCCCAGCCGTTCAGTTTGATATCCTCCTGCCTGAGAGATAGTTTTTCACCCGAGGCAATTCGTATTTGCTGTTCGATCAGATCGATGCCCGTTATCATCTCGGTAACCGGATGTTCCACCTGTATGCGGGTATTCATCTCCATGAAGTAGAAGTTGCGGTCTGAATCGAGCAGGAACTCCACTGTTCCTGCGGAGTAATAGCCCACAGCACGGGCTATTCTGACTGCTGTTTCCCCCATCTTTACCCTGAGTTCATCATCCAATGCAGGGGAGGGTGCCTCTTCAAGCAGCTTCTGGTGCTTGCGCTGGATTGAACATTCCCTTTCACCGAGGTGGATTATATTACCTAAAGTGTCTCCCAGGACCTGGAATTCAATGTGTTTTGGGTTCTCAATGTATTTTTCGATAAAGACGCTGGGGTCATTGAAGGCTTTCTCGGCCTCTCTGCTGGCGAGGGTAAACATTTTTTCCATCTCGGACTCCTGCCTTACTATTCTCATTCCACGACCGCCACCTCCCGAGGCAGCTTTAATGATGACAGGATAGCCGATCCTGGCTGCATGCCTGACAGCTTCCTCATCGCTGGCAACACTGCCAGGGGTACCCATTGCCATTGGAATTTTGTGTTTAAGGGCAATCTGCCTTGCCACCGGTTTGTTGCCCATCTTGTAGATGGCATCAGGAGAGGGGCCGATAAAAGTGATTTTGTTGTCCCTGCACTTTTCTGCGAACCATGCGTTTTCAGCCAGGAAACCGTAACCGGGGTGCACCGAGTCACACCTGGTTTTCAAGGCAATTGAGATCAGCTTTTCCACATCCAGAAACACTGGTATCTCGGCCACCTCGTCATCCTCTTCGTGTATAATATCGGCAAAGGAGAGGTACATGGCGTCAGGTTCAACTGCGGTCCGCACAGCAACGGTTTCAATTCCCATTTTGCGTGCTGTGCGCATTATCCTGACTGCAATCTCGCCCCGGTTGGCTATCAGTATTCTTTTTATGT
>CAYYEH010000139.1:2479-5359 GCA_964470815.1 uncultured Rikenella sp.
AGCAGCTTGATCCGTGTATATGCCGGATCAATTACCTCATCAATAAATCCTTTCTCATCGGCGATGAAAGGGTTGGCAACCTTCTCACGGTACTTCTTTACTAGTTCCCTCTTAAGTGCTGCCGGATCCTTTGCCTCAGCAAGTTCTCTACGGTAAAGAATAGCCACGGCTCCGTCCGGCCCCATCACGGCTATCTCGGCAGAAGGCCACGCAAAGTTGAAGTCACCTCCCATACCCTTGCTGTTCATGACAATATAAGCTCCTCCGTAAGCCTTTCGGAGTATTACGGTTATTCTAGGCACTGTAGCCTCCGCATATGCAAAGAGCATCTTTGCCCCGTGACGGATTATTCCGGAATGTTCCTGGTCCTTCCCGGGAAGGAAACCAGGCACATCCTCCAGGGTAAGCAGGGGGATGTTGAAAGCATCACAGAACCGGATGAAACGGGCTCCTTTCACAGATGAGTCTATGTCAAGTACTCCGGCAAGCACCTTTGGCTGGTTAGCAATGATTCCGACTGTTCTCCCTTCCATCCGGCCGAAACCAGTCACCAGGCTGGGAGCGAAGAGTTCAGAGGTCTCGAAGAAGCTGTTCCGGTCAACAATCAGGCCGATAATGTCACGTACGTCATATGCCTTGTTCGGGTCATCAGGGACAATATCGCGAAGCCTGGGGTTGATGTCCGGTGTATCCTTTGTCCATGCTGCCACCGGCGGATTTTCTACATTATTGGAGGGAAGATAGGAAAGGAATTTTCTTACGGCAATGATGGTATTCTCCTCATCGTCATATATCATGTTTGCCACGCCGCTCTTCCTGGCATGAACTTCGGCACCGCCCAGATCCTCGCTGCTGATCTCCTCGTTGAGAACCTCCCTTACAACATTGGGACCGGTGACAAACATGTAACTCGTATTGCTTGTCATAAAAACCCAGTCAGTCAGTGCCGGTGCATACACAGCTCCGCCGGCGGCGGGCCCCATTATCACTGAGATTTGTGGGATGATTCCGGACGACTGGATTATATTATTGAAGATGACGGCATAACCGTTCAGACTGGCAATTCCTTCCTGTATCCTGGCGCCGCCGGAGTCATTTATGCCGATGAACGGAGCCCCCATCTTAAGGGCCATCTCCTGAACCTTGGCGATCTTGCGTGCATGGACTATACCCAGGGAACCTCCCATTATTGTAAAGTCCTGGGCAAAAGCAAAGACAAGCCTCCCGTCAATCTTCCCGTGGCCGGTTACTACACCGTCACCATAGGACCTTTCAACTTTTCCGAACTCAACACCCTGGTCGGATGGAGTGACGTAGGTATCTATCTCTTCGAAGGTGCCTTCATCAAAGAGAAGGGCAATCCTTTCATGTGCCGTAAGCTTGCCCTTAGAATGCTGTTTCCTTATCCGCTCTGCGCTGTACTGCTTCTTCAGCTCCTCTTCCCTCTCAACGAATGCCCTGAAATACTTCCCGTTTATATCCATAGATGTACTGTTGACAAAAAGTGACTCCCATGCTCTTGAATGCCATGACAAAAGTCATCAATTTGCCGTTATTATGCAAACCTATTTTCGAACGAAAACAGGAAAGGGGGCATTAATGTTTAAAACAGAGGCAGATAAAATCAGACCGAAAATTATTTCACATAGGGCCTGATAGCGTCGGTCCACACCTTGTAAGCCTTGTACGAGAGGTGTAGACCATCAACGCTGTAGCTTCGGGGAAGGTGGTTCTCAGAGTCGGCCATGAGGGTGAAGAGATCGATGTAGGTATGGCCGAATTCAGTTGCAAGTGCTTTAAGCTTGCCGTTAAGCTCCATTATTTCAGGAGTCTTGTTGGTATGGTTTTTTGCCATTCCTGTTGCGGGATTGACAGGCAGGACGCTTTGTACATAGACTTTTGTCCGTGGCGTTTCATCTCTGACCCGCTCAAGGATCTTCCTGTAGTTTACAATGACCTCATCGGGGGTCATGTTTCGCGACAGGTCGTTGACGCCTATCATGATGAACAGTTTTTTTGGCTGCAGCCTGGTGATCTGGTCAAGGCGAAGGAGAATTCCCTCGGTGATGTCTGCGCTTATGCCCCTGTTAAGGCATTTTTTATTCCCCAGCAGCTCGAACCATTCGGCACCGTCGGTGATGCTGTTACCGAGAAAGACTATTTCGTTCTTGATGTCCGGAAGGTGGTCATACATATCCTTGCTGTGCCACCAGTACGGGGCAAATTTCGAACTGTCAACGGCTACATTCTGAGACTGTGAGCTGACAAACAGGGAGGCACCAAAGGCAAATACCAAAAGGATAATTAGTCTTTTCATTTTTCAATATTCCTGATTATTTGAACCATATCATCATACTGAGCCTCCATGTCATGCAGCAAGGTGAGCTGGACCCTGACCCTCTGCAGGTTATGGAGGGGATATCTGATCTTGTAATAGTTGTCGCCGTCAATAAAATCTGTAAGGAACCTGGTGGCCATAATATATGTCAGCAGCTTTGGGGCGAACGGGAGATATTCAATTTCGGTCCGGCTGAGGGTATTTCCTGCCTCAGAGATAAATCCTTCTGCATATGCCCTGTAGATTTCAATATCCATTGAAACGGCAGACAGGTCGGTAGAGTCCTCCTCGGTCCTGTTGGCAGCCGTTCGTATTGCATCACCGAAGTCATAGTGCACATAACCCGGCATTACCGTATCGAGGTCGATGATCAGGAGTGCCCGGTCGTTCAGGTCGAAGAGGATGTTGTTGAATTTTGTGTCGTTATGGGTTATTCTCAGCGGGATAAGTCCTTCGTTGCCGAGTCTCAGGATTGTTTTCATCTCCTCTTCGCGTGAGGTGATCTCCGCAATTTCACTGCTGACGGATGCAACCCTTCCTGC
>CAYYEH010000140.1:0-5348 GCA_964470815.1 uncultured Rikenella sp.
CGGGCAGAAACAATAAAGTTATCCATAACGGGTTTTAACAGTACATGTACATATCCGTCACAAATATAGTCAAATAGTTTTCGGAATATTTTTTTTTAAGATTTATTGTTTTACTTTTGCATCCCGATTTATTTAAACAATTTATAAACAAATAAGAGATGTTGAATCAGTACGAAACCGTTTTCATTGCAACTCCCGTTTTGTCTGAGAATCAGATGAAGGAAGCGGTTCAGAAGTTCAAGAAGATCATCACTGACAACCAAGGTGAGATCGTTCATGAAGAGAACTGGGGTCTGAAGAAACTCGCTTATCCGATCCAGAAGAAATCGACCGGGTTCTATTACCTGATTGAGTTTCGCGGGCCGGGCGAGTTGATTGACAAGCTGGAAGTTCAGTACAGGAGGGATGAAAGGATCATCCGTTTCCTTACATTCCGTATGGACAAGTATGCCGTTGAGTATGCTGAGAAGAAGAGAAAGATGAAAGAAACCGAAAAAGTCAGGGAGGAGTAATCATGGCACAGAACAATTCAGAAATCAGGTACCTGACACCGCCTACAGTAGAGATAAAGAAGAAGAAGTACTGCAGGTTCAGGAAGAACAAGATCAAGTACATCGACTACAAGGATCCCGAGTTCCTGAAGAAGTTTCTCAATGAGCAGGGAAAGATCCTGCCGCGCCGCATTACCGGAACCTCACTGAAGTATCAGAGAAGGGTTTCAAAGGCTATCAAGCGTTCGCGTCATCTTGCCATGCTCCCTTATGTAGCTGATCTTTTAAAGTAAAGGAGGAAGAGAGATGAAGATTATTCTGAAACAGGATATCGAGAAGTTGGGTCAGAAGAATGACATCCTGACCGTGAAGACCGGTTATGCAAGAAATTACCTCATCCCGAGGGGATTTGCCATCCAGGCCACCGATTCTGCCGTCAAGATTCACAATGAGAACCTTAAGCAGAGAGCACACAAGGAAGAACAGATAAGGAAAGAGGCAGAGAAGCTTGCCGGGAAACTGGCCGGTGTTAAATTGGTTATTGGTGCCAAGGTAAGCTCGGCCGGAAAGATTTTCGGATCAGTCAATACAATTCAGCTTGCTGAAGCCCTGAATGCAAAGGGTTATGAGATTGACCGCAAGAATATCATGCTCGGTGAGGATGCAATCAAAGAGGCAGGAAACTACAAGGCTGTGGTCAAACTGCACCGCGATGTGAAGGTGGATATAGAATTTGAGGTTGTGGCAGAATAAAAACCACCTACCTGTTACCCCATAAGTGTTGCGGCGGGCCCTGAGGCCCGCCGCAACTGTATTGTTACTTTTACGGTGTCAAAACTCAACCATTATTCCCAGGTTTTATTTAACCGCTACTGTCTCAATCTCAACAAGGGCTCCCAGCGGCAGACTCTTCACGGCAAAGGCAGCCCTGGCAGGCTGGTCTGAACTGTAAAACTGTGCATAGACCTCGTTCATTGCCTTAAAGTCTGACATGTCAGAAAGCAGAACGGTCGATTTTACCACGTCTGCCAGTGTATAACCAGCGGCAGTCAGGATGGCCCTGATGTTTTTAAGCACCTGGGTGGTCTGTTCCGTGATACCACCCTCAATCATCTTTCCGGTGGCAGGATCAATGCCCACCTGGCCTGAGATGTAAAGCGTGCCGTTTGCTTCCACGGCCTGACTGTATGGGCCTATTGCCCCCGGAGCAGCTGTTGTGCTGATAATCCTTTTCATTCCTGATCTTTTTAATTCATTAGTAATTTTCATGGTAGTCCTTTCTCCTTTCATACTTGAGATCCTGAAGCATGCTTGCCTTTGCCCTTATGGTGAAGTTCCAGCTCTTCATGTACCCGGTAGGTATCCATGAAAAGCTCATCTCCCAGCAATGCAGGTCACGGGTGATACCCACCCGTGTCATCGTTATCTCCCTCTGTTTGAAATCGTAGCCGGTGTTGTAGTTGATTGCCATTTTTGGTGTCAGCCTTACATCGCCTGACATTGTCATTGTCTGGGTGATGTTGGCATCAAGACCCGGCTTGCTGTAGTTGAAGTTGTAAGCCATTCTGAGAGACCAGGGCACATCAAACCTTACATAGCCGAATTCATCAAGGTTCTTGTTGGCCAGCGGGAGGTTGCTTCCGGGTGAAGCATCAGGTCCACCTTGTTCCCCGGGCGCACGACCCTGCCCCTGGCCTCCCTGGCCAGGTGTCTGTTGCTGCCTGTTATGGTCGCCTGATCCCAGCAACTGCCCGAGGTCAAAGTCAAGGCTCATGTTGAGGCTGGTCATCCTTGCCAGCCCAAGCCCCTGGCTGACTGCCAGCCTGTTGATTGCACCCCCTTTCTCATTCATGCCGTAGATATTAAAAGTGCTGTTGGCCTGGAAATTGATGTTCTGGGCCAGGGTTGTCCGGAATGCCATGTTCACCGGTGACCAGTTAAGGGAGTCTGAAAAGATATTATAGGAGGTGTTCATTGTAAGACTCTCTATCAGCTTGATTTTTTTAGGTTTGCCGGTGGTGTCATTCTTCGCGTACACCTTGGCTTCAACTATATTCGAGAGACTGAATGAAACCGACCCGGAGCGTCTGCCGGTTGAAGGTGTACCATAAATGCTGCCCTCATAAATGGAGTATTCGCGTCTCCTTCCTGTTGTATCGTACTGCACCATCCTGAACATGTCACTGGTCAGGAAGTCAGCATCAGGAGAGTAGGAGAACCCGACTGAAGGTTTCATCACATGCCTGACTGACTCTACCCTCGATCCTTTTTTTGTAAACTGAAATGTGCCATAGATCGAAGGGTTGAATGATGCGCTGACAGCAGGCACCAGGGCCTGTCCGTAGGTTAATCCCCTGATGGTGTCATTCACCACGGAAGGAACTACCTTGTTTCTGCTTTCATCGTAGAAATCAGGATCCCACCTCTTTTCGACCTGCTGCGTATAAAGCACCCCGGTATACCTCAGTGACGGGGATATTGAAAAATTGTTGAAAGGCCTGATCTGAAAACTCACCGGGATCTCATGCTTGAAACCGTTCTTCATGCTCTTCCATACTGCACTGGTGAAGAGCAGACTGTCATACGTATCAATCCTGTTCTCAAATGATGCTGTATACTGTGTTGTAAGGTCATGGTACCATCTGCTCTTTGCTACCGGCTTCCTGGGTTTGAACGGGTAGATCCGCGAGACATTGAAAGTGCCCTTCGGAAGGTTCAGGGCCATTGTTTTGTTCTGGACGTTCTGAGATTGGTTGATACTGGTTGAAAAACTCAGTGGTGTACCGGCCCATGACCTGGAGTAACTTACACTTGACTGCCTGGTTGTGTTTACGTGTTCTGCAACCTCGTAGCTGTTGTTCCTGTCATATCCGCTTGAGCTCATGTTCACACTGGCCGAGAATCGTGAGCCGGGATTGGCCTTGGCATCCTGTGAGTGAGACCAGCTTATTCGGTAGTTGGTGTTCATCCCGTAATCCGGCAGACCCTTGTAACTGGTAACGTTATTTGCGTAGCTGAAGCCGAATGATCCTGAAAACCTGTACCGCATCCGGTATGATGTGGCTGCATCCGCCAGCCAGGTACCGTTGGTGTAGAGGGTCCCGGTCAGTTTCAGGTCAAAATAATCGCTCAGGGCAAAATAGTATCCGCCATTAGAAAGGAAATATCCGCGGCGTGCCTCCTGCCCGTATTTTGGCATGACAATACCGGAGGCCCGTTTCTGCTGAACCGGGAAAAAACCAAACGGAAGAACCAGTGGCAGAGGTATGTCTGCCACCACCATATAGGCAGGCCCTGATACAATCTTTTCACCAGGGTAAACCTTGGCTTTTGGCAGGGCGAGATAGAAATGCGGATGTTCTGCATCACAGGTTGTGAACTTGCTCCGGTTGACATGAAGCGTGCCATCCTCCTGCCTCTTCGTCGTAAGACTCTGCAAATAACCTCCCTCCTGCTCTGTCGTTACATTACGGATTACCCCCTTCTTTGACTTGAAATTATACGTAAGTTCCTTTGACTCAAATTCTTCTGACCCGTCCTTGTAGACCGGTAACCCTGTCATCCTTCCCGTTGAATCAACCCTGCCGGTGGCATATACCGAACCGGTCTGCATGTCAAGTACAATGGAGTCAGCTGTCAGCTCAATTGAACCATAGGTGACCCTTGCACCCTGTACCAGGCTTACCTTCCTCGACCGCAGATCGGTCTTCATGTATCCCTCTGCTGTATAGACAATAGGTTCATCCACGGCATCAGGAGAGATGATCAGCGGCCCCCTCCTCAGGGAGGTGTCAGGTAGCGTCTGCGGCACCGTGTCACGCCTTACCTCCTCCTGGGCAAAGAGGGTGGATGAAATAAGCAAAGGCATGATAATTGCCGCTAACAGGGCAGGTGCTTTAAAGTTGAAGTTAAATGCTATTTTTGCGTAGTTGTTGAGCATCTCTGAAGAGCCAGCGACAAAACTAATTAAAATTCGCAAAGCAGTAATGCGGCAGATTACCAAAATAAGAGGGTTAAGAGATATTCTGGCAGGTGCCTTGCTGATTGCATCAATAACCATGCCGGCACCCACGAATGCACAGTCACCGATTACAGACGATCAGTGGGTGGTGGTAATCGACCCCGGTCATGGCGGAAAGGACCCGGGCGCCGTTGGTGCAAAATCCAGGGAGAAAAATATCAATCTTGCCGTTGCCCTCAAAACAGGCAGATATATAAGTGAGAACCTCAAGGATGTAAAGGTCATCTATACAAGAGATGACGATACTTTCATCGGCCTCGCCGAAAGAGCCGAGGTGGCCAACAGGCACAAGGCTGACCTTTTTATCTCAATTCACTCAAATGCCATGACCGACCAACGGTTCTCCGGGGCAGAGACCTATGTCCTGGGACAGACTATGGATGAGGCCAACCTGCAGGTTGCAATGAAGGAAAACTCTGTCATTACTTTTGAGCAGGATTACCAGACCAAGTATGAAGGTTTTGACCCAAACTCAGTGGAGTCATATATCATTTTTTCACTGATGCAGAACACTTACCTCAAACAGAGTACGGAATTCGCCACTCTCATCCAGGACCAGTTCAAATCAAGGGTCGGAAGGAAGGACAGGGGCGTCAGGCAGGCAGGATTTCAGGTGCTGTGGAGAACAACCATGCCTTCGGTTCTCGTGGAACTCGGGTTCGTCACAAATCCTGAAGAAGAGAAGTTCCTTATTTCAGAACAGGGACAGGATTACCTGGCCTCAGCCATTTTCAGGGCATTCCGCGACTACAAGCAGGCTATAGACAACAGATCCGGCCTGAAGAACGGGAACGGAGTCATTGCCAGGTCTGACAGACCTGCCGGTACTGTGACTG
>CAYYEH010000141.1:0-5135 GCA_964470815.1 uncultured Rikenella sp.
CCTCATCCACAAAGCCCGATGCATGCAGGTTCAGTATTTTTCTCTGGTGCAACAGAGCCACCAGCACCTGGTTGTTCAGAAACAGCCTGACCCAGGCAGGGTCAGCTCCGGGCTCAGCAAGGTATTCAACCTGGTTTCCGTTACGGACATAAAAAACCCCCGCACCCGCTGCTGACGCCAGATACTCATACTGGTTTGCGCTGAAGGATTCACCAGCGCATAAAGGACTTTCAATGACCGGCAGCTCTGAGACCTGGCTTATCACCACACCCTGAAGCGGAAAGTTTTCGATAGTAATCATCATTCCTGTCACCTGGATCCCCGTATCAGTTTCCAGACCGGGCTGACCAGGTAATATGCAGGGGCAAAACAGGGTATCCACCCCGCGCACGCAAGATCTGTCGCATACAGGTTCCTTGCAATGAGATCGGCCTTGTACCTGACGCCGGGGAAAGCCCTCAAGGCAAAGCCAAACGATGAAAGGTGGTCCGTCAATGACTTCCTCCTGTCAGGACTCTTAACCTGTTCCATGGCGTACTTTTCCAGCCAGGCAGGAGCAAAACCCTCCGATGGCAGCAGCCTGCTTCCCGGGAACCAGTATGCCAGCATCTTGTTGCACAACGCAACCAGCCGCAGTGCCTTCAGCTGCCGGGCAAGCGATAGGAACCGCTTCCCGCTGAAATCTGTCTTCTCAAGGAAAACCTTCACATCCACAAGCCATTTCAGCCTGCTCCAGGCATGCAGTCCTCCGTGAATCATAAGAAAGAGGAGCTCAGTCTCATCATCCAGGGCGGAATAATCCCTCCCGTTACAGCTTATCTCCACCCTGTTATCCCTTGCCAGCCTGTCATGCTCAGCCCTGGTTGTAAGCCTGGCATTGAACATGTTCCAGTGCAGCTCAATGCCTGCATCAAGGTCCGGATTATGGAGGTAAAGCTCATTCACATGCCTGAAAAGGATCTTCCTCCGGCAGTTGCCAGTGGGCAGCTTGTAAACGGGAGACATAAACCCGTTGGCAGCCAGCAGCTCTGCAGCACGTGGAATATCTTCCTCCCTTAACAGGAAATCGAGGTCCCTGAAAACCCTGTATAATGGGTCGCCGTACAGCCTGCACGACAAAACGGGACCTTTCTGAGGAAGATAGTCAATAGATTCGCTTTCAAACAGCCCGGTCACCGCATGGAAAGCGTTAAGTGCGGATAGATGCTGTGCCTTGCTCCCGGGAAACTCATGTGCCCTCCTCTCACCCAGGAGATCATCAATCTGCTGATGGCTCAGCTGATGCCGGAAGTACAACTCTTCCCTGCTGAGGGATGTTATCATTCAGTATGATTTTCCGGGCAGAAGTGGTTCCCGGTCAGATGGTGCCCGCACTTGCAGCCCGGGCCAGGGCTGTCTCCCTGCGGTTCACATGCCTGGTAAGAAGGAAAGTCATCAGCAGGCATAGTGCCAGAAGGATAAGACCCAGGAGAAGGATACCCAGTCCGTCAAGCATGAATGCCAGGCCGATCATGACAACATTGAAGATCCCGATGTAGGCTGTGGCCTGTTTATGGGTGTAGCCGGCCCTGAGCATCATATGATGGATATGCCTGTGATCAGCCGTAAACGGACTCTGATGATAGTGAAGCCGGAGGATTATCACGCGTAGCGTATCGAACAGCGGCACTATCAGGATGGCGATTGAGACCGAGGGGGCGGACTCCAGGTCAATGATGCCGGTTCCGCCTGCCACCAGTTCGTTGAAGCGTACCGCGAAGACAGCAAGGGTGAACCCGATCACCAGCGAACCTGTATCACCCATGAATATCTTGTTGGGGCCGTCAGAGAGGTTGAACCTCAGGAAGGCTATCAGCGCCCCGAGGAGGGCAACGGCCATAACAGTATAACCGTAATCACCTGACAGGAAAAAGAACAGTCCGAATGCCACCGAGGCGATTATCCCCACTGTCCCTGCCAGCCCGTCTATTCCGTCAATGAGGTTGACTGCGTTTATGATGACAATTATGACGAAGACCGTAAGGATGTATGAGTAAACTGCCGGGATGGTGTTTATGCCCATGAACCCGTGCAGGCTTGTGAACTGTATATGCGTAAAGACGGCCACGATAAAGGCAGAAGTCACTTCCCCGATTATCTTCTTTGAGGGGTTCAGGTAGATCAGGTCGTCCTTGATGCCCACGAAGAAGAGCAGTACAGCTGCTGCTGCAAAATAGGAGAGGTCGGGCATATAGCCGTCAATCCCCACCAGGAAGCCCACCAGGAATCCGGCAAAAATTCCAATCCCTCCGAGTGTGGGGACTTCGTTTTTATGGATCTTGTGATTACCCGGCTTATCCTCCAGGTGCCTGACCCTGACAACCTTGATAACCTTGGGTATATAATACCATGTGATCGCCAGCGAACAAACGAACGCCAGCACGATGGCCAACCAACCTGTAATCATTAATTCTGGCATCCCGGCGGAAAGTTTACTTTCTCAGTTTTAACAGTTTACCAACAGTTCAATACTCCAGTCTTCCCCTTCCGCATTCCGTAGCCCCTGTACCGGGTGATCATCTTCCCGGTATTTTCCGACAATCCGGCTAACAAAATTAAACTAAATTATCCGGTCTGGAAGGTAAAGAACGGAAAATTTTATACACAAGCCCTGAATCAGGGAAAACAATAACCCATGCCGTAAGAAAAATAAGCATCAGGTCGGTATAAGCCGACAGGTGCTCCTGGTACCATATCTCCAGCTCTCCCTTGTACGGTGCAATATGATCCCTGTAAAACTCATGCTTGTCTCCGTTGTGTTCCGAGATCCATTTTTCCTCGTCGCGGAATACGATGGAACCTATGCCGGTCATCCCCGGCCTTGCATTGTATATCCTATCCCGTATATGGTCAGGAAACTTCAGGAAATCGACCTCCATCTGGGGTCTCGGGCCGACAACCGACATATCACCCAGCAGGATATTGAAAAGCTGGGGCAGCTCATTGAGTTTCGTCTGTCTCAGGAACCGTCCGAAGGGAAACACCCTGGGATCATTCTTTACTGTCAGGCTGCCGGTTCCGAGTGAAGGGCTGGCCTTCAGCATCGTGGCAAACTTCCATATTTTAAAGTAGTTGTTATGATACCCTACCCTCTTCTGCCCGTAAAATATATAATGCTCCCCCGTCAGTAACAGGATTATCATCACCGGCACCAGCAACGGCGACAGCACCAGAATTGCCAGCACAGCTAGTACTATGTCAATAAACCTCTTGAAAAACCTCCTGTACATCCGCAAAACTTTTTTACTGCCGACTGGCACTGCCGACTGCAGACTACATCTTAGAGTCCAGTCCCTTCCCCTTCTCAATGTGCTCAAACCCCGGCAGGTACTCCCTGAGTATCTCAACAACACCGGTTTTGGTCATCTCGCCGGCATCAAACAGAGACCTCAGTCTCCTGAAAATACCTTCAATCTCCGCTAAATCTCTCCATGCTGTGTTTTTTATAACGCCAAGGCTTTCAAATTTGTTCAGGTCAATGACTTCTCTTTCAGTATAAAATTCCTCGTAGGGTTTCTCCCCCGAGGTATCAGTCTCAAAGAAATAAACCGGGTAAGATGTTGATGCCTCATTCAGCAGCCGGGCTTTCTGCCTGGCTTCCTCCTCCGTGGCGCAGGCATCTGTTTCCAGGCCCAGGTATTTCAGAAGGTCGCGGGCTATAGAATCAAATGATATCATATCCCTTTCCTCATCGAGTTTCGGGAAGATGATATCACCCGACTCTCCCAGGACTGATGCTATCATACACAGCTCGCCCGACTCCTGCGGAGATACGAAGAACCTCCTGATGCCCAGCGGGCATGACCATGGCTGCCGTTTGCGCAGTCTCTCGATGAATCCCTGCGGAAGGCTGCCATTTGAAAAAGCAACGTTGGCGAAGCGGGCGGTGGTTATCTTCAGTTTCCCCGAGTAGGCCATTATGAGCTCTTCCATCAGCTTCTTGCTGGCCCCCATTATGTTGACGGGATTGGCCGCTTTATCCGTGGAAACACAGAAAAAATGTTCAGGGGGATGCTGTAAGAGGAGCTCCAGGAGCTCCTTCGCCCTCAGCACATTATTCTCGATCATCGCCTCCACGGAGAAGATGTCCTTTTCGCTTCTGACGTGTTTATGGGCTGCGAAGTTCGCCACTATGTCAAAGGGTGCCAGTGAGCGGAACATTTTACTAAAAACCCTGTCGCCGAAGTTCATCGGGTAGGTAATGAAATCCGTGGGGATGTTGTATTCTGTTGAGCTTCGCAGGTCGCGTACCAGTTCAGTCAGGCCGTTCTCATTAATGTCAACAACAACCAGGCTGCTTATGCGGTACCTGAGGATGGCTTTGATATAGAAAGATCCTATTGTTCCGGCTCCGCCGATGACCAGGACTTTCTTCCCGTTCAGTCTTTCTTCAAGCAGCGCCTGTTTTGCATCAAGGTCAGGCTTCAGGAGGCTCTCCGGACGTTTTGTTATATAAGTCCTGATGAAGCTGTCAATATCCGGGTTTGGAATCATATGATTCTTTCAATATAGGTCAGTTGGGTTTAAAATGTTCTTTGAGGTTCCGTTTTTCAAACAATACGAAGCTTGTCAGCTTAAGGTATTCTGACAGGACTATCTGGATGTCCTCCTTGCTTTTCCACCACTGTCCGGGATTGAATCCGGTGTATTTACTCGGGCTGTACCCGATGGTGACATCAAGCCCGGAATATTCAATGGCTTTTCTGAATATGAGTCCTGAGCGTCTCATGTGGGAAGGGGATGAGACGATTATCAGTGATCTGATTTCCGGGTGTTTTGACAGGTAATCCACGGTTACCATTGCCTCGGTCAGTGTACTTTGCGCTTCTCCGGGAAGGATAGTGATGCTGTCAGGTGGTATGCCGAGCGTCACCAGGGCGTTCAAAGCCTGTGCGGTTGTGCCGATGACCTCGACCCCTTTGTCTGTCAACATTTTATAAGGACCTCTATACTCGTTGACTATTATTATTCTCCTTGTCCTGCCTTCATTGTAAAGATCAATCGCCTGGAGCACTCTTGGGGGGAAGCTTCCCATCAGCAGGACCATTGCGTCAGCATGGCCTGGTATTTCCTCCTTTACGAGCCAGTTACCGGCC
>CAYYEH010000142.1:0-5098 GCA_964470815.1 uncultured Rikenella sp.
ATTTCCATGCCCGGAAAAAGTCGTTCCCGTATTGCGTTCAGTGGGAGATGAGGGCCTTTTTTCCTGTGTCCCCAGGGTCTGCCAGCTGTGAACCAGCTCGCGCTGATTTCCCTCAAACCAAAGAGAAATAATCCATTTTGATCTCACTGGCCGGCCGTCAGGACCGGTCTCGTTCAACCCCGAAACAAGCTCTGATTCAAATGAATACTCAGCAATTCTGCGTTCAGGCCCGTAACCGGCGACAGAACCCGCAGCCCTCAGGTTCTCCGGGTAGCTGTCTGCCTCTGATCCGCTCAGATGGAAACAGGGTGCGGTTGCCAGTTCTGCTATCCGTGAGAAAACTGAGGGACGGAATGCATCGGGAGAAACCAGCTTCATGGGATCATTTAGCAGCGTGTTGGCCAGTATGGCCGTACGACTGCAGCCATCGCATCCTGAAGGCTGCGAAAAAGCGGCACATGACAAAAGCAGAAAAGCCAGTACCTGAGGAATGAAGCTGCTGCAGCAACTGTTTACTGATGGTTTCATAAGCCTGGGCATTCTTACAACTTTACGAACTCAACTCTCCTGTTGTTGGCCTTTCCCTCAGGAGTTGAGTTGTCACTGAGGGGTTTGCTTTCACCCCATCCCTTCGATGTCAGACGGCTGCCGTCAATACCCATCTGTACAAGGGTTCTGACAACGGTTTCGGCACGCTGTTCAGAGAGGCCCTGGTTAAAGACTTCATCCCCGTCGCTGTCGGTATGTCCTTCTGCACTTAATCTTAATTCGGGATGTTCATTCATAATCTGGTAAATGGTATTGATCACACCCATCGACTCAGGTCTGAGGGTTGCCTTGTTCACCTCAAATCTTATCCCGCTGGCAATGATCTTCCCGTCCTGCAGGAGCCTGTCATAAAGTTTTACTCCCCCTTCGGCAATTCTTATATTCTTTATGAAGCGGTTTATACCCTTTGTGCCTGCAGAATTATAGGAGGGTACACCAACTGTCACACCGGTCGGATTACATCCCAGGTTCGGGATGTTGACCAGCCGGGTGTCATCGAGATATATTTTAAGAGCTCTTGTATTGAAAGCCAGTGAAATATGCCTCCAGTAGCTCTTCTGCAGATTATCATCGTATTTTTCTCCCGGATATGTTGAGCCGCCTGAACCTTTATAATAAACCGCATTTGCCTGGATTGTTATCAGGTTGCATGTAGACGGCTGGTTCTTTTCATCAAAAAGTTTGAGGCTGTAATAACAATATTCCTTTGCTTCAAACCATGCATCGAATTCGAGAGTGAAAACATCAGGGAGATAATCAGCTTTGGGATTTTCCAAGTATGGGACAATCAATGCATCACCTGACCTGAAATAAATGACTTCGTGGTTATCAAACACGGCATTTTCGATTCCACCGCCACGGACAAGGTCCCAACGGGCAGGAAACTCGCCGTTCTCTTCATTCTCATGATTGTCTTCAAAAAAGACCTTCTCTCCAGGCACAAAATCAAATTTTGCCCATATCAGGTCAGGTTTTTCCTGAACGGGACCCTGATCAGTCTTCTGATTAGCCCTGCGGTCTGCTTCCCTGACCACTTTCCCGTTCAGATCAATCTTTGTTTGCGCATTAATAAAGGTTAGCGGCGCAACCAGAAGCATCATAAGAAATACCCTTTCCATGGCCTGCATCGATTTTGGTTCTATGTATAAAGTTAAATATCAGTGACATAGAAATCAAAAAAATGTGATGAACCGCAGGCTGCCGTGACGAACCGATGCAGCACCGTGATGAATGAGTAAACTAAACGAAGGGTACTAGAAATCTATATTGAGGACTTCCCTGATATTGTCTGTAAACAGTCGTCCTATGGGAAGCTTTTCATTCCCGATGATTATGTAGCTGTATTCGATTGCCTCAATATGTTTTATATTGACCACGTATGATTTATGGATCTGCAGAAAAACGGATCCGGGAAGTTTGTTCAGAAAATCTTTCAGTGTTGATCTTATCAGGTGTTTTTTACCGCTGCTGCAGAATAATTCAAGGTAGTTTCCTTCAGCCTTTATCCATAAAAGATCATCGAATTTTATCTTGACAAGAAGGTAATCCTTCCTTATGAAAATACAATCGTTCAGCACCTCATTCGGTGATTCCCTGGAAACATCATCCGAAGGTTCTTTCATAATGCTTTTCCTGAATATTGCCACTTCAATGGCAGCAAAAAGGTCCTTGTCAGTGAATGGTTTAAGAAGATACCCGTCAGGCGTCATCTTGCTGGCTCTCTCCACAGTGTCCCTGTCGGCATGTGATGTGAGGAAAATAAATGGTATCCTGTAATGATCCCTTATTATGCGTGCAAGATCAATACCGTCCCTTTTGCCTTTAAGCAGTATATCAAGCATGACGAGATCGGGTTTGTCAGCGGCCAGTGATTGTTCGGCCTCATCAGCAGTCATGGCTATCCCGGTGACATTATAGCCCAGGCTGGTGAGCTTGGTACGGATATCCTCGGCAATGATAAGCTCATCCTCCACAACCAGTATCCTTATGTCACCTGAAGCCTCCATGACCAGAAATTTCTACTTCAGCGGAAAAAACCCTCCGTCCGATAAAGCCTGATATTCTGCAAAATTAAGAGTATAGATCATATGACCATACTTTCAGAACGTGATCCTGAATTCCGTTCCGTTATTATTTATGCAGCTGATCACTCCCCTGAGTTGCCTGGAAAGGAGTGATACAAGTCTGAGTCCAAGCGTTTCAGTCCTGTCAATCCTGAAATTCTCCGGCATTCCCCTGCCGTTGTCCCTGACGCTGAAGGCAAATCTGTGATTGCCAACTCTTGTGAGTGAGATATTAAGTTCTCCCGTTTCAGAGGGTTTGAAAGCATATTTAAATGCATTGACAATGAGTTCATTTGCAATAAGACCCAGCGGAATTGCAGTGTCTATATCGAATTCAACACTTTCACAGTTTACAGTGCAGATTATCTTGCCTTCCGGCCGGCCATAGCCTGAGGCAATGCTGTCTGCAAGCTGATGAAGATACTGGCCGAAATCTATCATTGAGAGCTTCTCCTGCTGGTAGAGCATCTGATGTATCAGTGCCATGGATTTGACACGGTCCTGGCTCTCCTTCACGGCGTCCTTCACGCCCTGATCGGCAATATTATACGACTGCAGGCTGAGAAGGCTTGAGATTGTCTGGAGGTTGTTCTTGACCCTGTGATGGATCTCTTTGAGCAGGATCTCTTTTTCATGGTCTGCTCTTTTCTTCTGTTTGTAGCTGTGCCAGAGGGTTAGGGTGAAGGCAATTACCAGGGTCAGGACAGCAGCAAGGGCATAGCCGAGAATGCGCTGTGTCCTGAGGTTCTCTGCCTGCACTTTCTGTTCCATTCTAAGGCCGCTGATCTCACTGTTCTTCTTTACAGTTTCATACCTGAGCTGAAGCTCATCGATATTCTTTCGCTTTTCAGCAGTAAAAATTGTGTCACTGAGTGATTTGTATACCTTATAGTGTGCAAGCGCCTTCTGATGATCATTCATAAGCTCGTATGTCTCCGAGAGCTGTTTGTTTATAAGCATGTTTTCATAGAAGAGATCAAGCGAGTCGGCAATTGCCGCAGCATCATTCAGAAATCTGATGGCAACAGGGAGATTTCTTTCTCTGACATACAACAGCCCCAGGTCATACAGGTTATTAGCCTTTTCACGGATATTTCCGGTCATGACTGACTTGTTGATGTTTTCTTTAAACAACAGCCTTGCGCTGTCAAGCCTTCCCTGTTCGAGAATTACCTCGGCCAGGAATCGCCTTGAATAGAGCTCCCCGCTTCTGTCTTTAAGATTATTTGCAAGCTTCAGTGAGGCCCGGAAGTAACGCAAGGCCGAATCAGGCAATTGCATTCTCCGGAATGATCTTCCCAAATATCTGTATGTTAGAGCCGTCCCCCACTCATCGTCATTTTTCAGGAAGCTGTCAAGGGCTTTCCTGTAGCTCTCAATCGCCATATGATTTTCCTGCAGTTCAAAATATACTGACCCGAGGTAATTATATGTATAAGGCAGCTTCGACAGGTAATTCATTTTTTCAAAAATCTCTGCGGCCAGCAGGATCCTGGCGGCGGCAAGTTCATAGTAACCCTTGTCCTGGTAAGCAATGCCGGCCAGGAGGTTAATCATCCCCCTCATGAACTGGTTTCTGAGTGAATCTGCCATCACCAGGGCATCATTATAGTATTGCAGTGCTGTATCATAATTCCCCCTGAGCCAGTTAATGCGGCCGATATTCGCCAGGGCAGTGGCCCGGATGGCGGGAAGGTTCTCCTTTATGGCACCCGCCAGGTTACTGTTGTATTTTTCAAGTGCATCATCGAGTTGCCCCTGCAGAAAGTAAAGGTTGGCCCTTGAGTTCTCAACGCGCAAAAGCCCTTCGGTGTTCTGCAGCCTGCTGAATATCTCTTTCGATTTCCCTAGCATGACAAGGGCGGTATCATAACTTCCGAGGGACAACCTGGCACAGGCTCTGTTATGCCATGCACCGGCCTCTTCGAGGTCATTTTTCTCTTTTCTGGCTGCTTCCAGGGCCTTGTCCGAAAGCTCTTCTGCCTTCTGTGGAAAAATGTTAATGTACTCGGCGGCAAGGGCGTTCAGCAATGCGGCTTTGGGTTTTGATTCCCTTAGCAGCGAATAGAGGCTGTCTGTTATACTGTTACTCTGAGAACAAACCGGGCCTGCAGCCAGGAAAAGCAACAGGGTTACCGTAAATGACCCGGATGATATCCCCTGGCGAGGGTTAAATCGTGCAGTTAATGTGTTGCACCTGCTAACCATAAAGCCAACCGGAATATGGAATAATAGACACAAGTTATGACTTTTTTGCCGGTAAGGAAAGACTGAGGATTATTACTTTCCGGGCAGATTATTATTTGAATGAAAAAATTGTATTTTTGCACACTGAATTAAAAGACCTCTTTAGCAGCTTCATCAGGGAAACTGAGGAAAAACCTTTCTCGCTGAAGATACGGAGGTTAAATCGGGGTGTAGCGCAGTTGGTAGCGTACTACGTTCGGGACGTAGGGGCCGGAAGTTCGAGTCTTCTCACCCCGACT
>CAYYEH010000143.1:0-4972 GCA_964470815.1 uncultured Rikenella sp.
GAACTGAGATCCATTGGTCTTTTTGTATAGAAAATACTGACCGATCCGAAAATTCAACCCACCGGAGAACTCCTTGGAGAAATTCCCGGAGAGAGTTACCCTGTTTACAGAGCAATGATTGCTGAAGTCACCGGACCTGACTGCAATCTTGAACCTCTTTGGTGCTGTTATGATGACGGCAAGGCATGGCTGTGCAAGATGGTATTCAAAAAGAAGCTTAAATAGTTAACGGGGGTTTGGTGAAAGCCGCACCAAAACCCCCGTACATCCGTTTACCTTTCCAGCACCACCGGCTTTCCGAAACCGGCTTTCTCCAGCTGCTTCATCTGTGTTGCGGCGTCACCCACAACAACATAGTACATCCTGTCCGGATCGAAATACTTCTGCGTGATTGACTTATGGTCCTCAACGGTCATGTTCCTGATCACATCCTCCTCCTTCCTGACCCAGTCGTTGCTGAACCCGTACTTGCCTATGTACGAGAGCATGTTAACCAGCGCTTCATTTGTCTCAAAGCGGAGTGCATTCGATCTTATCATGCAGTTTTTGATGAACATAAGCTCATCATCACTAATCCCTTCGCGGTATTTCCTGAGTTCACCGGTGATGATCTCCATCGTCTCCAGGGTGGCATCAGACCTTACCATTGTTGAGATCACGAAGGGGGCAGTGTTCTTCATCTCCCTGAAGGAGCTTGATGCCCCGTAGGTGAATCCCTTCTCCTCGCGGAGGATCTGGTTCAGTATGCTGGTGAAGGCGCCTCCCATCCGGTAGTTGGCGAAATCGGCCTTCACATAATCAGGATTATCCCTGGTCAGCGCCGGGTATCCGCAATAGAAGACCGACTGCCGTGAACCGGGAATATCCACGAAGAAGACCTGTGACTTTTCAGGGATGGCAGGAGCCTCGAAGCCTGTTATTTCAACCTCTTTTGCCTGCCACTCAGCCTCAAGCGGCTTCAGCGCCTCAATGACCTCCTCCCTTGTCACATTGCCGGCAACAAGTACTTTGGAGACAGAGGGGGAAAAATTCTTCTCATAGAATGCCTTCAGGTCTCCGGGTGTGATCATGGCAACCGATTCCTTTGTGCCTGACAGGTCGTACCCAAGGATATTATCCGGGCCGTAGACAAGCCTGTAGAACTTGCCCGAGGCAACACTTGCCGGCCTGGCTTCAGCCTGCAGCAGGCGGTTTCTTGTCCTTGTCTGTGCCATTACAAACTCTGTTGAATCCCAGCGAGGTTCAAGCAGAATCTCTTTCATCAGGGCCACTGTTTTGTCAAAATTCCTCGAGAGGGAGCTGGCGCTGAGGGTTATTTCCTCAAAGCCGGCACGCACTGAGATGACCGAGCCCAGGAGCTTGGTCTCCTCCTCCAGTTCCTCTGGTGTCTTGTTCCTTGTTCCCTGGGGCAGTACCGCAGCCACCATTGAGGCAACGCCCGGGAGATCGACCCTGTCAAGCAGAGCACCGCCTGCAATGACCAGGTTCATGGTTACCAGCGGGAGCTCGCTGTTGCGGATGCCGATGACCTCCATGCCATTTGCAAGGGTTGCCCTCCATACTTCGGGTACCCTGACCTCGGGCTCGGGTCCGGCCGGGGGTTCTGCAGACCGGTCTATCGATGACGGTGTCTTTTCCACCGTACCTGCAGGTATGTCATCAATTGCCACCTGGCTGGCTTTGGTTATATCCTCCTCGCTTACGGCAGCCTTGACTGAGTTTTCGGCCATCATACCGGTCATTCCCCTGGGAACAAAGCTGGTCACCACCCTGGGTTTACCCTTGATGTATTTTTCATAGACCCTCATGATATCAGCCGGAGTGACAGCCTTGATCTTCTCGATATCCTTCACTATATATCCCGGGTCATTGAGGTATGTGTTATAGTATGCAAGCTGTATCGACTTGTTAAGCACGCTGTTAAGCTCCTGGTAGAAGCTTCTCTCCATCATTGCCTTTATTCGCTCAACGTCTTTTTCGGTGAAACCCCCGGTTTCAAACCGTTCAAAACCTTCGATGACGGCCTCCTCAATCTCCTTCAGCGATTTCCCGGCGTTAGCCGTTACAGATAGTGTGAATTCACCTGTAAGTTCCTGGAGATTGGAATAGACAGAGACATTCGGAGTAAGTTGTTTTTCCTTTACGAGGACCTTGTACATAGGCGCTTTTTTCCCTTCAGACAGAAGACTTGCAAGGAACATCAGGGGATATGAGTCTTCACTGTAGTTTTCAGCCACCGGCCAGACCATTGTCAGCTCCGGGACATTTGCAAAGTTGTCTTCGTGGTAGAGCCTTTTTTCAGCATCAAGAGTCACGGTCATCGGGGTACGAGCGGCAACCTCGCCATGCGCCTGGATCTCGCCGAAGTACCTGTCAAGCAGGGTCTTAACCGTGTCCGGGTCAAAGTCGCCACCGATTACGAGTGTGGCGTTGTTGGGTCCGTAAAACGTATCATAATACTTCCTGACATCATCAAGGGATGCATTCCTGAGGTCTTCCATCTCGCCTATCACCTCCCAGCTGTAGGGGTGGCCGGCCGGGTACAGGTTTTTGGAAATCACATAATCAGTGAATCCGTAGGGTGAGTTATCCTGGTACTGCCGCTTCTCATTCTGGACCACGTTCTGCTGGATTGCCAGCGACCGCTGTGTGACCGAGTTGATGAAGAATCCCATCCTGTCAGATTCCAGCCAGAGCACCTTTTCAAGTGCATTTTTCGGGAACACATCGAAGTAGGTTGTCACATCGCGGTTTGTAAAGCCGTTGTTGGATCCGCCGGCCGCTTCAAGTATCCTGTCAAAAGCGCCTGAAGGAACATTTTCAGATCCGGTGAAGAGGAGGTGTTCAAAAAGATGGGCGAATCCGGTACGTCCCGGCACCTCCCTTGATGATCCCACATGGTACATGATGGCATAGGATATAACAGGGTCAGAGTGATCCTGGTGCAGTATGACCTGGAGGCCGTTGGGCATCAGGTACTTTTCATAGCTGATGCTGAGACTGTCTTTCTGATTGGCCCTGCCGCATGCGGCAACTGTTATGGCAATTGCTGCCAGGAGCATAAGCCTCATGAATGATTCTGGTCTTTTCATAGTGGATAGGTTAACTGGGTCTGTTGTTTTAAACAGGTAAAATTAATCACAATTGACTGACAATAAACCGTTGAATGTTCAGAAACATATGTGGTTCATTGAACAGCTGCCTGCCCCGTGTCATTCATCCCTGAGCAGGATGGCCTTCAGCCCGAGCCAGAGGGGTGGGAGCTCAGTGGAGAAAGCTTCCGGGTATACTTCAATGGCGGCGCCGAGAGCAGTTGCATGCTCAATGGTGCTTGCATAAACCCTCTTTTCCGGGATCCGTGCGGCCAGGATTCTTACGAATGTGTCGTTGCGGGCGAATCCGCCAGTAACATAGACAATTTCTTTGTTCCCGTCTTCCGGAGCTACCTGCCTGTATGCTTCAAGGCATTCATCAACAAGGTCATACATCATCTGGTGATAGGCATCAGCATAAGTCAGAAAGTGAGACAGGTCTGCAGTGGTGTCAGCCAGGTCGCCGGGTATGCCGTGACGGAAGAAGACCCTTCCGCGCCTGTTCGCCTGCATCTTCGCCACCTTCTTATGTTTGATTTTGATTGTTTTGTAAAGTTCTCCGGTCACCCCGAAATGGTCATCAAGCAACATGACGTTCCTGTCATGAATCTCCCCGAGAGGGAACCTGAAATTCCCCGGTTTCCTTCCTGCGGCTATTGGGGACCTGGCAGCAGACCCGGTTTCAGGCGGATTCATAAAGGTGCAACTGGTACCGGTGGATACCAGCAGGAAGGGTCTTTCTGAACCTTTCAGGTAAGGGATCAGTGAAGCCACGGCACTGTTGATGCCTCTGCCATTGAATACAGCCTTGCCGGCTGTCACCGACTCGGTGATTTTTGCCAGTCTCTTTTCAAGCTCCTCCAGGCATTCTTCGCCGGCGGTGAGATTCAATGCCCTGAGATTGTAAATCTCGCCGCTGACCACCCGGCTGACAGATGTCAGCATCCACTGTTCAATTGCCTGTAAGTCAAAAGCCGGTTTACCGTCATTCCCGACAGTTTCACCGATTATCTTCTCCTCTGTATGTACCGATTGAAGATTCCTGTCAAACAGCAGGAACCTCTTCCAGCTTCTGCCGACATCGAAAACGGCAATTACGTCGGTTCTTGTCACATCCATGCAGTCAATTATTTTCTATCAAAGATAATTAATGGTTTATTCATCCCGTGAACGATTTGCATGTTGCCGGAGGGGTTATTCCTGCCATGTAACGTAATGCAGGTTACCTGATGGTTTGTGTGATTGTTCAACATTTTCTACCTTCATCCTTTCAAAAATAACCGGCAATGAACTGGATTGACTTTGTTATTGTTGCCCTGTTGTTTTACGGGCTGGTACAGGGATTCATAGACGGCCTGATAATCGAAGTGGCAGAGCTGGCTGCTTTGGTGCTGGGCATCTGGGGTGCAATTCACTTCTCCTGGTGGACTGCGGAGAAGCTTGGGGGATGGTTTGATATGCACTCTCAATGGACCGGCATAGTTTCCTTTGCCGTGACATTTGTGGTGATTATGATTGCGGTATACCTTCTCGGGAAGCTTCTTGACTCCCTGCTGAAGGCAATGGCGCTGGGCTTTGTCATCAAATCGCTCGGTGCAGTATTCGGGGTACTGAAGATTGCCCTTGTACTCAGCGTACTTTTCGTCTTCCTTAATACCATCAACGAAAAGAAGCATTTCCTCCCTTCAGATACAATCAACAATTCAATGTTGTACAATCCTGTTGCTGACCTCGTTCCCTCTATTTTCCCGGTAGTGGAGGGAGGTGACCTTATTGACAGCTTCAACAGGCACAAAAAGAAGGATCCGGGTGTGACCATCTGAGCGGTTTTGATATCTTTGCCACACTAAATTCAAGACGCTGATGACCAATTTTGTTGA
>CAYYEH010000144.1:0-4953 GCA_964470815.1 uncultured Rikenella sp.
ACTCCCTGATCATATCCTTCCTGTCATCAAATAACCTGGTCAACTGGTTCAGGCTGACAAACTTATTTATCTCCCCGTCCTTTTTCAGCCAGTAGATTGTATAAGGTTTAATCTTATACCCTTCGGGCAACTTCAGTTCATACAGCATGCCCCCGCTGTAGATACCTGAATATGTGCTGACTGAGGTTGTTTCCGAGGTACCTCCGTATGCGGCCGGTTTACCAGGGAACTTCACATCGCACCTGTATTCGGCATAAAGCTCATAGTCCGACCGGTATACCAGTTCAACAAATCCGTCATTCAAAACAAAAAACTTCCTGCCCATAATGAAAACAGTGTCCACCTTACTTCTGTCCTCTTTTCCGATTGCAAGCTTCCTGCCTTTGTCCAGGAAAATCATTTCCTCTGAAAATGCATTGTAGTTCAGTGAATCCTGGTATATATATCCTGATTTCAGTAAAACCATTCCCATGATAAACTCCGGAAAAATGTAGTGTGAAAGGTCCACTGTCTGTCTCTGTGCAAGGGAGGAGACAATCAGGAGATTAAAGATCAATGAAGCTATTATTCTATTCATGGCAGTTACATTTTGGATGTTAATATCCGAAGCGATAAAATTACGAAAACCTGATTGTTATTATACTTCTATCGCATGAAAGTTACCTGGGCTTCCTGAAGATCTGAGGCAGATGAATCTTGGAGTGCCGGATAAAGGCAAGAGAATTATATCATATCCGATTTAATCGATCCACTCAATAAAATCATGAGGCTATGAAAGATCTTAAAATTCATCATCATAGCATTATTTGCCATTGTGCCATGCCTGATGGGTAAGGCACAGGTCACAGAGGCCAGGGCAAAGCAGTTCGGAATTACATACAGGGAACTTTCAGACATTTTCCGGAAAGGAATGAACGTCGATTACCTTGCCCTTGAATCTACGGGAAATTTAATCAGGAGAGTATTGGAAGCCGGCAATGAGATTCATATAACCCATCCCAACGGAACCGACCTGAAAGTAACGGTTACAGGCCGGAAGATCATTGTTCTGGATGGGATCGTATCAGACGAGGACCTCAAAGAGGGCTGCCCGGGAACGCAGGTATATCTTCCTGCCAGCGAAGTAGCCATGTCACCCGTACCCGGCAGCAAGCTTGCCTGCTGGACGCCTGCAGGGATGATCACCATCGGAATCGGTAACAACCTCTTTGCAGGCGGGGATAATAAGTCTGCTTTTGGATACAGTTTCCATATTCCGGGCTGTACCCTGACTGTTGACGGGAAGATAGTGGTAAATGAGGGCATCCTCGCTGAGCTTTCAGGGTTTGATCCCCCCGTTGAGATAATTTCATCCTTTGACAATTCCGGATATGAACCCGCTGCCTCCCGGTTAGCAGAACGTTACCCCGACAGTCTTGCCGGCCAATCCGGGAGTGACAGGAAAAGCAGCATTCATTGAACTGAAGGATGAATGCACGAACAACAGGCTGAGGCGATACAGGTGAGCAGGGGCTAAACCATAATTTTATGTAATGTCACCTCTTGACAACTGTACAAGCTTGGATACGTATCGTTGGTCTTCGGCATATGGGAGGCTTTTAAGAAAGACCAGGTAGAAATCACTGTCCTGACCATCTCCTATCCGATAACCCCGAGAAATGTAGTACTGCTGCCAGAGGGCATAGTCAATCACAGAATCAGACCAGTGCTCATACCGTGCGTGATCCTTGTAAACCCCGGTTGCGACCGTAGGCCTGAAGGCAGGATACTTCATCCCGAACAGGTTGTTCCCGTTTAAAAATATGTCTGAAGTATAGTAACCCGTTTCAAGCTTTGACTGCAGCAGCACCACATCCTGGTATTTTATGCCTTCGAGCTTAAGACATTTTGCAAGAAGTTCCTCGCTGAACGGAAGATACCTTACCTGGAAATAAAAGAGGTCCTTCGCTGCACGTTGCTCCATGTCTTCAGTCATCGCAGGCTTCCCTCCCGGTACCTCACAGGCGGTGATGAGAAACAATGTTACCAGCAGAACCGACCGCAAGGTGTCTCTCCCTGCCGACATTCTGAATTTTAGTTTTCTGATTGCTGTATTGCATCCGGCCACAACGCCTAAACCCGAAGAAATCTGTCTGAATGTCTTCATGGCTGTTCGTTTTGATCTTCGCTACAAAGTTACTTCAGACACCCCTGCCGGGCAAGGGCGAAAGTTTCAAATAAAGTGATTCTGTGTGCATTACGAGAATCACTTATCAAATTTTGACGGGTTCTTATCCCCTGTCCTGACTGACTGGCAACCTGAAATTTGTGGTTCGTCAAAAACAGCCCGATTTTTACCGGGAAACAGCGAACTATTTTGTTACATCATGCAGACGATGCCTTATGCCATTCATCTGCTGTATTTTAGATTTATGTTTTACCAATACCCATAGAATAACCGTTTTTGACAAAAGTCGGTTCCGGGGAGATGAGATTCACGTTAAAACTTCCGGTTATCACACGGGATGACCCGTCATTTAAGGAAACCGGCCGGGAGCTTTTCCCCTGGCCGTCCAGGGATTACTCCTTCCTGAACCTGACCCTCGTCACCTCATTAACCCAGCCACCGACGTTGTAGACGACACCTTCATCAAGGATCTTGCGGTAAAAGCAATCTTCCCTGGTCGGGAACAGCTTCATGTACTTCCTGATCTTTGCATCAGCTTCCGCTTTCAGGGAGGGATCAACACTCATTGCCGCCTGAAGATAATCTACTGCTACCCAGTATGATGCGAGATTGTCAAACTTATTGCCCAGCTCTGCTCCTGCATAGCAGTCGGCCAGTATCATCAGCGCCCCGGCATTCCTGTTGTTCAGCTGAAATGCATGCTCGGCACGGTCACGGGCTTCCTGCCTCTTGCCCCGCTCAAGTTCCATCAGGGCCACACGTGTAAGCACCCCTGACCTTACTACCCTGTTTGTATCACGGTTATAGGCTTCGGTGAAATATGATATCGCCCTGTCCATGTTGTTCCGGGCCGCATTCAGCTCGGCCAGCCTGACGGCATTTTCCGGCGTGCGGTCATTGGCAAACATCTTTACCGCAACGTTATAATAAAGAACCGACTGCTCACAGCCAGCCTCATTGAGCATCGCGTGTATCTTTGCCACAAAGGCAGTGTCCCGGAAGTTACGATCGATCTTCCCGGCATATAGCGTTTCAAGACCCTCGCATGTCATTGCACCACTGGTCCGGTAGAAGATTTCCAGGTTCGCGAGATCCTCAGTATTACTACAGCCTGGAATGCTATTCTCCATTCTCCAGTCCAGGGTTCCGATGGCCGTTACAAATGCATGCCCCATCTCGTCGGCTTCTATTATGCCCATGGCATAAAGACTGGCAGCAGCAGTGGCAAGACGCACAAAATGATAACAATCCATCTGATCCGGAGAACTCTCTGAAACCTCCGTAAGGAGATTGTAGCACAGGCCCAGGTATCCGGGGTCATCACCTGCCAGATCAAAGAGAATGTCAGCCTTGTGAAGATCATTCGCTGAACGGTTGTTGAAATAATGCGTCCGTTGAGTAAGTATCATCAGCATCGAATCAATGTACTCCAGTCCTCCGGTCCGGTCAAAAAGCTCCCGGTACATTGATTCCCCGTCGACATAGAGCTCCTCAGACACATCAGGGCAATCAGCAATCAGCTGACACCACAGGTCCCCGGGAACGCCGGAATCTCTGCCATCCCTTGCTGAACGGTAAAGAGTAAGCCTTTCAGCACACTGCAATGTGTCATCCCCGCTCATGGAGAAAACTCCCGGTTCATTTCCCTCCTGGCCTGAAACGGTCAGGGGCATGAGCACAAATAGTGCCATTGTCATTGTCACAAAAAGATTTCCGGTCCGCTGCCTGTTCATATTCCTGGTGCTTGTCTCTGTTAATCTGACTCTCATTCCTCCCTATAATAACTCTTCACCCTGACAATTCGTATCCGGATTCCGCCGTAGCAGGCAATCTTTTTAATTTATGACCGTTAACTATTTACGGATGAGGGCTATCTCGATGAAGGCAGAAGCCGTTATCCTTAAAAAAGATAAGGTTATTTGACTGACAACAGGTATCTCAAGCTATATGGACTACAATTTTCACATAATGAGTCTGCCGCATGGAAGGATGTACCTGATGAATACCTCGAAGGACGTTGTGATAAGATCATCTCCCGGCAAAATAAGCAAGTTCTACGCCAAGGAGAGAGGCGGAAGAGAGTTTGAACTGCACCACCTGAGTGACCTGCTGCATGATACGCTCAAGGCGGCAAGGAAGATAACGAGGGTGGAATATGTTCAGTTCTGAGAAGGATCAGCAGTACATTCCCGGGCAGGAAACAATATTTTGCCACGTGTGGATTATCAGGGCAGCCGGCATTTGAAATGCAGGCCACCGGAGATCAGACGGTCATGACGGATTTGCCTGTTATTCGGATTTTTATAATCAGATGCGCATCAGGTTATTCATTTCGATATTCATCCTGCTGTTATGCGGGTCTATCCATGGACAGATTGATTTAAGCCCCGGCTCAGGGTCAACTATGACGACGGCTTCGTTTTGTTGGTTAACGGTACGAGGGTACCTAGCCGGAATGCCCCTGTCACCCTCAGCCACAATGCATTCGCAACGGCAAACCATGAGGCAGGATTCTACGAAGCCCCCTTTGATCTTTTAATTTTTTCCGGTGATCCCGGGTATGAAATTGTTTATACGATTGACGGGAGTAACCCACAGAAATCATCTGCGGCCATTCACAGCAGCACAACAGTCACTGTCAGGGTTGACCTCTCACTATCTGCAGGTCTTTCCATGACTCCGGTCTTCATCGTGCGTGCCTCACCCGGTATGGACGGTTATACACCTTAAAGGCCTGTAACAAAATCATTCATCTTTCCTGACAGGGTACTCACCCTGGGCCACCC
>CAYYEH010000145.1:0-4903 GCA_964470815.1 uncultured Rikenella sp.
TAAATATGCCCTGTACGCGACCCATCGGGCAAGTTTTTTGCCAAAGTTTTCATAATTTCGCAACCCATAGGTGCAAACCCACTTAACAACATGAAGGATTACAATTATTCGGAGATAGAAAAGAAATGGCAGGATTACTGGGAGAGGAACAAAACCTTCAGAACAACTGACGATCTGTCAAATCCCAACAAATACTATATCCTTGACATGTTCCCCTACCCTTCCGGCGCCGGCCTGCACGTTGGTCACCCGGAGGGCTATACCGCAACTGATATCGTGGCACGATACAAGCGGATGAGGGGATTCAACGTCCTGCATCCCATGGGATGGGATGCCTTCGGGCTGCCGGCAGAACAGTATGCCATCCAGACCGGAACCCACCCGGCCGTCACCACAAACAAAAACTGCGACACCTTCCGCCGCCAGATAAAGGGACTGGGCCTCAGCTATGACTGGGACCGCGAGATCAACACAACTGATCCTGCATATTTCAGGTGGACTCAATGGATATTCATAAAACTCTACAACACCTGGTATGATCAGAACACCAATCGCGGCCGTGACATTGGTGAACTCCCGATACCCCTTGATGTCATCAAGGCAGGCGATGCCGCAAGAAGGAAATACACCGATTCGAAAAGGCTGGCCTATTACGATGACGCCCAGATATGGTACTGCCCCACGTGCCGTATTGTCTGCGCAAACGAGGAGGTGCTGACCGATGGTTCGCATGAGAAGTGCGGTAACAGGGTGGTGCGCAGGAACCTGAAGCAATGGATGCTCCGCATCCCCTTTTATGCCGAAAGACTGCTGAGCGGCCTTGAGAATCTCGACTGGCCGGAGGGAATCAAGGAGATGCAGCGAAACTGGATAGGTCGCTCTACCGGGGCCGAGGTGGATTTCAAAATTGACGGTACCGGAGAGAAGATCACAGTATATACTACAAGACCAGACACCCTGTTCGGTGCCACCTACATGGTCCTCTCTCCTGAACACCCGCTGGTCAGCAAAATAACCACCGCTGAAATGAGGGTAAAGGTGCAGGAATACATCGCTGCAGCATCTCTCAAGTCAGACCTTGACCGCACTGACCTTGCAAGGGAGAAGACAGGGGTCTTTGCCGGAACATTCGCCATAAACCCCGTTAACCAAAAGAAAATCCCCATCTGGGTGGCTGACTATGTCCTCATGGGATACGGAACCGGAGCCATAATGGCTGTACCTGCACATGATGAACGCGACTTCGAGTTTGCAAAGAAGTTCGGCATTGAGATCACCTGCATCCTCGACCCTGATGTAGCCGACCGGGAACAGAGAAAGAGAATTACAGAAGGCAATGAATGCTGGAGCGGTGACGGCCGCTATATTAATTCAGCCAATAAAGAACTGAATATAAGCCTTGACGGACTGAACGTCGAAGAGGGGATTGCCACTATAACAAAATGGCTTGAAGACAGAAACCTGGGTATCCGCAGGGTCAACTACAAGCTGCGCGACTGGCTCTTCAGCCGGCAGCGTTACTGGGGAGAACCCTTCCCGGTAATCCACTGGGAAGACGGCACAATAAGCCTGCTTGACGAAAAGGATCTGCCACTTACCCTTCCTCAACTTGAGATTTATGAGCCGGGCGACACCGGCGAGTCACCCCTTTCAAATGCCGCTGACTGGCTGTGGGTTACTGACGCCGACGGCCGAAGAGGCAGGCGGGAAACCAACACCATGCCGCAATGGGCCGGGTCATGCTGGTACTACCTGCGGTTCATTGACCCGCGGAATGACAACGAAATATTTGACAGTGCGAAAGAGAAATACTGGATGCCTGTCGACCTCTATATTGGGGGGGCAGAACACGCCGTATTGCACCTGCTCTATGCCCGGTTCTGGCACAAGGTACTCTTTGACCTGGGGATTGTCTCCACTGATGAGCCATTCCAGAAGCTCTTCAACCAGGGAATGATCCTCGCCTTTGCCTATGAAACTGCCACAGGGGCCAAAGTCTCATCAGACCTTGTGTCGGAAAAGGACGGTAAATTTCACATCACGGAGACCGGCGAAGAGGTCCGCCAGATAGTGGCGAAAATGTCAAAGAGTCTTAAAAACGTTATCAATCCCGATGACGTTGTAAAAAACTACGGAGCTGACACCCTGCGCCTCTTCGAAATGTTCCTGGGCCCTCTGGAGGCAACCAAGCCATGGGATGAGAAGGGTATAAAAGGTCCGCATAACTTCCTCGCAAGAGCATATCGCCTTATGGCAAACCAGGAGAATATCACGGTGGGTGAAGAAGACCCGGAGGTTCTCAAAACTCTACACAAGACCATCAAGAAGGTGACGGAAGATATTGAAGGACTCAGATTCAACACCGCTATTTCTGCGATGATGATATTCCTGAATACGGCACTTAAAAAGGAGAAGATCACTCCCGGAAGTGCTTCGGTTTTCATTAAGCTCCTTTCTCCCTTTGCACCGCACCTGGCTGAGGAACTGTGGCATCTTACCGGCCACATGGGCACCATCGCCTACGAGCCATGGCCTCTGGCAGATGAGAAATACCTCAGGGAGGAATTGTTTGAATGCCCGGTTTCAGTCAACGGGAAGATGCGGTTCAGAATAGAACTCCCTGTCGGCCTGTCGAAGGAAGAGGTGACCCGGATCGTCCTGAAGGATGAGAGGGTACAGAAATGGATAGGTTCCGCAACCCCGAAAGTTATTGTGGTTCCAAACCGGATTGTAAACATAGTGGTATGAGAATCAGTCTTGCACTTTTAATGCTCGCGGGAGCGGTTGTGATCAAGTTTGCCTCATGCACCCGAAGCGGTGCGGCAGAAAGCTCACCCCTCACCCCTGGAATTAATGCCTCAGATACGGCAGCCTCTGCACTGGCCGGCAACAGTCTTAAACCTGACTCGGCGGCAGAAACAGGAGGCCCGAATACCCTCTTCGGGATACCGGTTGACTCATATAATATTACTACCGGCAAGGTAAAGAGGAACCAGTTCATCTCATCAATTCTTGCAGCCCAGGGTATTCAGTGGAATGACATTGAGAAGCTGCTCCGTGACAACCGCGAGACATTTGATCCCCGGAGGGTTCGCACAGGAAGTTCATATTCAGTCCTTACCACGAAGGACACACTTAACAGTCCTGAATACTTCATTTATCACCATGATCCCCGTGTGGCATATGTCTTCTCGCTGAAGGATACTCTGGCTATTTACCGGCATGATGCCGAGATAAATCGAATGCTTCGCTACTCTTCCGGCACCATCACCACGTCACTTTGGGAAGCGGCGCAGGAGAATAACCTCAATCCCAACCTCTCTGCAGAACTGTCTGAGATTTATGCATGGACCATTGACTTCTTCGGGTTGCAGAAGGGAGACAGGTTCAAGGTGATTTACGAGGAGGATTTCATCGGGGATGAATCAGCGGGCATTCAGCGGATACATGCCGCACAGTTTGAGCATGCCGGCAGCACCATTTTTGCCATTCCCTATATCCAGGACAGTGTCATGTCATTCTTTGACACCACGGGAGCCAGTCTGCGTAAGGCGTTTCTTAAGGCACCCCTGAGGTATTCGCGCATCAGTTCAAGGTTCTCGGGCGGAAGAATGCATCCGATTCTAAAGATAGTCAGACCTCACCATGGTATTGACTATGCAGCGCCTGTCGGAACCCCGGTACTGGCCATCGGCGACGGCAGGGTCACCAGCACCGGTTATGAGGGAGGCGCCGGGCGAATGGTCCGGATAACCCATAACAGCGTCTACTCCACTGCCTACCTGCACCTCTCACGCTTCGGCCCGGGAATAACACCCGGTGTATACGTGAAACAGGGACAGGTTATAGGTTACGTTGGAAGCTCAGGCCTCTCAACAGGGCCGCACCTCGACTTCAGGTTTTACCGCAACGGGTCTCCCATTGACCCCCTGAAGGTTGAAGCCCCTCCTGTCAACCCCGTTGCCCCGGAGGCAATGGAGCCATTTAAAAAGGTTGCCGAGGGGTATATCAGCCTGCTGGCCACGATAAGATATTGAAGGCATTAGGCAAGAGGCAATAGGCAAGAGTGTTGACAACGGATTCATTAACTGTATGATTGGCAGTTATTTCCGCTACTGCCTTCCCGACCCGCCAGCTGGCGGGTGTGGGATAAAACTGCCTATTGCCTACTGCCTGCCTGCTCAAGCACCTCCCCTATGACTCTGGGATAGTGTTCATACTCAAGTGCATGAACGCGTGATGCCAGGCTGTCAACGTCATCTCCGGGAAGCACCGGGCACCTGGCCTGGAAAATAATGTCACCGGCATCATAGTGCTCGTTCACGTAATGTATGGTAATGCCGCTCTCGGTGCAGCCGGCTTCCAGCACCGCCCGGTGCACCCTCTCCCCGTACATCCCCTGTCCTCCAAAACAGGGTAGCAATGCAGGGTGTATATTAATAATCCGGCTATGGAATGCATGAATCAGGTCAACCGGAACAAGCCAGAGAAACCCTGCCAGGACCACCAGGTCAGTCTCCCTTCGGCGCAGCATCATAAGCACCTCCCCGGTATTGTAAAATTGATCCCGGTCGAAAAAAAACGCATCTACTCCGAGTGCCGCAGCCCTTTCCAGTACCATTGCCTGAGGCTTGTTCGACAAAACCAGGGTTACTTTCGCTTTTTTATCGTTCGAAAAGTATCGGATGATGTTTTCAGCGTTGGTGCCGGTTCCTGATGCAAGTATTGCTATATGCTTCATTTTCTGTTACTTACCTTGATATCCGCGGGTGCGTGCCGGTGCCTGAAAAAGAGCCTTAACCTGCTGAATAACATTAAATTAAATTTACCGGCATGTAAATTTCCGGTAAATTGTTTGAAAAATATAGTACAAATATATTTCTTTGCAGAGTTTTAAAAACGA
>CAYYEH010000146.1:0-1972 GCA_964470815.1 uncultured Rikenella sp.
ACGCTAATGTAGCAAGAGCCGATGATTTTTTTACAGATTATCAGTAATTTTTAATTGCGAAGGGCGTTGTTATATTGTTATTAGAGTGTATATTCGCATTTTGGCTAACAGTTAAACCACTTTTTATGCCCTATCGCCGCCTCCCCAACACAGATTCTGCACGTCTGAGAGCTTTTAAAAGAGCCGTTGAAATGAGCAAGGAGATACCTCCTTTCAGGCTTGCTTTTTCGATGAAAACACTGGTTAAAATCCAGGCTTTCCTTCCCATGTTTGAAAATGCCATCAGCCACCAGCGGCAGACGCTCGTCAACCAGACCGAGAAGGCAAAGACAAACCAGGAGGCCGCCCGTAAAGCACGGCTTTACCTGACTCACTTCCTGAGGGTCATGAACATGGCCATAACCAGGGGTGAATTACCCCCTGAAACCAGGTCATTCTACGGCATGGCGACCGATGACTCCAATATCCCTTCACTTACAACAGAGAATGAGCTTGTGGCCTGGGGAAAACGTATCATCGACGGTGAGGAGTACCGCATCCGGAAAGGGAGTTCACCAGTAACAAATCCGACTATAGCTGTTGTCAAGGTACGATATGAGAAATTCCTGGAGACCCGTAATCACTATAAAACAATTAACAGGAGAGCATCGGAGTGTGTCAACCGGACATCAGACATGCGCCGTGAAGCCGATGAGCTGATAGCCTCCCTCTGGAATGAGGTCGAAGCCTCCTTCTCCTCGCTTCCCGAAGAGGAAAAAAGAACTGCTGCCGAAAAGTACGGATTGACATATGTTTTCCGGAGGAATGAAACGGCCAGAAAAGACCTTTCCCCCACCCTGTTCAGTGTTGACCAGGAAAATCAGTAACCAGGATTTGAAACTCGGCAATACCATACTAAGGGAGAAGCCTCTCTTTCTTGCTCCCATGGAAGACATCACCGATCCTTCGTTCAGATATATCTGCAAGATGTTCGGCGCTGATTTCATGTACACTGAATTTATCTCCTCTGACGGACTCATAAGGGATGGCCGCAGCAGTGTAAAGAAGCTTGACCTGTTTGACTATGAGCGCCCAATCGGGATACAGCTCTACGGACATATTATTGAATCAATGGTTGATGCGGCCCTGAGGGCAGAAGAAGCCGGACCTGATATTCTTGACATTAACTTTGGTTGCCCTGTGAGAAAAATAGCTGCACGGGGCGCCGGTGCAGGGATGCTCCAGAATATACCGCTCATGATCTCGATGACCTCAGCCATCATTAAGGCTGTTAAAATCCCGGTAACGGTAAAGACCAGGCTGGGGTGGGACGAAGAGAGCAGGATAATTGTGGAAGTGGCGGAACGACTTCAGGATACCGGTATTGCAGGCCTGACGATACACGGGCGCACAAGGGCGCAAATGTACCGTGGCGAAGCCGACTGGACCCTCATAGGAGAGGTGAAGAAGAATCCACGGATGAAAATACCGGTTATCGGAAATGGCGATGTAAACAGTCCTGAACGGGCAAAGATGATGTTTGACCTTTATGGCGTTGATGGAATCATGATCGGAAGGGCAACCTTCGGAAGGCCCTGGATATTCAGGGAGATCCGCCAATACCTTGATACGGGTGAAATCCTTCCCGAACCAACCGTGGAGGAAAAGGCCGAACTGGCCCTTCTTCACCTTGACAAATCACTGGAACACAAGGAGGGTAAGGCTGCAATACTGGAAATGAGACGACATTTTTCAAATTACTTTAAGGGTCTTCCGGGGTTCAGGGAGACACGACTGCGGTTGCTCACCACCCTCGAAGTCGATGAGATCAGGGATATTATCGGGGAAATTCGAGAAAAATGGGGCACATGCCGGAGTGAAGGTTCAACCGGCATCTACGGAATCTGATACCGGCCCCCAGGTAACTGGCCAGGATGCCCTGACTGAATCCTGCCCCCAGGATTATCGGCCAATATCCTTCGTATGAATCCGG
>CAYYEH010000146.1:2072-4854 GCA_964470815.1 uncultured Rikenella sp.
GCCAATATCCTTCGTATGAATCCGGCCCCCTGAAGCTTCGGCCAATATCCTTCGTATGAATCCGGCCCCCTGAAGCTTCAGCCAACATCTTCGACATCCGGTACTGCCGGTACCGGGGGAGTGATCCGTGCATAAAGCCTTCGCAGATCCTTCCAGCGGTATACCATGGCCATGATTATCACAAAAACCGCTGACATGACAACCAGGCCGCCAAATTCCTTCCATGGATAGATCTCTAGCTGCTCGTACATCGCCGGTGTCTGCAGTGCCATGTCACTGTGGGTGACAAGCACCGAAAGAAAAATGTTGTTGGCAGCGTGAGCCCCGATTGCTACCTCGATGCCGTCATCAAACATTGTAAGAACAGCAAACACAAGGCCGAAGAAGATATACTGGGGCATCATTGTAAGAAATCCGTACTGCTTAACTTCCGGATTCAGCCCGTGCATCAGTCCGAACAGGACCGAGGTGATCAGGATCGGAAGCCACCTGTTGCGTGTCCAAACTGCAATACCCTGCATCAGGTACCCCCTGAACAGTATCTCCTCAAAGGCAGCCTGAAAAGGAATCAGTACCAGAGCAAGTACTGCAAGCACTATCAATGAGTTTGTGGTGTTGTTAAGCCTGAAGTTCCCCGGATCAGTCTTCAGGGAGTATATCATCCATACCAATGAAATGGCTATCCATACCAGGGCGGAAAAGAAAATTCTTCCCCACCTGGTCTTTCTTCCGCCATTGAGTACAGTAGAGAAGTTCCTTTCATGCAAGGGCTTAACCAGTGCAATGATAGCAATAAAAGCCAGTATAAAAGGAAAAACAGTAAGTGCGAAGCCCACATTCAGGTTTATACCCATTGCTTCAAAATCAGGCATGCCCCCTTTCTGTGGTATGATACCACCTGCAGTATTTGTCATCATTATGGCCACCAGCGGCAGTGCCCCGATAAGGTTGGAGGCCAGGAACGGAGTAATGATGCCGATGAAGTATCTCCAGAATGCATTTTTACCGCTGAAAGGTGCGGCTATAAAGGGTGTCTCGCTGACGGTCACAGGAGAATTCTTGTTCAGTTGACTGTACATTGATATGGTTGTCTTAAAATTCTGATCCGGGTCTTGCGGGATAATCAAGTGAGTAGTGAAGTCCGAGGCTCTCCTGCCTGTTTTGCGCCATTTTAATTACCAGGTAGCCTGCGGCAATGAGGTTACGCAGCTCAATCAACTGCCTGGAAAGAATAGACCTCCGGTAGAGGTCTTCTGTCTCCTGGTACAGTATCTCGAGGCGGGTCTTGGCCCTGGAGAGCCTGAGATCAGACCTGACAATCCCGACATAATTGCTCATGATCATCTGCATCTCCCTGTAATTCTGTGTTACGAGGATCATCTCCTCGAGGTGTGTTGTGCCATGGTAATTCCAGTCGGGTATCCTTTCCTCAAAGCCGAGGCCCGATACACGGGCAGAAGCATCCTCTGCTGCCCGGTGAGCATAGACAGCAGCTTCTATTAACGAATTTGATGCCAGCCTGTTGGCGCCGTGGAGGCCGGTTGATGACACCTCCCCTATTGCATAGAGCCTGTCAATGGAACTCCTGCCGTTCATATCGACCCTCACCCCTCCGCATGAATAATGGGCAGCCGGCACAACTGGAATCATCTCCCTGGTGATGTCAATGCCTTCTGACAGGCACTTCTCATATATATGGGGAAAATGTGACCTGAGCTCCTCGCCGTCAAGGTGGGTACAGTCAAGCCATACAAAATCATCACCCCTGAGTTTCATTTCATTGTCAATGGCCCTCGCTACCACATCACGCGGTGCCAGTGACCCCCTCACATGATATTTGGACATGAACTTCTCCCCGGCGCTGTTGCGCAACTCTGCACCAAAACCCCTTAAAGCTTCCGTGATGAGGAAAGATGGCCTGACATTGGGGTTGTAAAGCGATGTCGGGTGAAACTGGATGAACTCCATGTTCTCAAGCTTCCCGTTGGCCCTGTGGACCATTGCAACACCGTCACCGGTGGCAACGGGTGGATTGGTGGTTGTAAGATATATATTTCCGCAGCCTCCTGTGGCAAGAACCGTTACCCTGGCAAGAAATGTCTTGACCATGCTTGTAGCCAGGTCTGCAACATAGGCGCCGTAGCATTCTATGTTCGTCCACTCCCGGGTTACATACTCCCCGAGGTTGTGCTGGGTAAGAAGGTCAATGGCAAAATGATCTTCGAATATCTGAATGTTCTTATGCTCCCGCACCTTCTCAATAAGAACCTTCTCGATTGCCGAACCGGTAGAATCCTTGTGATGGAGTATCCTGTGCTCCGTGTGCCCTCCCTCCATGGCCATGTCAAGCGTCCCGTCAGGCTTCTTGTCAAAGTCTACACCCATCTCTATCATCTCCCTGATCCGTGCCGGCGCATCGCTGACAACCATCCTCACAACCTCTTCATTGCAGTATCCTGCCCCTGCAATCATGGTATCCCTGACATGTTTGTCAAAGTTGTCAGGCTCATACATAACGGCAGCTATCCCTCCCTGTGCATAATTGGTGCTGCAGTCGTCCATCTTCGCCTTGGTGATCACACATACATTCCCGTGTGATGCAGCCTTTAGCGCAAATGAAAGGCCGGCTATGCCCGAGCCTATCACCAGAAAATCACACCTAACCTTCATACCGCTTTTTCAGAAACGAAAAGTAAAGATACAAATTGATTTCTGACTTAATGCCCTGATTGTAAAACCGCGGATTTTAATATACTTTTGCCCGGTTACTATCACGGAGAAC
>CAYYEH010000147.1:0-4811 GCA_964470815.1 uncultured Rikenella sp.
CCGGTTGAGGAGCCAAGAGGCCGGTTAATTAAAACTCCTGCCGACCGGATAGAAAAAAACCGGCTTTCACCGGTTTTATGAGTTTATTTTATCCCCATCTCTTTAAGGAGGAAGCCCGCGTTGCCGAATTTTTCAGTGATGAAGAGGACATACCTGAAATCGACGGAAATGCATCTCTGTAGCTCATAGTCATACTGCCAGTTGCTGGTCATGGCCTCCCAGTTGCCGTCAAAGGCGATGCCGATTATTTCTCCCCTGGCATTCATTACCGGGCTGCCGCTGTTGCCTCCGGTGATGTCACACTGGTTAAGGAATGCAACAGGCACATCCCCGAGATCAGGATCGGTCCATTTCCCGAAGTCCTTCTTCTCCCTGAGGCTGACCAGCCATGAGGGAGCATCAAAGGGTTCTGTTCCGGTGTTTTTCTCCAGAACTCCCTTAAGCGTGGTGAAAGGCTCATACCATACAGCGTCGGCAGGCCTGTATCCTTTCACGGGGCCCCAGGTGAACCTGATTGTGCCGCTGGCATCCGGATACAGGGCGGAACCCTTCCACTCATACAACGCCTCCACATATTCCTTTCTCAGCGGCGTAACCCGTGCTCCGAACGCATTTGAGATGTCAGCAGCTTCGTCCGATACCTGGTAGATGGCAGCTGCAATACCGATAAAGGGGTCGTTAAGTGCTGTAAGTTCAGCGGGTGACTTGCCGACCAGGCCCTGAGCAAACTGCAGATCCTTGATCCTGCTGGTGGCATAGGCCTTCTCAACCCATTGCTCCGGTGTGGAAGATGGGTTATCAAGGATATAATCAAGAGTTGTAATCCGCTGATCCCCCTTAAGATTGTCAGCCAGAGTCAGCGCCCTGACCAGCAGTGCCCTGTCAACAGGCTCATAATAATCGTTATATGTGTAGGTTAGCCCTTCTGTAAATTCCTTTAGAACCTCAGGGGTAAGGCCGGGTTGCCTTTCTCCTTCTGGCTTCGCCAGTTCTATGGCAAGTCCGTAAATGTTATTTGCCACACCTGTCATAGTGCCTGCCAGAATACCCTGGAGAATGCCCAGGACATTGTCCCTGTCCCAGGTCCTGGCAATAATGTCATACTGCTCCTTTTCCTTTGCCAGAAGGTCTCCATACCTGGCTTTCCTTTCCGGAGTGCCGTCAGCCCACTCCAGGAATTCCTTTTCAAAGGCAAGTTTCTTTCCGAGGAAGTCGGTCTTCTTCATCCCCTCAATATTCCCCTCATAGTTTTTCATGGTATTCTCCAGTCCTTGTACCAGGCTTGCCACTTTCAGTTCGCCGGCATGATCATCCTTTGTCAGCTCATTGCATAATGCAATAATCTCCCTGAAATTCTTTACCGTGAACGGATAGTTCCTGTTCAGGTTCCAGCCGACAGAATTTGAGGAACGATATCGGGTTGTAAATCCCGGATACCCGATGATGAAGTTAAAGTCACCCTCATCAATGTCATCCATCGATGGTTTCAACCAGACCTGCGGTTTATAGGGTACATTGTCAGGGCTGTATTCCACCCCTTCGCCACTGGCATTGACATATATCCTCATGAAGGAGAAGTCGCCTGTATGCCTCGGCCACATCCAGTTGTCAATCTCTCCTCCGTAGTTTCCTATTGAGAGCGGCGGGGAATATACGATGCGGATATCCTTGAACACCTTATAAGTATGCATCATATATTGCTTTCCTTCGAAAAGGGAAACAATATCCGCTTCTGTATCTGCACCCTTCTTCTCAACCTCACCGGTCATTTCACTGATTTTTTCATTTATTTTTTTGTCTCTTTCAACAGGATCTGTTATCCCTTTGACAGACGAAAGAATCATTTCAGTGACATCTTTCATGTCAGTCATCATTTTTGCCTGGTATCCGGGCGCGCTTATCTCTTCCGGGCGGTTATGAGCCAGGAAGCCGTTGGTCAGGTAATCGCTGCTGACACTTGATGCTCTCTGAAGTGCAGTGTATGCCACATGATGGTTGGTGACAACCAGTCCTTCAGGTGAAACAAATGATGCTGAGCCACCGCCAAGCTGCAGGATAGCCCATGAAAGAGATGGTTTGCCCGGGCTGTAGATCTTCTCAACAGGGATCTGAAGACCTTTTGAGGGAAGATCCAGCTGTCCGATCTGCGACAGCATCCACATTCCTTCCTGCGTAATGGCAGGGAGGGTGGTCATTGCGCAAATGACCGTAAGAACAATCAGTTTTTTCATGATAGTTGTTTTAGCAATTTTTCCAATAAGGTATTTATCCGATAACAAAATGCCAACGGTTCTTGTTTATGTCCAAATGATTGATTGCCTGTCCAAAGCAATTCAATACCGGTATGTTTGGTTTCAACCGGTATTGGTTACATCATCCCAAATATAATAAAATTAAAGACAACCTGAAAACTGATGCTTGGTTCCATGCTTTATGGTTGCAGGGTAATAGATCCGGACACAGGTACAGGTCAGATTCATGCTGCATGTTACACGGAGCAGTTACACGGAGCATCTCTGCGGAGCAGTGCAACGGAGAACCTTCCTAAACCATTTCCTAATGACAGTCACCGTGCCACATAAAAGATCGTGTACAACACATAAGCTCCAAGCAGGATTGCTGCTTCCCACCTGTCAAGTTTCTTTCGGCCTCCGGTAAACATCACAATGAACAATGCCACGGTCCCGAGAGCCAGAAAGAATATGTCTCCGTTGAATGACTGATCATACCGGAGTGGCTTTATAAGGGAGCTTACACCCAGGATAAGGAAGATGTTGAAAATGTTTGATCCGACAATGTTGCCCACGGCAATATCATTGTTCTTTTTTAATGCCGCCACTACCGACGTTGCCAGTTCAGGCAGTGAGGTTCCTGCCGCAACAATTGTCAGTCCTATAATTTTCTCGCTGATACCGAACTCCGTTGCAATGCTGATAGCACTGTCAACTACCAACCTTCCTCCTGCAATCAGGCCTGCAAGGCCTATAATGATCAGTACCCATATCTTCAGGGCAGTATATTGTTTATGTGGTTCTTCAGGTTCCGGGATATCGACCTTGAGCTGGTTCTTAACATAATAGAGGAAAAGCCCGAACATAGTCAGGAGTACCAGGCCGTCAACGCGTGATAATACCTGGTTGTCAGACAGGAAAAAATCATTTGTAAGGAAGAACAGCAGCAAGATCGCGAAAAATGAAAGAGGGATCTCCCTGAATACTGTTGTGGAGTGTACCGCAAGAGGAGTGATGATCCCTGCGATGCCAAGAATTACGAAGAGATTGAAATTGTTACTGCCGATTACGTTTCCGAAGGCAATTGCCTGGTGATCCTGGAGGGCGGCGAAGACGTTCACCACCAGTTCCGGAGCCGATGTACCGAAAGCAACAACGGTCAGGCCGATGGCAAGATCCGAAACATTATGCTTCCGGGCAAGGGCTGATGCGCCTGCAACAAGCCAGTCAGCTCCTTTTATAAGAATCAGGAAGCCGATTAGCAAAACTCCAATATCAAGTATCATAAAATGTGCGGAGTAATTAAAACCTGAGAATTATGCCTTTATCGCGTAAGCGTTGCAGGTTGCCTTTATCCCCTCCTCATACGAAGTAGCCTTTATTCCGAATCGTCCGGTGAATTTTGATGAATCGAAGAAATAGTCCTTCTCATACTGATACATCATTTCAGGCATCTCCTTCATGATCGGGATGAATAGTCCCAGCGGATAAAGCATCCATCTCCGGAGGATGGAGAACTGTGGATTAGCCATACCGAATTCAGAACCAATCATTGAGATAAACTGCCTGCCGGTTACCTTCCTGGTTTCTGTCGGGAGATGCCACACCTGGCCGTAGGCATCAGGGGTATTGCCAAGAAGTGCAGTAGCCTTCGCAGCATCAGGAGTGTATGTAAATGAGTGATTGATATCCTCGCCGGCGAACCACATCGGCTTCTTCCCGGCAGCAAGGTTTTTCAGGACCATCTGTGTTATGAAGTTGTTTTCCGTATCGGGACCATAGAAATCGGCTGAACGTGCTATCAGAGCCGTCAGTCCACGGGTTCTTACAGCCTCAAGCAGCATCTCGGCTATCCATTTTCTTACTGCCCCCTTACGGCTGGGAGGATTGACGGGCGAGTGTTCCGTTAGCTGCGAAATGTGCTCCCTGTCGTACATATATACATTGTCGAAGAAAACCAGTTTCGCATTGTGCTTGACGCAGGCATCGATGGTGTCTCTCATCAGGACAGGCCAAAACTGTTCCCAGACCTTCGTCTTATATTCTAATCCCACAACAAGATAAACCACCTCTGATCCCTGCACTGCCATATCAACAGTCCCTGGCTGGGTCAGGTCAATTGCCAGCAGTTCATCGGTTTCATTAACTTTCTTCGGGTTGCGGCTTACAAGCCTTACCCGGTCAGTATACTGCTTCAGTTCCCTGGCAAGGATTTTTCCGATTGTGCCGTTTGCTCCCAGAATTGTCTGCATTGTATTTCGTTTTAAGGACGGTATTAAAACAAGCTGAAAGATGGAATGTTCTCTTAGGTTTCAGGCAATTGCTATCTGGAGGACAAAGGTATTTGATTTTTAACATGGTGAAGTGGGAAAAAAGAGGTCCCGCTGAAGGGTGTTCAGCGGGACCGGTGGACAGTCAGTCAAGTCTTATTTGCGGATGGTTCTCTCAGAACCGGATTCCTGGGTTCTCTGCTGTGCAGACCTGGCTTCGGCGGCTCTCTGCTGCTCAGCCCGGGCTTCTGCCGACCTTCTCTCGTTTTCACGTGCTTCTGCAGATCTCTGCTGTGCTTCCCGGGCCTGT
>CAYYEH010000148.1:0-2793 GCA_964470815.1 uncultured Rikenella sp.
ATAAACAAACCTAAAGGATACGTCACGACGGTAAAGGATCCTCACGCAGAAAACACCGTAATTGACCTTGTCAGGGATGCCACTACCGAACGCATTTACCCTGTAGGAAGGCTTGACAAGGCAACAACAGGAGTATTGCTTCTGACAAACGACGGTGACCTGGCAGGGAAACTGACACACCCGTCATACGGCGCCAGGAAAGTATATCATGTATTCCTTGACAGGGATGTGACAAGGCATGACATGGAAACCATTGTGAAAGGAGTGGAACTGGAAGAAGGAACAGTCAGCGCTGACGCAATCTCGTATGCAGATACCGAAGATCACACCCAGGTAGGGATTGAACTGCATTCAGGCCAGAACAGGGTGGTAAGAAGAATCTTCGAGAAACTTGGATACAAGGTCAGAAAACTTGACCGGGTCAGCTTTGCCGGCCTGACGAAAAAGAACCTCCAGCGGGGTCACTGGCGCCACCTGACGGTTAAGGAGGTAAGCATGCTCAAACGGGGCATCTATAAATAACCACATGCAATGGCACACAGGTCAGGCTTCGTAAATATTCTCGGGAATCCCAACGTCGGCAAATCAACGCTGATGAATATACTGGTTGGTGAAAAACTCTCTGTTGCCACACCAAAGGCACAGACTACCAGACACAGGATAATGGGCATACTAACAGGCGAAGGCTACCAGATTGTGTATTCGGATACCCCGGGCATACTCAATCCGAAGTATAAACTGCAGTCGGCCATGATGAGATCCGTTGAATCAGCACTTGATGATGCTGACCTGATACTCTATGTTACTGACACCATTGAGACTGCAACAAAAAACCCTGACCACCTCAATCGCATCCTGGCTTCCCCGGTTCCGAAAATCATTGTGATCAACAAGATCGACCTGACAACCCAGGATGACCTGGAAAAACTTGTGGAGAGATGGAGTGCCACTGCACCGGGAGTGCCCGTGTACCCCGTTTCGGCCATTAACAGGTTCAATACCGAACACCTTCTTAAAGAAATAATCAGCCGTCTGCCTGAAGGACCTCCATACTTCCCTCCTGACCAGCTGACTGACCGGTATGACCGGTTCTTTGTGACCGAAATAATCAGGGGAAAGATCTTTGAAACCTACCAGAAAGAGATTCCCTATTCAGTTGAAGTGGAAATAGAGAGCTACAGGGAGGAGAGTGATATAAACAGGATCGCAGCCGTAATCCATGTTGCCCGCGAGAGCCAGAAAGGGATAATCATCGGCCACAAGGGCTCAATGCTTAAAAGGGTCGGCACCGCAGCCAGAAAGGAGATGGAGGAATTCCTGGGTAAAAAGGTTTTCCTCGAACTCTATGTCAGGGTGGCACGTGAGTGGCGTGACAATCCCCATATGCTGAAGAAATTCGGCTACATATAGTATTTTATTATGAGCAAGATAGTAGCAATCGTTGGAAGACCAAACGTGGGTAAGTCAACTCTCTTCAACCGCCTGACGGAGAGCCGGGCAGCAATAGTGAACGAGGAGAGCGGTGTGACCCGTGACAGGCATTACGGAAGGGCGACATGGAACGGGGTGGACTTCTCCGTGGTTGATACCGGAGGGTTCGTGGAAAACTCCGATGATGTGTTCGAGAGCGAGATCAACAGACAGGTTAAACTTGCCATCAGCGAAGCCGACGTGATACTTTTCATGGTTGACGTTGAAACCGGCATCCACGAGCTTGACAAGTCAGTGGCAGAGATGCTGCGCAGGGTTCAGAAACAGGTGATAACGGTAGTCAATAAGGTTGACAACAACAACCGACTTCTTGATGCGGCAGAGTTTTACGGGCTTGGACTGGGTGATTATTTCCCGGTAAGTTCCGTCAACGGTAGCGGTACGGGAGAACTCCTCGATGAGATAGTGAGACACCTTCCCGACACATCTGACGATGAGGGAGAGGAGATACCAAAGGTGGCCGTTGTGGGCCGCCCTAACGTGGGCAAATCATCACTGGCAAACACCCTCCTGGGTGAAGAAAGAAACATAGTCACCCCTGTTGCCGGTACTACACGTGACTCAATCCACAGCATCTACAATAAGTTCAATCACCGGTTCCAGCTTATCGATACTGCCGGCCTCCGGAAGAAAGCGAAAATTGATGAGGATGTTGAATTCTACTCCATCCTCAGGTCAGTCAGATCTATCGAGGAGAGCGACCTATGCCTGCTGCTGATTGACGCAACAAGGGGATTGGAGGCACAGGACCTCAGCATCCTCAGCATAATCCAGAAAAACAACAAGGGCGTTATCATCCTCGTGAACAAGTGGGACCTGGTTGAGAAGGACCATAACACAACCAAACACTTAGAGGAAGAAATCAGGTCCAGAACTGCACCGTTCACCGATTACCCGGTTCTGTTCATATCTGCAATTACCCGGCAGAGAGTCCATAAGATCCTTGACCTGATTATGGAAGTTTACGAGAACAGGAGGAGAAAGATACCCACCTCGCAGCTTAATGAGGTGATGCTCAAAATCATCAGTGATACGCCACCTCCTTCAATCAAAGGAAAGCATATCAGGATAAAATATGTTACCCAGCTTCCCGGGGCATACCCCTCATTTGCCTTCTTCTGCAACTTCCCGCAGTACATTAAGGAGCCCTACAGAAGGTTCGTGGAAAACAGGTTAAGGGAGAACTTCCGGCTCTCAGGCTCACCGGTGAGGATCTATTTCAGAAAAAAATAAATACATTTGGTGTGATTTTTGCTGCGAAAGCAGGTTACATGGAATGAAAAATGCAGTTATCATAACGGT
>CAYYEH010000148.1:2893-4777 GCA_964470815.1 uncultured Rikenella sp.
GGCCAGAACAAGATACTGAAGGGGACCATAGATGTGACCCTTATCTACCTGCTTTATAATTCTTCAGATACTCTTTATTACGACTTCTGGATCAAAGACCGGGGAGGAAACGAAAGCAACACAGCCACCACCTGTGTCGTTGTGCTGGGCGAGAACGGCACATGCAACACGGAGTGATCAGACCCTTATGCCCATAAAGAGGACATCGTCAACCTGCTCGTTGCTTCCCTTCCAATCATAGAAGAAATCCCTTACCTGCTTCTGCTGTTCGCCGGCATTCAGAGTAGTGATATCATCAATAAGGGTCTTCAGCCTGCTGATTTTCATCTTCTTGCCTCCGGTGCCGCCAAACTGGTCACAGTACCCGTCAGTGAAGAGATAAACCATATCTCCTTCCCTCAGGTGGTATTCCTGGTCATCATAGAACTTTTCGGTAACTGACTCACCTCCCACGGATGACCTGTTGCCCCTCACATAATGCTGCACCCCGTCAATCACCAGTATCACCGGCCTCATCGCAGAAGAGAATACCAGCTGACGCGTGGTGAGGTTGAACTCGCATACCACTATGTCCATCCCGTCATTGGATGCTTCCAGCTCCTGGTTCTGGTTCAGGGTTGAGAATATCTGCCGGTCAAGCTCATGAAGCACCTGTGAAGGTCTTGTGATCTTCTTGACGGTGATGATGTCCTGCAACAGGGCCGTTCCGATCATTGACATGAAAGCCCCCGGAACACCATGGCCGGTTGAGTCCGAACAGACAACCATGAAGCGGTCCTTATCCACCCAGTCAAACCAGAAGAAGTCTCCGCTGACAATATCCCTGGGGAGGAAGAAGACAAACGCTTCCCTGAAAACAGTGCCAAGCCGTGCCGTATCAGGAAGGACACTGCTCTGAATGCGCTTGGCATACTTGATGCTCTCAGTGATGTCAAGGTTTTTCTGTGCCAGTTCTTCCTTCTGTTCGTAGACCTCGGCAGTACGTTTCTGCAACTCACTCTCCAGGAACTCACGCTGTTTCCTGTGAGCTCTCTCCCGAAGCCTGACGATGACATAGACCACTCCTGCAATCAGTGTCAGCAGTGACAGAATGAACCACCACCTGTCTGTGACGGGTTTCTGGATAATGAGGCTGAATGATGCCGATGTGGCACTGGCAGGGTCATCTCTTGTCAGAGCCTCAACGTTAAACCGGTAATGCCCGTCACGCAGGTTATATGTCACTGACCTGTCGGAGGTGATCTCACTCCACTGCCCGTCGAAATTGTCAAGACGCGTCCGATAGACCACATTAAGCGGGTCACGAAGCAGAATCCCGGCATAGTTGACCTTCACGCTGTACGATTTCCTGTACGGGAGATTATAACTTTCACGGTAAGGATAGACGGTATTGTTAATAACCACCGAGATAATGCCAGCCTGGGGAGGTACTGCCGTATCAGGTTCCATGGCGGGGTTGTAAACAACCACCCCTTCAGTGGTGCCGATACAGATGGTTCCGTCAGGAAACCGGGTCATGGCATTCGGCAGGCAGTCGCCTCTTACACCGAACTCCGTGCTGTATGCTCTCACTGACCCGGTGGAGGGGTTTACAATTGAAAATCCCTTCTGATGCCCGGTCCATATCCTGCCGTCAGAGGCAATAATGGCACTGTAGCAAAAGTTGGTAAGCAAACCGTCAGCTTCGGTATAGTTTAGCAGAGTGTCGCCTGCAAAGAGAAAGAGGCCGTTGCCGTTTGTACCGGCGCATATAGTGCGGTCAGGAGCCACTGAGATGCTTCTTATTTCGTTAACCCGGCTTCCCTCCATCACCATCCCTTCGGTACGGACACCGCCGGTAATATGAATATAGCAAAGCCTGTCGCTCTTGGTAGCCACCAGCAC
>CAYYEH010000149.1:0-3266 GCA_964470815.1 uncultured Rikenella sp.
GGTTCGAGCCCCAGCTGGATCACATAGGCAGCGGAAGCTGCCTTTTTTTGTTTCTGTCAGCTCGAACCGCCCGCCCTGCAGACTGGCACCTTAGCTAAAATTGCCCACCGGGCAATTTCTTGACGCCCGGTCCGGTTCGAGCCCCAGCTGGATCACCGAGGCAGCGGAAGCTGCCTTTTCATCACTTAAGCTCCGGGTATTATGACATAACCCTTACCCATAACGGATCAGAAGCCACTCTGAACATAATGTAGTGCGTGTACAAGGCAGCACTTTTTAAATCAAACTCATAACAGATATCGGCCAACTTGTACCACTAAACCCATTCTCCACTCACAAAAATCCGCCCGTCAGTTGTATAAACCCTGATCCTCAGAATTACAATAAGCTCGTCCTCCCTGTTATTGAACTTGTATTGGAATGGCTGGGGAGAAAAAAGCCTTTGGCCAGGTCGTCAAATTCCAATGATAATGAAAAGACAGTAGGATTGCAGTTAAAGTAACCACTAAGTTTTCAGTTGCAGTACTCCTTCTGGATTGAGCCAGAAATGGCAATAAAAAAGGTACCATATCTGGTACCTGATTTTAGTAAGGTTCAACTGGTTACGTGAGTGTTTCTGACCGGTTGCAGTCTACTTTGACAGCACCGGGATCTGCCTGCTAATTGATTCCTCCAGGGAGATGAGGGTTTCAGTACGCATCACGCCTGGAATAGCCTGGATCTTTTCTGTGAGCACCTCGCGGAGATGCTCGTTGTCACGGGTATAAACCTTGATAAACAGTGAGTAATTACCGGTGGTATAGTGACACTCTATCACTTCAGGAATATCCTTCAGCCTTGAAATCACCTCCTTGTACTTGCCGGGATTGTCAAGGTACAGACCTATATATGCGCAGGTTCTGAACCCCACCATTATAGGATCAACCTTGAATTCCGACCCCTTTATGACACCGATCCTTATCAGGCGCTGGACTCTCTGATGAATAGCTGCACCAGACACGTTACAGTCGCGCGCCACTTCGAGGTATGGTATTCTCGCGTTCTTGGTTATGATGTCCAGGATCTTTCTGTCCAGATTGTCAATTTGCAAATTTTCTGCCATGATTACTTTCTATAATTTAGTATGTGAATAGATTTATGCCTTTAAAATTACAAATTTAAAGCAAATCAGACTTAAATCCTATTTATAATCCCGGTAATTCTGCCGACAGAATCGAAATCTTTTTGAACAAGGAACTTTTCTATCCCTTTTGCCACCTCCGTCCCTGTGCGGGGTTCAACGAATGAAGCAGTTCCTACCTGTATTGCCGTTGCACCTGCCATAAGGAATTCAAGAGCGTCCTCGGTGTTCATTATACCTCCCATTCCAATCACAGGTATCCTGACTGCCCTGGCCACCTGCCATACCATCCTGAGCGCAACAGGCTTGATGGCCGGTCCTGAGAGTCCGCCCGTGACGGTTGAAAGCCTGGGCTTCATTGTCCGGGCATCAATTGCCATACCCAGCAGAGTATTGACCAGCGAAACAGACTCGGCTCCCTCCTCTTCTGAGATGCGGGCGAATTCGGCTATATCCGTGACATTCGGGGAAAGTTTGACTATAAGAGTCTTATGATATACCCTGCGCACTGCGGAAATAACTTCCCTGGCTGAACCGGGATTGGTTCCGAAGATCATTCCTCCCCTCTTGACATTGGGGCATGAGATGTTAAGTTCAATGGCAGGAATTGCCTTCAGCGCGTTCAACCGGCGTGAAAGTTCCACGTAATCCTCAATCGTATTGCCGTTTACGTTGACGATCACATGTGTGTCATATTCAGCAAGGCGAGGATAAATGTTTGTTTCAAAATAATCAATGCCCTTATTCTGAAGTCCGACAGCATTGAGCATTCCAGAGGCCGTCTCTGCCATCCTGGGATACGGGTTTCCCTCCCTGGGTTCCAGAGTAGTACCCTTGACTATTATGCCGCCAAGTTTTGATAAATCCAGAAAATCTTCCAGTTCAGTACCGTATCCGCATGTCCCTGAAGCAAGAATGACAGGGTTACGAAACTCCAGTGGTCCGATTTTTATCCTGAGGTCTGCCATTTGAGATCATTTACGTTAAATACCGGTCCGTCAGTGCATGAACAGAGGTTCCCGGATGTGGTAGGAACAACGCAACAAAGGCATATTCCCAGTCCGCATGCCATAAGGTTTTCAAGTGACACTTCACAGAAGATCTCTCTGCTCCGGCAAACTGCTGCCACAGCCTTCATCATCGGTTCAGGTCCGCAGCAGTACACCCTGTCCCACTCCTGGTTCCTGAATGCAGGTATGTCAGTTACAAACCCCCTGAATCCTTCTGAGCCATCCTCCGTCGAGAGGTAAACAGGGCCAAGCGACCTGAATTCATCGTGTGGCAGTATCCTTGAGCTGTTACGGAACCCGAGTGCAAAATGCGGTTGTATTCCGGACTCACTTATCTTCCTTCCCAGGTATAATAGCGGCGCCATGCCACAACCTCCGCCTGTAAGCAGTACTTTCTCGCCAGGGGCGGGAAGTGTAAATGAGTTGCCGAGAGGATATATCAGGTTGAGTTTATCTCCAACCACCAGCCGTGAGAGACGTTCAGTTCCCGGTCCGGCAACCTGTACAAGAAGGGATATTGTGCCAGCCTGACGGTCGACATCGTGTACAGAGAGCGGACGGCGGAGGAAGGTAGCCGGACTTTCAGTCACCAGTGCCTGTACAAACTGACCTGGTTTCATTTCCGGTAACCCTTCAGATGATGAAACCTTTATGACAAAAAAGCCAGCTGTCAGCTGCCTGTTTTCAATAACCGTGAAATCTTCAATCCGCTTTTTCATCACTCCTCCTTGGCTGCAAAAATAGACATTTTGAATGATTCTGTCAGGAGGGTATATACTCGGTAAATGATTTGTCTGAATAAAACATTACTATCCTTGTGATTATCTTTCCGGATGGCATTTGTGCAGTGGCAGGATGTGAATATTCGCCGGCAGTGGCAGATCCGGCTTCAGATAACTGAATATCATCAGGTTGTGAGCTTTCTCCAGGCTTATCTTCTGCAGTCCTGTCATTGTCCTCCGGAATGTCAGCATCGAATAAGGTTGGCTGGGAAACCGATTTATATATCGGTCCGCGACCAAATAAAAGCCACTCAGCTGAAAGTGAAGGATAACGGTGCAGCATTTTTATTACAAAATCCAGACTGGGATTGTTCCTTCCGGAAAGAATATGTGAGATACCTGAAGGCTGAACCC
>CAYYEH010000149.1:3366-4618 GCA_964470815.1 uncultured Rikenella sp.
AGACTGGGATTGTTCCTTCCGGAAAGAATATGTGAGATACCTGAAGGCTGAACCCCGATTTCTTCAGCAAACTGGGCATAACTCTTGTTTTCGTTCTGCAGAAATGCAAGAATCCGGTCTTTCATAGTCGTTTTATCTTTTTACAAATGTAAATACTTAATCATTAACATCTGTCACTTTATTTAACTTACATTTGTAATGCACTATAGGGATCATTGATAATTCTTTATCTGGAAATACTACCTATACTCACAAGTTCGTAATCATATATTTAATCAAATACTTGACTTTAGAATGCTATAAACATTGATTATATGATATTTAAGTCTGCAAAGCAGCTTGTTTCTAAACATGTTCCGGTATCTGCTCACTTCAAATGTTTATCGATAGTTTATATAAGCCATATAATTAACTGATAAACTGCATTTTAAAGCATTGCGCCTGTGCAAACAATTATTTTTTACATCTGTATAATGAGAATGATTACAATAGTAATGTAAAATACCTTTTCTGCTAACATCCATTCCGTTTACATCTGTAATTTATCTATTAATGACAGTACTCTGAAATTACATTTCATAACAATCAGTGACCGGAGTTTCCGGTTTTGTGTCAAGTCGTTCAGGATTGAATTTTTCCTTGCATCCAATCCATGAGTCGGAAATATTCAAATCAGGAAACATAATCAAAAACATATTTTCAGGAGTTTACTTTTGATTATCTTCATACTCTTGAATTATTACGGGATAACCTCCTGCCTGCAGGATTAACAGACTATATATGGTAAAAAGGAAACTCTATCTGGCCATGCACTGGCAGATACTTATCATGCTGGCTCTTGGCGGTTTGTTTGGATATTTCTTCCCTCACCTTACCAGATACACGAACTGGATGGGTGATGTTTTTCTGAGGGGATTGAACATGGTTATTGTTCCTCTGATCTTCTGTTCAATCATGACGGGTGTGGCGAGTGTGGGAACTGCAGAGAATCTGGGCAGGCTGGGTTTAAAGACGATGGGATACTATATTTTCTCAACGCTCCTGGCAATTTTGACCGGTTTTTTATTTGTACAGATGATAAAGCCCGGAGTAGGTGCTGACCTGGGATTGCAGGTCCCGCTTGAGGATATAACAACAGGAAAGGAGAGTTTCGGTCAGACGCTGATCAACATAGTACCGGTGAACATTATCAAGGCTATGTCAGAGGCTCACATGCTCTCCATCATCTTTTTTGCCATCCTGGCAGGTTTTT
>CAYYEH010000150.1:0-4568 GCA_964470815.1 uncultured Rikenella sp.
TTAATTTATATTGAATTACTTTGTCAGGGGGTACTATATGCCCAGTCCTTTTGCAATCATCTTTACAAATTCCTTGTCGGCCTTGTGGAAGTGGCCCTTTTGCCTTCTCCGGTGCCGAATTTGACGGCGAATCCTCTGGTGTCACGCCCGGTATCACGCCCGGTATCACGCCCGGTGTCAGCGCCCGGTGTCACGCCCGGTGTCAGCGCCCCCTGTCTCTCCGCCGACTGTCGGGAAACGGAGGAATGTGCGGCATTCATAACCCTCCCGGGGATATACTCAAGGTTAAAGTGTGCCAGCTTCTCGCGGAGATAGTAGTCCTGGAGTAATGCCGGTCCGGGAGGACCGGCGGTCATGCTGTCTGCATTCTCGAAGTAAGGCCTGCCTGCTGCTGTGGTAAGCTTCTTCCTTATCACCTTTAAATACATTAATGGTTGCTTATTTTTGAATCATTGTTGCTGCGGAAAAAATAGAATATCTTGAATACTGTACCTGTAATTCCGACTGCAATCAGGAGTAGCCTGACCCAGGTCTGTTGAGTCAGGAAGATTACTGAAAGGATAATCATTAACCACATTATTATCAGTGCGTAATAGCCCGCTTTTTTTCGCGAGCGGGATGTAAGGTATTTTGAGGTCAGTCTGCCGTTGACCACCCTGTTGTAAAGCGCCGGAGAGCTTTTTAAGTATAGTACTGTGGAGAGAAGCACAAAAGGAGTGGTGGGGAGCACCGGGATAAATATTCCGATGATGCCCAGCGCCAGTGAAACAGTTCCTCCTGAAATGAGCAGTAACCTTATCATTTTTTACCTGCTTTGTTTTTATTGTAACCATTTCCTGCGGTTTTTCCGGAGGTGATCCCGGGGTATGAATGCCTGTCTGTTTCCATGGCAGAGTTGCCGGGAGCAATATTTTTTCCTGTTTTTCTTACCGATTTTCTGTTGTCAGTATACCTTCCCACAATCTGTAGTTTTATGTCGTCAATCCTGAAATCAGGAATCGTATGCCGTTCAAAGTAATCGTTCAGGATCTGTGTAAGTTCGGAATCGTAATAGTCTTCTATCCGGTCACAGAGTGCGCAGTAGATATGGTGATGATTTTCCTTCACCGCATCATATCTCAGCAGGCCGCTGTCAGTTTTCACCCTCTTGAGAATATCCCTGTCAACCAGGGTTTCAAGGGTTTTGTAAACTGTTCCCAATGCAATGTCAGGGTGTTTCTTCCTGATGAACTGGCTTACCTCTTCAGCCGTCGGATGGTCATGCAGCAGATCCACAGCCTCAAAAACCGCAAGCCGTTGGGGTGTGACCCGGAGACCCTTATCCCTCAGTTTTATCCTGTACTCTTCAGATTTCATTAGATGAGAATGATTCTTAACAAAGAATAAACAAAGATAGTTTGAAAAAATCAGAAAACAAAATTTTTTCAACGGGAATCAGGTTAGAACAACGGACCGGGCAGGATAAAACGGCATATTTCTAAAGCGTATAGAGTTTGTCAAGCACATCAAGCATAATATCCTCAACATTCTCGCGGTTATCGATGGCCATCATCATGGCGTAGGCTGCTGCTCCTGATGTTGCGGCTCCCTTTTCAGGTTTTTTTTCTGATCCTGTAAATCCGGAGGTAATTTTACGGAACCATTTGACCGGAAGGAATTTTGACATCGCTTTTACTGTTGAGATAAGGACGTGTGAATATACCTTCTGGATTTTATCTCCTTCCACGTCAGCCACGGCATCCTTCAGGGCAGCAAGGAATTCATCCTCGTGTCCGGTATTATGGAATGAGACGGTCATATGGAGGGCAGACGGGAACTGCAGTTTGTCGAGATTCCATCCCCTTTTTGCCAGTTCATCGCCGATCCGGAAGATATCGTGTTTTTCAGAAGTGAATGCGAAAATGCTCATTGCCGGATCTGCGATTATCTTCAGTCCCGGTATGGATTCGATACCGGATTTGATTGCGGATGTTGATTTCATTACTGCATCAGCCATTCTGACATAGCCATCCCTCCCTATTGTTTTCAGTGCGGCCCATGCTGCTGCCATAGGGGCTCCGGAGCGTGTTCCAAGCATGGTGGGAGAGGCGTAAAGTCCTCCGGGCCAACTGCTCATTACAAAGTACTGGAATCTTCTGATTTCATGTGACCTGTAGATGATTACGGAGGCTCCCTTGGGGGCGTACCCGTATTTATGGACATCTGCTGATACTGAAGTGACTCCTTTTACCCTGAAGTCAGACCGTGGGAGTTTGTATCCCAGGTCTTCGAGGAAGGGAAGCATCAATCCTCCCAAGCAGCTGTCAACATGGAAGAGGAGGCCATTTTTCAGTGCAGCCTCTCCAAGCTCTTCAATGGGGTCAATGACGCCGTACGGGAAACAGGGAGCAGATGCTGTAATCAATATGGTGTTTCTGTTAATCAGTTTTTCCAGGTCAGCCACATCAACCCTTTTATCTTCACCGGGTTGGGCATATCTGACTTTGATGCCGGTAATGGCAGCAGCCTTTGAAAATGCAGGGTGTATGGTCACCGGGGCAATCATTTCGGGATGAGTGACTTCCGGCTTGTGTTTCCTTGCATGGTCACGGGCCGTTTTAACAGCTACAAGGATACTCTCCGATCCTCCGGTGGTCATATTACCGGCATAATCATCACCGGCATGGAGCAGTCCGGCCACCATTGCAACAGTCTCATTTTCCAATTTCCTGAGGGAAGAGAATAATGAGGGGTTCAGGGCATTCTCATTACAGAACATATGATATGCCTGTTCGATAACCTTTGCCTCGCGGTCTCCAGGATGATAGATATATCCGAAAATCCTGCCGTTTCTCCATGAGACATCCCCCTCTTTCAGTTCCCTGAGCCTCGCAATAACCGTATCTCCGCTCAGACCGGCTGTGGGTAATTCAATCTTATTGCGGTTCATCTTGATTAGAGATTTTTGTTAACCTTAATGTGGAACATAGAACATATTCCACCATTGTCATTTATTCAAAGTTAAAACACAAAGTGGCCTGTGTCAAATAATTGTAAGTAATGGCAGCCGACCGGTGAGGGTGAATGGAAAATCTTTGTTTCTTTGTGCCCTGATTTAAACTTAGTGCCGTTTTTCCGGTTGTAATTAGTACATTTAACAGGATTAAATTTCTATACAGGAAAAGAAGATATGAGGAAGGTAGCAGTGTTTTTGTCTTTGTTTGCTGCGGCCGTATTGGCAGAGGCCCAGGTGCTGGAGCCTGTGGCATGGTCATTCCGTGCTGAGGATAAAGGTGATAACAGCTTTGAGATTGTCATGACGGCCGCTATTGACGATAACTGGCATCTTTATGCCATGGGCATAGAAGAGGGAGGGCCGATTGCCACCAGTTTCACCTTTGAGCCTGTGACGGGCTATATCCTTGACGGGAAGGCTTATGAAGTCACCAAACCGGAGGTAAAGTTTGACAACAGCTTCGGGATGAATATCGGGATGCACAGCGGTACTGCCGAATTCCGTCAGAAGATCAGGCTGACGGGCCCTTCCGCGAAGGTAGAGGGGTATGTTACCTTCATGTCATGTGATGACAAGCAGTGCCTGCCTCCGAGGGATGTTGAGTTTGCGCTGGAGATAAAAGGAACCGGGAAAGCGGCTGCCACCGGAACATCAGATGTAAAGACCGGAAATCAACCTGCAGAGACGGCAATTACAGCGGCTGAACAGGCTGTCCCCGGAATTGAAACGGCAGACTCTGCAATTGCAGCTGTCACCTTTGACCAGGGAGAAGCCCCTGGAGGTGAATCCGGCCTGGATGAAACCCGCACTGGTAAAGTGACTGAAACCAACGGGGAGCCGAAAAAAGGCTTTTTGAAATTTTTCCTTCTTTCAATGCTTGCCGGCTTTGCCGGGATACTGACACCGTGTGTCTTCCCTATGATACCGATGACTGTGGCCTTTTTCTCACAGGGAGCCGAGAAAAAGGGGTCAGCAATAGGCAGGGCACTCATCTTCGGACTCTCAATAATACTGCTTTATTCCTCACTCGGAATAATTGTGTCACTGACCAGCGCCGGAGCTGGATTTGCCAATACACTCAGCACCCACTGGATACCAAACCTGCTGTTCTTTAGTCTGTTCCTGGTATTTGCAGCTTCATTCTTCGGTGCATTTGAGATAGTTCTACCTTCAAAATGGGTGAGCTCATCAGACTCAAAAGTCGATAAGGGAGGAGCACTGGCAGCCTTCTTCCTCGGGGTGACCACGGTGCTGGTTTCATTCTCATGCACCGGCCCGATAGTGGGAGCTCTGCTTGTGGAAGCAGCGTCAGGCGATGTACTTCGTCCTACCATTGGGATGTTCGGCTTCGGACTCGCTTTTGCGCTCCCTTTCACCCTGTTTGCACTCTTCCCCTCATGGATGCAGAAGATGCCAAAATCTGGCGGATGGCTGAACTCTGTCAAGGTTGTGCTGGGATTCATCATGCTGGCATTCAGCCTTAAGTTTGCCTCAACGGTAGACACAGTCTATAACCTCGGCATTCTTTCAAGGGATATCTACCTGGCAATATGGATTGTACTCTTTGTTCTGC
>CAYYEH010000151.1:0-2464 GCA_964470815.1 uncultured Rikenella sp.
GTCAACCACTTACACGGATTTCGGGTAAGTGGTTTTTTCTTTCGCGCCAGTTTTGGGCCAGTTTCCGTGTTGAAATTCACCATAGATTGTAAATACCGCAACCATTGACTACTGCAGACCGGTATTAATTTAAAGTCAAATTTGTATGATAACAGACGACCTAAGGCGCCTGTGGGTGGTCAATCTGCTCCGGCGAAATGTGGCCGGATAATCCGGCATATGAATTTTGACCGTTAACCTATTTCAGATAGCCTTTCCAGAATTCCAGTGTGTTCCTGATAATCTGCCTTGTTGATTCATTATCAGTGTACAAATCAAATGCATGGATACCATCAGAATGAATGATCAGTGTGACCGGTACGTTTTGAACAATTGCTTCATTAATAAAATCCGTTAAAGATTCAGTTAGAAGTACAAGATCTTTTCCGGCATGTACTATCATAAGAGGTACTTTCTTATTCCAGGATGCCGGTTCAGATAACCTTGGGGTGACGAATCCCATATTTTGAGATAATGTGTCAATCGTTGTTAAATGCTTAAAATCGGGTGTTAGGAATATCCCATAATATACAACGGCACATTTAAAGATGCAATCCGGATCATTCAGCACATATGCCATTTCAGTAGGCGTATTTGCAGAACATGAATACGCACCCATCCTGTCTGCATCAACAGACAGGTTGTCGGCATTTGAAGTAATGTACCGTACCAGTGATTTTAAGTCATTTTCGGGCTCAGTTGTCTCATATACAATAGCAGCCATTCCCGATGCGGCTACAATCCGACACCATGAAGTGTTTGGACTCCATGTTCTCAGCTGATGTTTTGCCGTTTTTAACTGTCCCTCATTTGTATAGCCAAAAACAAAAACAACAGCGGGAATTTTCATCCTGAAATCAAAGTCCGGCGGATAATAAACATCCATTTTCAGCGAAGAATCGGAGGATTTCAGGTAGGGGATGTCTTTCTTAACAATTACATCATTCATCCCCGCAACCTCGTAGGCAACCACCAACTCTTTCGGATTGCCCTGAATGGATTGTTGGGCTGATAATTTTATGGTTAAGGGAACCAGAAACATAACCGAAATTAAAAGTGCCAGCTTTTTCATAGCATTATTTTTTCTGATTGGTAATTATCGGAATACCTGTCAACCAAAGATTCTGATGCAAGTTACACCGGGAAAAAGGTGAAGTCAAATATTTCATGGTCACCTTTGACTGCCTGGCGGAAAGCCTGTTATAATGAACCAGAACACCCGCTTTGTCGTTAGTGGAGTATAATTTTTTATTCACAATCCTGTGACCCGATACAAAACAGATCCACTTACACGGTATAGAAAATGAAAGCTGCATATGTCCTTATACTTCTGGCATTCACCCAAATAAATCTTGCACAGAGTCCTGATAATCATATTAACTCTCATGATCATAAAAATGAGTTAGGAATAGCAAACTCTCCGGTTTACATAATAAAAGAAAAGGAATTTGCGTATGGCTTGCACGCCCATTATATCAGGAGTTTTAAAGATACCAGGTTCGGTATGGGTGTCGGTTATGAAAGAATTTTCGACGAACATAAACACAACACATTCGGAGTGATAATACAATATAATCCTGTTGAACATCTTGTCCTGAGTTTCTCTCCGGGAATCACCTTCAGGGACATTCATGCATCAGGCCTTCATTTCGGGCTTCACTTCGAAACACTGTATGAATTTGAGATAGGAATTTTTCATATCGGCCCCGTAGCTGAGTTTGCCTATAACATAGAAGATTACCATATAAGTTTAGGTGTACACCTGGGATTTGGATTCTGATCTTACTTGATTTTCAAACTGTTCGTCAGAAACTTTGCAAAATCCGGAAGCCATGACCACATCAAACCGGAAATTTAAATAGTACAAACTATAACACCAATCTGCAAGAGGCCGGAGCGGGCAGGTAACTTTGGTGTGAAGCAATCAGGAGCACCGGCTTTAACAGGTCAGGACATTGTCTTGCCAGTGAAAAACAGAAGAATAGCGGATTTAAATACGAACAAATGCTAACTTTGATCAGAAGGACTGACAGCCCCGTTAATCTAATCATCAGATGAGATGGTTGAAACTGAGAACTCAAACCTGTCACTTGTATTACCATACATAACAGGTGCGGACCGGGAAAAGATCTTTAAGCGTGAACTGACCTTAAATGTAAACCGGCCACACTGTGATGGACTTCCACCAATGAATCGATTGAACACAAGAAATTCTTCAGGTTGATTTAAACGGACAATTAACTATGGATCAGACAAACAAGTGGGTCTTTATCATAAATCCGATCGCCGGAAACGGATATGCTCTGAGCCTTGAAGGCAAGATCAGGGAGAAGATCAAAAAGCATGATCTGCCGGCAGAGGTGGTTTTCACGGAGAGAAGGGGTCATGCCACAGAGCTGTCTCAATACTACGCTGACAGAGGGTA
>CAYYEH010000151.1:2564-4552 GCA_964470815.1 uncultured Rikenella sp.
CTGGGTTTCGATGCTCAGGTAGCCGCGGAGAACTATACGGAACCCGGCGAGGTAAAACCCGGAGGCAAGAGCAAGTATATCTGGCATATCCTGAAGACCCTGCTCTTCTTTAAGGAAAAAAGGATGGTAGTCATAACCAACGGACAAACCATTACCACCGATTGTTTTATGAATACCATAGCCAATGGCAGAAGGTTTGCAGGAAGTTTTTATCTGACACCTGAGGCACTGGCGGACGACGGCCTGCTTGATGTCTGTGCCATAAAGGAGATATCGCTGCCCCACCGCCTGCGGATCCTTCTTATGGTTCCCCGGGGAACCCATATAAATGACAGGAGGGTGCACTATTACAAAACCGAAAAGCTGTCACTTGAATTTCCTTCTGAGGTTCCCTTTCACGTTGATGGTGAATTGTTTTTCGCAAAGGATTTCGAAGTAACCGCTCTTCCCGGAGCCCTGAATATCATTTATAACCCTGAAGGCAGGCATTATTTCAGTAACTGAGACAGACACCGGCGGGAGCCTTAAAAGATTCCGGGAAAACTTTGCCGGGAAGGGCAGGTCTTTGTGTCAGAAGACCATCAGAAGTCCGGCCAGGGTTACACCCGCCCCTCCTGCTATGAGGCTGTCAAACCTGTCAAGCACTCCTCCGTGTCCCGGTATCAGGTTACCGAAGTCCTTTACGTTGTACTTTCTCTTGTAAAGAGACTTCAATGCATCGCCTGCAAAAGCGAATACAACGACCACGGCGGCCAGCACCATTGCCTTTAATGGATCAACGTGGATCATGTTTTTGAATACCGGTCCGCTGAGGATGGCAACCAGTGCTCCGGCAACAAGGCCTTCAACTGTCTTGTTCGGGCTTATTTTCGGGAACAGCTTTGTTTTACCGAAAAGCTGGCCTGAGACCTGGCTGAATCCGTCAAAGATGGAAAGGATCAGAAAGGCGAAAAGCACCAATCCCTTTTCCTTCATGCTGAACAGGATGAAGCCCAGTGAAAGCAAAGCCATCATAACGATTGAAATACCGAAAAATCCTTTACCGGCAAATCCTGATTCCCTGAAAAGCCTGACCAGTTCAAGGAAGCCGATAATTATGATCAGAAATGTCAGGATCCTGAATACCACAGGATTTATGCCAATACTGAAAAATACGAAACTGGTGACAAAGAAATAGGTAATATGCTTTATCCAGGCCCTGTGCCTGACATTGGATTCTTTTCTCCTGTTAATGAAATAAATACCAATAGTGCCAAGGAGGTAGTAGAGGAGTATTACCGAATAAATCACCCAGATCGTTTTCATATGTTGTCAAGGTAGGAGATAACATCAAAAGTGCTGATAATCATCACAATTCCGAACAGGATCATTCCAAGTGCATACCATACCCTGACAGGGCCGTCGATACGTTCCAGCTTCACATCCTTAAGCAATCTGGGACCTGCCAGGGCACCGATGATTGTACCCGCAGTCAGAAATCCAACGAGGGTCAGATCTATTTCACCTACCAGAAAATGTGCTCCCAGGGCAGATGCACTGTTTGCCAGCACCACCAGCAAAGATGTTCCTATCACCACCTTGACGCTTTTGCCCATTGCAAACAACCCTGCCTGTGCTGGTGTTGCACCTGTGGTCCCGAATGTTGCTGTTATAATCCCGGCAAGAAATCCGAAAATGGTTGCTTTGCTGACCTTCAGGAATGCGGGGTCTTCATGCTTCTCCATACCATTGGCTTCAGCCAGTTTCTTTTTGCGGTTGCTGACAAGTATTGCCAGGGCTATCAGAATTGCATAGGATCCGTAGCAGATGATCAGTTGTCTGTGTGTAATGAGGCTGGTAAACCTTGCTCCCCCCAGGGCCCCCATTATACCGGCGGCCGCCATAAGCAGACCCATACGGACATCAATGTTGTTGTTACGGTAGTGCCCGACAGATCCGACAATACAGATGGGGAGTGTGGCAGCCAGTGATGTCGGAACCGCAACCTG
>CAYYEH010000152.1:0-2035 GCA_964470815.1 uncultured Rikenella sp.
TTGTTGACCAGTATCGCGGATATTATCAGAAGTATATATTCCATGACTCTCCTCCCTATGCTTTGTTGACCTTGTTAACCACTGCAATCAGATACCCCAGCGCAATGAACGCTCCGGGCGCAAGTATGAAGACCAGGATACCGTCTCCTTCAATGAACTTGAACCCTGCTATGGCACCACCACCCAGAATCTCACGTATGGCACCAAGAACTCCCAGTGCAGCGGTGAATCCCAGACCCATCCCGGCACCGTCAACCACTGACGACCATACTGTATTCTTGCTCGCAAATGCTTCGGCCCTGCCAAGAACAATACAGTTTACCACAATAAGCGGTATGAAGATGCCAAGGGTCTCATAAAGCGAAGGAACATATGCCTGCATCGCAAGGTCAACTATAGTAACGAAGGTCGCGATAACCACAATAAATGCCGGGATGCGAACCTTGTCAGGTATCACATTCTTCATCATCGCAATAACCGTGTTCGAACCCAGGAGGACAAATGTTGTTGCCAGTCCCATCCCGATACCGTTGATCATCGATGATGTGGTAGCCAGGGTAGGGCAGGCACCGAGTATCATCACCAGGATCGGGTTTTCCTTCAAAAATCCCTTCGTAAAATTCTGCATCTGGTTCATTTCAGACCTCCTTTCTCAAATGTGTCATACGCTCTCTGGACTCCGTCACAGAAAGCTCTTGATGTTATTGTTGCTGCGGTGATGGCATCGACCGGACCGCCATCCTTCTTCACCTTAAGCGGGAATTCGGCAGGATTCTTTCCCTTGAACTGGTCCTTGAACTCGGGTTTTTCCGGGGTGCCGTCGGGAACCATCTTCGTCCCGAGTCCCGGCGTCTCCTTGTGCTCCAGGATGTTGACATTGTAAATGGCTCCGTCAGGGGTAAATCCCACCATGAAACCGATATATCCGCTGAAACCGTCATTTGTGTATGACTTTATGGCGTATCCAACGATCTCCTCGCCCTTCTTCGCGGGGTAAACCTCCAGCGAATCGCCTTCGCCGGTAGGCAGCATGAACATCTCATCATTCGGGTTATTGGTGAACTCCGGCACAACCTGCTTGATGGCGTCGAGTTTCTTGTTCAGCATGGTGACGGCTATCGGATCCTTCGTCATCTCATATACAAATCCCAGTGCAGCAGAGGCTCCCACTGATATCAGCGTCAGCGAGAGAATCATGTTCCTCAGTGTTGATTCCATCTTAGCCATGCTTCACCTCCTTTCCGAACCTCTTTGGTTTGATGTACATATTGAGCAGCGGTACAAAGGCGTTCATGATCAGTATGGCGAAAGAAACGCCCTCGGGATATGCTCCCCATGTCCTGATCAGGACCGTGATCACCCCGATTCCGATACCGTATATTATCATCCCTTTTGCCGTCATTGGTGAAGTGACATAGTCCGTAGCCATGAATATCGCGCCCAGCATAATTCCTCCGGTCAGGAGATGGAAGAGGGGATCGGCATATTTCGTGGGATCAACTGCCCACAGGATGCCGGTGAAAACCGCTACCGTCAGCAGTATTGTGACAGGAATGTGCCATGTGATGATCTTCCTGATAATCATATAAATCCCGCCAAGGAGGAGCGCCACAGCAGCAATCTCGCCCATCGAGCCTCCCATGTACCCGTAGAAGAGCTGCATGTGCGAGGGTACCTTCTCCATCAGGGCAGCCACGGCCTCGCCGTTTTTGATACCCTCGCTCATTATTCCCAGAGGAGTGGCACCTGTTACCGCATCGAGATACCCGGTCTTAAATCCGGAAGGCACAGGCCAGCTCGTCATCTGCACCGGGAAGGAGATAAGCAGGAAAACCCTCCCTACCAGCGCCGGGTTAAACGGATTGCTTCCCAGTCCGCCGAAGGTCATTTTTGCAACACCTATCGAGATTATGGCTCCGATGATGATAATAAAAACCGGCAGGTTTGAAGGCACGTTGAAGGCCAGGAGAAGTCCGGTCACAACCGCCGATCCGTCTGATACCGATGGCTTCGTCTTAAGTATGAACTTCTGGAT
>CAYYEH010000152.1:2135-4470 GCA_964470815.1 uncultured Rikenella sp.
CTATTTCGTAACACGTTCACGGGCCATCCTGATGACTGTGGTCTTGCCAAGCCTGATGTAGTCTAGCAGAGGCCTCTTCGCCGGACAGGTGTATGCACATGCCCCACACTCCATACAGTCGGTGATCTTCTCCTGCTCTGCCTTTTCAAACATCCCTTTCTGCGCCAGGACTGATATCAGCCAGGGCTCAAGCCCCATGGCACATGCCGAAGAACACTTCCCGCACCTGATGCAGGGCAGAACCTCGGCACGCTTCGAGATATCCGAAGGAAAGAGGATGATACCTGAGGTACCCTTTGTAACAGGTACATCAGTCATAGCCAGCGCCTTACCCATCATCGGCCCGCCGTTGACAACCTTGCCGGTGTCATCAGGCATGCCACCTGCAGCCTCAATGAGTGCAGTGACAGGGGTCCCGATGCGAACCAGGAAGTTGCCGGGATTCTTAACCGATTTGCCGGTGACAGTCACAATCCGCTCCACGAGAGGCTTGTTCTTCTGCACTGCCTCATATACAGCAAAGGCGGTACCTACATTCTGCACAACAACGCCCACATCAACGGGAAGCCCGCCTGACGGGACCTCGCGGCCGGTACACGCCTTGATGAGCTGCTTCTCACCACCTTGCGGGTATTTGACCATCAGAGGCTGAACGGTGATTCCCTTGTAGTCGCGGACAAGTTCTGTCAGTTGGCTTATGGCATCCGGCTTGTTGGCTTCAATACCTATCACGGAATTTTCAACGCCAAGGGCTTTCATTATTATCATCGTCCCTGTAAGAACCTCATGACCCTTCTCGAGCATCAGCCTATGGTCAGAAGTAAGATATGGTTCGCATTCCACTCCATTGATTATCAGCAGGTCACACTTTTTGCCAGCCGGCACGGAAAGCTTGATGTGCGTTGGGAAGGTGGCACCTCCCATTCCAACAAGACCATTCAGCTGGCAGCGTTCAATGATCTGCTCACGCGAAAGGGTAATATCCCTCACCAGGTCAGGCCTGCGGTCAACAGTTTCAATCCACTCGTCGCCTTCGACGTCAATCACCACCGCTGTCTGCTTATACCCGGTGGAGTCAACCATCGTGTCGATCTTATTGATCTTGCCGGATACCGGCGAATGGATATTGGCCGAGACAAATCCTTTCGACCTGGCAATGACCTGCCCTGCCTTCACAGCCGTACCCTTTTCAACTTCCGGAACCGCCGGCGCTCCAATATGCTGCGATACCGGGACAGTCACCTGCGGAGGCACCGGAAGCGTAACTATCGGCCTGTCAGCCGTCAGCTTGTTCTCTGGCGGATGGATCCCGCCCTTGGGAAATGTCTTTAACACGTTTATAGTCTTTTCAGGTTATTCTTTTTCTTTTCCCCGGAGGCTTAGTTACCGGCTAATTGTCACTTTATTTGTCAAAATTCTGCACCTTCTGCAGTCAACTTTCTGTTTTCCATCTTGACGGTTTACTGCCTCACCTGCAATTAGTTCATACTTGTTTTTATATTAACCGGGGTCCGGGCTGGCTATCAGTTGGCTGCTGCTTCAGCCGGCTCAGCCGGTTTCGCCTCCTTCACCGGGAAACCGATCTCCAGGATAGCATCAGTGGGGCATTCAGGCTCGCACTTGCGACAGAGCTTGCACTTGTACGAGTCGATGAAGGCGAGGTTGTTTTCCATTGTGATGGCCTCGTATGGACATACTTTGACACACTTGCCGCATCCAATACAGGCTACCTTGCATGCCTTACGCGCCGGGCCGCCCTTGTCCTTGTTGACACATGAAATGAATATCTTACGGTCTTTCTTGTTGCGCTTGCGGAGCTCAATGATGTTGCGGGGACATGCCTTCACGCAGGCGCCGCAGGCTACACACTTCTCATCGATGATCACCGGGAGCTCTGTCACCGGGTCCATGTACATCGCATCAAACTTACAGGCTTCGACGCAGTCGCCACACCCCAGGCACCCGTACTGGCAGGCAGTCTGGCCGCCATAAAGTGCATGAGCCACTCTGCAACTGACAGCGCCGTCATAGAACGATGTGCGGGCCGCATTGTCCGGAGTGCCGTTACATCGCACCACCGCTACCTGCGGTTCCACAGCAACAGGCTGACGATCAAGTATCAAGGCTACCTTTGCCATAGTATCTGCACCGCCAACGGGACAATTTAACCCTTCAAAGGATTCTGATTTTACAAGCGTTTCCGCAAAAGCACGACAACCGGTATAACCGCATCCTCCGCAATTGGCACCGGGAAGAGCCTCATTCACCGTGTCAATACGGGGATCCTCTATCACCCTGAACTTCTGTGCCACAAAATAAAGTATAACCGCGGCCA
>CAYYEH010000153.1:0-4357 GCA_964470815.1 uncultured Rikenella sp.
CGGGATATCGTCTGACACTGGCTCCGCCGGGATACCGTCTGATCCTGGCTCCGCCCGGTTAGAGACTGACTCAGGAGTGGAAATGATACGGTTATTACATCGTCATCTTCAGGCGCCAATTGCCGCCAGTCATCAGCAGTAATTCCCTGACCCTGCGATACAAGGCACAACGCCAGAAGCATGATAACTGTTACCGGCGGCTTCATCTGGTTTCCTTCCTTTTGGGACTGAGATCATGAAAATCATAGCTGAAGTCGGTCAGCGGCGAGATCGCATCCATCGTGAAAGCCTCCGCCTTTCCTTCCCGGTCAAGGGTAAAAACAACATATGCATCGGCATCCATCGACCTGTCATCCCATTTCACGATGTAAGTATTCCCGGTGTAATACAGCATGTCGCCTTTAAGCAGCGGCGACCTGACCGACCTGAAGCGGAGACGGCCATCCTCATCGTCAATTATAATATCACCAAACCAACTGTCAGTATAGGTTCCTGTGTATACAGAATGATCCGCAGTTTTTCCTGTTTTTGAACGCTGAGCCTCAACCTTTGCCCACACCTCATCAGTAATCTTCTTTGCCTCAGCACGGTTTCGTTCCACATTCTCACTCAGGGTCTTGATCCAGTCACCTCCCCTGACGCCCAGATAACCGTCCTTAATGGTATTTGTAATTGCCGTGAAGGCTGCTCCTTCCTGCTGGTTGGTGAACACGATTATTCCCAGTTTCAGTTCCGGGATAAGGGTAACCTGGGTGACCATACCTCCCAGGCCCCCTGTATGTGATGCCTGAAGATAGCCGGCTACGTCAGTGAGTCCCCATCCGAGACCATATGCTGAAAAATGGATTTTATACGGCCCGGGTGACCTGACGGGAATGATGGTCTGAGGTGTCCACATCTCTCGGTGAACCCTCTCTGAGATCAGCTGTTTGCCGAGCCCCTCACCGTATTTTCCCCTGTTGAGCTGCATCATCACCCAGGCAGTCATGTCTGCAACGCTGCTGATGATGCCGCCAGCCGGGTTGAGCAGGTCACTCTGGTATTTAGGAATCACCTGCAGCTTACCCTCAACCGGTACATGGGCATCAATTATATTGGAGTTGTCTTTAACCCGCCTGAGCGATGTTGATGATCTCTCCATTCCCAGAGGCTCCATGATTCTCTCTTCCACAAAATCCTCCCAGCTCTGTCCGGAAACCCTCGCAACCACCTCACCGGCCACAAGGTAAAGCAGGTTGTCATAATCGTACTTTGTCCGGAATGATGATACCTGCTTCAAATACCTGAGATTGTGTATGATCTCCTCCTTTGTAAAAGTCGAAGAGTCGGGCCACAGCATCAGGTCTCCCGCCCCGAGTCCCATTCCGCTGCGGTGTGTCAGCAGGTCCTTTATGTTGAAATCCTCAGTCACATACGAGTTGTAAAGCCTGAACTCCGGGATAATATCAATCACTTTTGTCTCCCATGTCAGCTTTCCTTCATCAATCAGCATCCCGAGAGCTGCAGCAGTAAAAGCCTTTGAATTTGACGCAATGGCAAACAGGGTATTCTCATCGGTCTTATGCCCGGTGGCAATGGAACGGACGCCGTAACCCTTCATGTGGACTACCAGGTCATCCTTTATCACGGCAACGGCGATGCCTGGAACATTGAATGTCTCCAGCGTGCGGGTGACAAGCTTGTCAATTTCTTCAGACTTAAGTGGCTGCGACATTGATGCGATGCAGACCATCAGCATCAGCGAGAGTGAAAGTATCTTCTTCATGAAAAAATGAGTTAAATGAGAGAATAAATTTAACACAAATGACTTAAAGTGAAACCCTTTTCTGCAATTGGCAGCCGGTATCAGGTTAAACTTCCACAGTCAGGTGGCCGGCGCTGCAGGAGGCTCTCTCCAAGCATGATATATTTATCCGGCAGAACGATGCATAATGAGGAATGCCGGCGTAACAGCACCATGAATCATTGAAACGGATGGTTCGGGTGAAGACTGTCAATCAATGACTCTCCGTTGACGCAGGTCATACCTGTCCCCCTGGCGGATCATGTAGAAAAGTGATTCCTTTCCTGGCAGGGTTTTAAGTTCACTCCCCTCGCGTGACCAGAATGTTCCGTCATAAATAAGTATATATGATGCACCCAGCACATCCAGCGTATCACCCTGTACGATGGCGGCAGTGTTTTCGTCAATGCTTATCCCCAGTAGCCCGGGATGTGCCCTTATTACCTCATACATGTCAAACTGCCTGTTGCGCGCCAGCACATGCTGGTCTATGGCTGTGTTGCTTATGTATCCGAACCCTTTCTGGTGATCACCCATCATGATCTGGTTGTTTTTTGTGTCACCCCTGACGAGGAACGAGCCCTGTATGGTTGCTCCGGCTGATGATCCTCCGATGACGCCGCCACGCTCCAACACCCTTCGGAACATCTCTTCCGTCCTTGTGCCAATGTATGAGTCAACCAGCCTCCATTGCCTTCCGCCGCCAAACCACACCCCGGTTGCTTCTTCAAGCGGCCTGGTGAATACTTCACTGTTTGCCGTATCTCTGCTGCCGGTATGCAGTATAACGACATTCATTGCACCCCGTGACCTCAGGAATTCAACGGCAGTGTCATTGTAACTCCCCACCCCGTCCGCGGTCGGGACATAAACAATCCGTGACTCAGCCCCTCCGGCCAGATCAATGAAACGTTCAATTATCGTGTCCGAAAGCCTACCCCCTCCGGCTATAACCAGTGATCCCGCTGCCGGGCCGGCAGCAACCGGAGATTCCGGAGCAAGACCGGCGGCAACCTGAGATCCCGAAGCGGGGCCGGCAGCTCCGTTTTTTTGATTATTATCCTGGGAAAAAAGGCTTACGGCTGACATGGTCAGCACTAGGATAAGGGATATAACCAGACGCCGGTTAATCCTGAAGGTGGTTTGTTCAATAATCATTTCTCGCCTTTGTGGTCTTCAAATTTATTAATTTTCCGGTTTCTCTTCAGAATCCTGCTACCCCCTTTCTTCATCATATCTTCATAATCCATTTGTATAATTTGCATCAATGAACCTTCGGCAACCCAAACCTGGCCGAGACTTGTCACAGCCGGTGTATTTGTCTTTTTTTTCCGTTAATCTGGTTTATTATGTAAATTTGTTGTATAACTATAAAATGGCCGGTAAAATGAAGAAGAATCCTTTACCTCTTGCACTTTTAACCGGGTTGCTCATGTGGCAGTGTTCCGGTACGGAGAATGTTCCTTCCGTTAAACAATCCCTTGATGAAGGCATCGACAGGATAAGCAAAGCCGTAAACGTTATCTCGGCAACAAAAGGATACGAACTGATGACCATTTCTGACATGACCAAGTCAGGTGACGGTTTCAGTGACAGCATCAACCTTGAGATGATTTCAGGGGTATATGAATTCATGCCAGACACGTTTGTTTACAGGCACTTCTCAATGCCGTTCTGGAAATTCGGAAAAACTGCTGACAGTGATGTACTAATTATGAATATGCCACAGAAACTGGTGGTCCGTCCCGGGTATCTCTTTCACCCTGATCCGGATGAGGCAGAATTCACGAACGACTTCACTGTAACCGCATCGGAGTATCACTTTTACTATTCATTCCTCCGGAAGTTTGACTACCGGCTGTATGCCGGATTCACCCTGGAGGGGGAAGATATAGGCAAGCTTGAAGTTGCCTCAGCCGGTGAAACATTTACCGGCCGTAGTTATTTCTCTCGCTACAGCTTCACCGATAATTACAGTTTTGAGGTTGCATTCGCAAGTGGTGACACCTCTGTCTCTTCCATGGCTCTCACGGAGGGCGATGACCTGCTCCTGGGTGAAGAAAACCATTTCATTCACAGCGGGTTCAGAACATTTGAACGTAAATATATATTGACGATAGGGGATGTGCAGATAGTCAGGAGTTCCGGGGTTGATTCCATAGAGGTATACCTTGCCGGGGTCCTTCAGAACAGCGCCGCAGTTGTCATCACTGATAAGGATGGTGCGGAGGGATCAGTATGCCGTAACAGGGATATTGAGCTCACTTTCAATGACGGTACCACGGCCAGGCTCAGCGACCTGATGGGACCTTCGCTGGAGATACTGAAATCACTGGCCGGCCCGATGAGGGAGATGTATTTCGCAAGGCGTATAGTAGACCATCTGGCAATGACCATCTACTGCCAGAATCAGTAGAAATACTTGGTAATGTGGTCAAAAACAGTTGGTGATTTTTAAGGTAATGTGGTCAAAAACAGTTGGTGATTTTTAAGGTAATGTGGTCAAAAACAGTTGGTGTTTTTTTAAGGATTGAGGATTAAATTTGGATTGTCAACCTGAGGAGGAAGCGGGCA
>CAYYEH010000154.1:0-4345 GCA_964470815.1 uncultured Rikenella sp.
TCACCACAGGGAATCATTCAGGGATTGAAAATATTATTAAAATGTTTCCATTGCCCGATACCCATTCAATATGACTTCCGTATTTTCCGGAGTGCAATTCACCAGAGCCGTCGCCGGATGCGGAGTGCAATTCACCAGAGCCGTCGCCGGATGCGGAGTGCAATCACCAGAGCCGTCGGCGGATGCGGAGTGCAATTCACCAGAGCCGTCGCCGGATCTGGAGCAAATATTATGAAAGTGTTTCCGGCTACCAGAGCTGGTGGACCATTGGTTTTACTTCCTCCTCATAAATGCGGGAGATGGAAATTTTCTGTTCTTCGGTGATGCCGGGGAATGACAATGCTCCAATGTTTGACTTCACCTGGTCAGGTGATGAGGCACCTGGTATTATGCAGCTCACCTCTTCTCTCAGGAGTATCCAGTTAAGGGCGACATGGGTCATGGGTATATCGCCGGGGAAGAGCTCCCTCAGTTTTGCCACTGCCCTGAGGCCGGTTTGATATGGAACACCCGAAAATGTTTCACCCTTGTCGAACATGAGTCCGTTACGGTTGAAGAATCGATGATCACCGGGAGCAAACCGGGTGTCGGGGGCGAACTTTCCGGAGAGGAGTCCGCTGGCCAGCGGAACACGTATTATAAGTCCGATGTTCTTCTCCATTGCCATTGAGAAGAATCGTTCATGCGGGCGCTGGCGGAAGATATTGTAAATTATCTGAACGGTAGTGACATTGTCAAACTCTGCCGCTTTGACTGCCTCTTCGACCTTCTCCACACTGACGCCAAGATTGAGTATTTTGCCTTCCTCCTTCAGCTTCTCAAACTCACCGAATATTTCCGGCCGGTAATAAACCTCGGTGGGAGGGCAGTGCAGTTGTATCAGGTCCAGGCATTCAGTCCCTATCCGTTTAAGTGAATCTTCGACATAACCCCTGAGCACAGCAGGGGTATAACCCTTGTTTACATGCGGGCTGATCTGCCTTCCGCATTTGGTTGCAATGCGGACCTTTGCACCCGATTCTCTCACTGCCTTGCCGACGGCTCTTTCACTTTCTCCGTCGGAATATACGTCTGCAGTGTCAATGAAGTTGACACCGCTGTCAATTGCTTCACGAATTATGGAGTCAGCCAGGTTATGATCGAATTTCGATCCCCATTTGCCACCTACCTGCCATGTTCCAAGGGATATTTCAGAGACTTCAAATCCTGTTTTTCCGAGCGACCTGTATTTCATTGTTGCGATTATGAATATTGGTTAAAAACACCTTTTTGTCAAGCGCCAAACTTAATAAAGAAAACCGTTGGTCAATGGCTGTAGAACGAAACACTTATCCCGGCTGTAAAGGGATCAAGTCTGATTGCATTATTGGTTGTTATGCGGTTTCCGTCTGACCAGATCCACGGTTTCCTATTCAGTTTCACCGCGTATCCGCCGAAGATGCCAACTGACCAGTAATCACTGACCCCTGCATTTCCCGAGTACATTAGGTACTCAAGGTTCAGCCCTATGACAGCTGCAGTCTGGTTAAACCGCAGGTCGGTCTCCTTCTCCTGCAGGTAATTTTGCAGCGGAACCTTTCTTTCGGACGAATAGTTGCGAAGCCTGTATTTCAGCCAACGGAGGGAGATCATGGGTGTCATCCTGATCCTGTGAGAACTTATTAAATCATAGCCCAGGCTGAGTTTGAACTGGGTGTTGTTGAGATCAACCACCACAGTGTCAATGTCGTCCTTGTATCTGTATCCCATCCCCAGTCCTAATCCCGCATAGAAACGGGGAAAGGAGGCTCCGAGTTCCGGGCCGGTCACTGCGAAGTAATCCATGGCATTGGTGTTAAATGAGCCGAGAAGAGTTTCGAACTCCGAGAAGTCACTCATCAGGATATCAAGACTGAAGGCTGATCGTGCAATTATGTCAGGGTTGGTATGATCCCTGAAGTCATACGAGAAGGTCTCCTCAGGGAAATACATCGGTGTAAGGTTGATGGTGACAGGGAAGGTTGTTGTATCACTGATTGCCGCTTCTGCCGGGTTAAATCCCAGGCATGTGATATTGAGGTTCATTTCGTTGTCGGATTCCATCAGCAGGTGGAAGATTCCGTTCATATCAGCCACCGTGCAGTTTGTGCTGTTCACCTGGCACACTCTTGCACCCACGATTGGCACATCACGGTTATCTTTTACAATTCCTGTCACCACTTTGTCCTGCGAGGGGGCAATCAATGAAATTGCCGCCAATGCGAGAATAATTAATATCCTTTTTCCCAATGCCATATTTCTTTGTTTTCAAGTGATTTAACATCAAGGTTTCCTGAGGCCGGTTCAGCCAACCCGCCACAGAGTCCTTTACGGTTGCCGGTGAAATTATGCCTCAAGATATAAAAAAATAGCAAGAAATATTCCGGCCACTGCCGGGCAAGGTGAAGCGGTTATTCCGCCGTGATGCCTGCAGAACATTTTTTCGATACTGATTAAATGCTATTTTTAGAAATATTAATCAAACTGAACCAGTAAATGAAAAGAGCTGTCTACCTGATACTTGTTATAGTTATATCCCTTCAGGCCGCCGCGCAGGAGAAGAAGGCAATGACCATAGATGACCTGGTGACATGGAAGCGTATTACCGAACGTCTCATATCCGATGACGGATCACTCATAGCCTTCAAAACCGAACCGTCACAGGGAGACCCGGTAATAACATTATACAACGGAAACGGTGACCTGAAGGCCACCTTCAACTGTGCCACAGGTGCGGCTGTCTCTTCCGATTCAAGGTTTTTCTTTTTCACCATAAAGGCGCCGGACGGGGAAGTCAGGCAACTCAAGCTGAAAAAGACAAAAAAAGAAGATATGCCTTTGGATAAGCTGGGTATCTACAATGTAACTACGGGTGTGACGGATACCGTGACGAGGCTTAGGTCATACAAGGTGCCTTCAAAATGGTCAGGGTGGATTGCGTGGCAGACCGAGCCGGGCAAGGCCAAACCGGCAGCACCGGCAGATTCCGCAGCAGGGATAGGAGAAAAACCCCTTGTTGCCTCCGGCACAGCGGAAGGTAAGTCGGGAAAATCTGCTGAGCCTTCCGGTACTGCGGAAGGTAAGGGGCAGAAGTCTGCTGCTCCTTCCGGCGCCGGGAAAGAGGATAAGTCTAAAAAAACAAAAAATCAGTCGGCGGACAACGGATATACCCTCTATATCAGAGATCTTGAAAGCGGAAAGACAGACAGTGTGATGTTCGTGACCGACTATCTTTTTGCAGCTGAAGCAGAGAAGCTTATGTATTCCACAACGGGTGACGACAACGGGACTGAACCAGGAGTTGTGATAATTGACCTGCCCAAAGGGGAGAGAATCCCTATCTACACCGGCAAGGCAAGATACCGTCAGCTGACCATGGACAAGAAAGGGGAGAGAGCTGCATTTATTCTCTCCTTTGATGAAAAGGACAAAGCAGGAAACACTTATTCACTATGTTCCTGGAACGGAAAGGGGATTGCTTCCGTGGCTGCCTCGCAGGGTACTGCAGGCATCCCAGAAGGGTGGATTATCAATGAGAATGCAAAGCTGATGTTTGCCGAGAATTCCCCGCGGCTCTTCTTCGGGACCTCGCCTGCGTACAAGCTTAAGGACACTACAGTGCTTGACGAGGAACGTGCCGTGGTTGATGTATGGCACTGGTCGGAAGGGATACTTCAGTCAGCACAGGTTGCAAGGAAATCACGTGATCTGAAGAAAACGTACATGGCGGTCTGTCATGCAGACCGCGGCAAAGTTGTGCAACTGGCAACAGCAGAGATGCCTGATATAATGATTCCCGACAAGGGTGACGGACGGAAAGCAGTGGGTATGTCGTCACTTCCATATGACCTGGAGTCGATGTGGAGGGGCAGTGCAGGCAATGATATGTGGATTGTGGATATCATGACAGGTGAAGCTGTAAAGTTTAAGGAGAACCTGAGGGCAAGGACCCGGTTTTCGCCTGCAGGAAAGTACCTTTACTGGTACCAGGAAGCTGACAGTTCATGGTATGCTTACGATGTCAATGCTGCGAAGGAGGCAAGACTGACCAGCCCCTCAACGCTCAGGGTCTGGGATGAACTCAATGATGTGCCGGACCTGCCGGGGTCATACCCTGCTGCCGGATGGATTAAGGATGACAGGGCATTCCTGGTCTCTGACAAATATGATTTATGGTCACTTGACCCGGCAGCAGCCCGTCCGCCGCAGAACATCACCTTAAAGGGCAGGGAGGAAGGGATAAGATACCGGCTGCTCGATTTTGATCCTGACAATGATTTTATTGATCCTGGTGAAAAGCAATATCTTATAGGAGTGAATGAAGTCA
>CAYYEH010000155.1:0-4341 GCA_964470815.1 uncultured Rikenella sp.
ACTGCCAACTGGTACTGCCGACTGTTACTGCCGACTTTCCTCACACCAGAGTCACTTCAATACCTTTTTCCCGGATGACCTGAATGTAGTTGCCAGGTGCATCGCGGTCAGTGATGATATGGTGCACCTGGTTGAGGTTGCAAATCTTTCCGAATCCCCGTTTACCGAACTTGGTGGAGTCAGCCAGCACTATCACCTCCTGTGCCGCCCTGATCATATACTGGTTCAGGTGTGCTTCGGCAATGTTGCTGGTGGTCAGGCCGTGGTCAAGATCAAGGCCGTCAATGCCGATGAAGAGCTTGTTGCACATCATTTCGGTCAGGAGGCTTTCCGCATATGGACCGATAACAGAAGCAGAACTCTTTCTCAATGAACCTCCCAGCTGAATTATATCAATATTTGGCTTGTAACTGAGGATCAGGGAAACCTTAACCGACGGAGTTATAACGGTTATCGGCTCGGTGATGTTAATATGCTGGGCAAAGGCCAGGACAGTTGTGCCGGAGGCAATAATAATCCGGTCATTCTTTTCAATCAACCTGTTTGCAGCTTCGGCAATCCTGGTCTTCTCTCCTACCTGGACCTTCTCCTTTTCGTCAATATGGCGGTCAATGGTCAGCGAGCTTACCGGCCCGGCGCTTCCATGGTTACGGATCAGCATCCGCCTCTCCTCAAGATCTTTCAAATCCTTTCGAATCGTAACTTCAGAAACTCCCAATCGTAAGCTAAGGTCATGCACCCGTACATAACCTTCCTTTTCCAGTTCAGCAAGTATAATCTTGTGACGCTGTGCTATATTTCTCATATTTACTGACCGCAGACCGGTTTTTTTAATTTCCTGTCAAAGTTAAAAACAAAAGTCTGACAAAACAATAAGTTTAACCGGAAAAATGTTAAATTATTACGTTTAATTACTTTTTCTTTCTATTTTGTTTTGATTTAAGAAAAGCTTCTCCTATTTTTACCTCGTTTTTCTGACAATTATCATAATTAAGACGATATACCATTGGAACGAGAAGATTTTTTAAAGAATTTGAAAGATGCGAAGCAGCAGTGGGACTTTATTATAATAGGAGGCGGTGCAACAGGGCTGGGTATAGCAGTTGATGCCGCAGCCAGGGGTTTCAGCACGCTGTTGCTTGAGCAGTCTGATTTTGCCAAGGCCACCTCGGCCCGCAGCACTAAGCTTGTTCACGGCGGGGTTCGATACCTGCAGAAGGGTGATGTCGCGCTGGTGAGGGAGGCGCTTCGTGAGAGGGGTTACCTGCGCAGGAATGCACCTCACCTGGTCAAAAACCAGCGGTTCATCATCGGCAACTACAAATGGTGGGAGAAGCCATTTTATACTCTTGGGCTTACCTTGTATGATCTTCTCTCCGGCAGGATGAGCCTGGGGCGCTCGCTGCCCATGAGCCGAAGCCACGTTATCAGGTCCATCCCTCAGATAGTACGCACGAACCTGCGGGGAGGAGTAGTCTATCATGACGGTCAGTTCGATGACTCGCGTCTTGCCATCAACCTGATGCAGACTGCCATTGAAAAGGGAGCCTCGGTTGTCAATTATGCAAAGGTGATCCAGCTTCTGAAGAGTTCTGACGGACAGGTATCAGGCGTGGTAGCAAGGGATGAAATTGACGGTACGCATTTCACCGCTGAAGGAAAGTGCATTATCAATGCCACAGGTATTTTCGTCGACAGCATAATAAAGTTGGACAATCCCGAGGAGAAACCGCTGGTGAGGCCCAGCCAGGGAGTGCATCTCGTCGTTGACAAAAGCTTCCTGGGAGGCGATGACGCCATCATGATACCCAAGACCAGTGACGGGAGGGTTATGTTCGGTGTGCCCTGGCACAACAGGGTGATACTGGGCACCACCGATATCCCGGTGAAAGAGTTTGTTCTTGAGCCCAAAGCCCTGGATGAAGAGGTCGACTTCATCCTTGAGACCGCCGGAAGGTATCTTGAGAAGAAGCCTCAGCGCAGTGATGTGCTTTGTGTCTTCGCAGGGCTGAGGCCTCTTGCAGCGCCAAAGCACGAGAGCAACGGGGAGAAGACCAAGGAGATATCCCGGAGCCATAAACTGCTGGTATCTCCGTCAGGACTGATAACCATCACCGGGGGAAAATGGACCACATACCGCAGGATGGCTGAAGACACGGTAAATGCCGGCATAAAGGCAAAGAAACTGCCGTTCAGACAATGCCGTACGAAGGATCTCAAGATACATGGCTACTTTGAGAATCCTGACCACAACAACAGACTGTACATCTACGGAAGTGACCTCCCGGAAATACTGAAGATGCAGAAGGAGAACCCGAAATGGGCAGAGAAACTGGAGGCAGGCTCCGACTTTACCGCGGGTGAGGTCATCTGGGCAGTCCGGAAGGAAATGGCCCGCACCGTTGACGATGTTCTGGCACGCAGGGTCAGGGTCCTGTATCTTGATGCCAGGAAATCAATATCCATCGCACCAAAGGTGGCGGAGATAATGGCTGCTGAGCTGGGCAAAGACAGGGAGTGGGTCCGTCAGCAGGTGGAAGAATACACCGCAATGGCCAGAGGCTATGTAATGGAATAGCATAAACCAGATACAACAACCGAACCATGAAAAAGCAAGTACCAGGTACCAGGGTCAGTCCGGACGGAATAATGATGCTTCTCTCAGCGGCATCTCTGCTCATGGTAATGACTGCATGTTCTTCCGGCAGAGGAACTGCTGAGGCAAAGAAGCCTAACATCATAGTAATACTTGCCGATGATATAGGTTATTCAGATATAGGAGCCTATGGTTCGGAGATACGCACTCCCAACCTTGACCGGCTGGCTGCAGGGGGCATTCGCTTCACACATTTTTACAACACCGCCCGCTGCAGTCCCAGCCGTGCTTCACTGCTTACCGGCCTCTATCCCCACCAGGCTGCCATGGGCCATCTTGCCACCCGTCCCTTGTGGGATGAACCGGGCTATCTTGATGACCTGAACAAAAACAGCGCAACCATTGCCGAGGTACTCAGGCAGGCCGGTTATTCCACCTACATGACAGGCAAGTGGCACCTTTATGGCATGAATGCATCAGAACTGCCGGTGGGGCAGAACAGGGACACCACCAACTGGCCGCTGCAGCGAGGCTTTGACCGTTTCTTCGGCCACCTGAGCGGATCATGCAGCTACTGGGATCCGTTTACTCTCCTCAGCGGCAACAGGTATATCACTCCCGGTGACGGTTTCTATTACACTGATGCCATCAGTGACACAACCGTCAAATTCATAAAGGAACACCCTGCAGACAAGCCTTTCTTCTTCTATGTGGCCTATTATGCAGCTCACTGGCCTCTCCATGCACCGGAAGAGGCAATTGCAAAGTATGACGGCGTATATGACATCGGCTGGGATTCACTCAGGGCACGGCGGTTCATAAGGCAGAAGCAACTGGGAGTGATCACCGAAAACCACCGCCTCTCTGAAAGGACGGAGACTATCCCCGCATGGGAGGATGAGACAATGAAAGAGTGGCAGTCACGCCGCATGGAGACCTATGCCGCTATGATCGATATCATGGACCAGGGAATAGGCAGGATCATCAAAGCACTGGAAGAAAAGGGAGAGCTTGACAACACTATTATATTATATATGCAGGATAACGGCGCATGCGCCGAACCGGTGCTGACAAACAGGATGACGGTACCGCTCACCGATGAGCAAAAGGTGCTGAAACCCCGTCCTGCTGACGAGGTGCTGACTGTAAGGAAGCCTGAATATACCCGTGACGGACGGTTCATCCGGAGCGGCCGGGGAGTGATGGCCGGTCCGGCAGACACATGGGTGGCATATGGCGAAGAGTGGGCCAATGCCAGCAATACCCCGCTGAGGTACTACAAATCAATGGTGCATGAAGGAGGAATTACCACTCCCCTAATTGTGCACTGGCCTGAAGGCATAACACGCAACGGGGCCATCATAGATGAACCCGGGCATCTCATTGACATATTGCCAACCTGCCTTGAGCTGGCAGGGGTGAAATACCCTGACGAATTCAACGGCACAAATACCATCGCACCCGAGGGTCTGAGCCTGCTCCCCGTCTTTGAGGGAAAAAGGATTAACCGCGAATTCCTCTTCTGGGAACACGAAGGAAACAGGGCAATACGAATGGGCAACTGGAAACTGGTTTCAAAGGTTGTCACCCCGATGCAGTTCACCCCTGAAGATGAAAACGCATGGGAACTCTATGACCTGGAGAAGGATCCTTCAGAAACAGTGAACCTGGCTGCAAAGCACCCTGAGAAAGTGAAGGAAATGGCTGCAAAATGGGAGGAGGAAGCATTGCGCCTGCAGGTCAAG
>CAYYEH010000156.1:0-4211 GCA_964470815.1 uncultured Rikenella sp.
TTGCTTTCCATATGCCTGAAATCGGCGAAACGTGTTTCAAGTCCTATGCTTATAAATGCCAGGTTGAACCAGAAGGTACTGAATGATTTGATGACTTTCCCGGAGGCCTGTGCCGTTTCAGGACTGAGGATGAATGAGAAGGCCACTGAAGCAAGGATAAAACCCAGGACAAACTTCGGGAAACGGTCCCAGATAATTCTTGCAGGCACATGCTGCCCTTTCTCATTTGCGCCCCTGCTCCTGTATGCCCAGAAGATAGATATGGCAAAGGCTGCCAGGCCCAGGAGCACGTTCTGGGAGAATTTCACAATGGTGGCGTACTTGAGGCCTTCCTCCCCGGCTATGGTTCCTGCCGCAACAACGGCCCCCGTGGTATCAATGGTGCCTCCGAGCCATGCACCGGTTACTATATCTGACAGTCCAATCCATTTGGCAATTATTGGAAGGAATATCATCATCGGAATGGCAATGATAAGTACCAGGGAGATGATGAACGAAAGTTTCTTCTTGTCACCGTTGATGGCACCCGCCGTAGCTATTGCTGCAGAGACGCCGCATATTGATACCGCACTTGCCAGCATTGTTGAGAACTCATCGTCAATCTTCATCTTACGGGAGATCCAGAACGAAAAGTACCAAACCACGCTTACGACTATAACAGCCTGGATCAGTCCGAAGGAGCCGGCTGAAAGTATATCCTTGAAGAGAATGGTGGCGCCAAGGAGCACAAGACCTATTTTGACATACAGTTCGGTCTGTACCCCCGAACGGAGCCACTCCGGAAGCCTGACGAAATTACCAAGCAGGAGTCCTATTACGAGGGAGAACAGCACTGTTTCCAGTCCAAGATTCTTGAACCCGGCATAAGACGAAACAAACTGAGCCAGGAGTACAAGCAGGAAGATGGCAATAAATCCGGTAATAAACTTCTTCAGTTTGTCTCCGCTGAAAAATAGCCCCAGAAGAGCTGTCAGGCCGAAGATCAGGAATGTGTAAAGCGAAGATGTCCAAAGCGATGCGGCGCCAAACATACCCGAGAAGTCATGATTGGCATCCCATCCCGCTTTGCCTCCGAAGGAGGGAGTGCTGATGGCATAACCGGTTAGCACAACAAAAAGAATCAGAACGAAACCCGTAACCACCGAAGCCCAGTCCTGGCCTATTTTCAGCTTGCTTAAAGCACCAGCTTTCTTGTTCTCTGTCATAACTATATGTTTTATCCCATGCAGAAGCTTGATTATTATAATTCTGCGATGACGGATGCAAATATGCGGACATTTCGTGAGTGATAAATAAGCATAAAATGGTATTCTTCCTGCGTGTATAGCCACTTATTCTTACAGCCATACCGTGGATTTAAACAATTACCTATATTCGCAATGTTGCCACAACTGACAGCATCATGAAAAAACTCCGGAAGGCCTTCTCAGGCTATGACCTGCCCCAGAAGGCGATGCAGGCTGGCATCTATCCTTATTTCAGGACCATTGAATCAGATCAGGACACTGTTGTTACAATCAATGGCAGAAAGGTGATGATGTTCGGTTCAAACAGTTATCTCGGGCTGACCAATCATCCGAAAATAAAGGAGGCAGCCAGGCAGGCTGTTGACAAATACGGTACAGGCTGTGCCGGCTCAAGGTTTCTGAACGGAACCCTTGACATCCATGTCGAGCTTGAGGATCGGATTGCCCGTATGACCGGGAAGGATGCCGCCCTCTGCTACAGCACCGGTTTCCAGGTTAACCTTGGCGTGGTATCATGCCTGACAGGCAGACGAGACTACATTCTTCTTGATGAGCTTGACCATGCTTCCATCATTGAAGGGAGCAGGTTGTCATTCTCAAAGGTGATGAAATATGGCCACAATGACATGGCCAGCCTGGAGAAAAAACTGAGACAATGTACCCATGACAGCATCAAGCTTATTGTTGCAGACGGGATTTTTTCCATGGAGGGTGACATAGTCAGGTTGCCTGAGATGGTTCAACTGGCTGAAAAATATGACGCCTCCATCATGATTGATGATGCACATGCTACAGGGGTTCTGGGAATTGGCGGAAGGGGTACGGCCTCGCACTTCGGCCTGACAGACAGCGTTGACCTGATAATGGGTACCTTCTCAAAGTCGCTTGCCTCCCTGGGAGGATTCATCGCTTCAGATAAGGATACAATAAACTACCTTAAACATAATTCACGGTCACTTATTTTCAGTGCAAGCATGACGCCGGCCTCCGCCGCATCGGTCATTGCTGCCATGGACATAATGATGAGTGAACCTGAGAGAATCAGCCACCTGTGGGAGATTACAAGGTATGCACTCAACGGATTCCGGGAGATGGGTTTTGATACGGGAAAATCTGAATCGCCGATCATACCGCTCTTTATACGAGATAACGAAAAGGCGTTGTTACTTACACAGAACCTGCTGACCGACGGAATCTTCGTCAACCCTGTTGTCTCGCCGGCTGTACCGAAAAACAGCAGTCTCATACGGTATTCACTGATGGCAACCCATACCAGGGAACAGGTTGATATATCGATTGAAAGGATAACAAAGGCTGCAAGGGATCTTGGAATTATAAATAACTGATTAATAAGGCTTATCGGAAAAAGAGTCTGAGGAATGGGGAAAGTTGTTCTAATAACGGGGGTCTCATCAGGCTTCGGCCGTGAGTGCGCAGCACTCATGGCCGCAAAGGGACACAGGGTTTATGGTACGGTAAGGAGTGAATGCGAAACCCTGAAAGGGGTCATCTTTCTTTTGATGGACCTCACTGACCATGGATCAGTAAGGAGAGTGGTAAGAGAGGTTGTTGAGAAGGAGGGGAGAATAGATGTACTGGTCAATAATGCAGGCATGCATACGGGAGGGCCTGTTGAAACCACTCCGGTCGAATATTTCAGGCTTCAGATGGAGACAAGTTTTGCAGGGATGGTTCTTCTTACAAGGGAGGTGTTGCCGGTAATGAGAAACTCCGGAGGGGGGATGATCATTAATATCAGTTCAATAGGCGGTCTTATGGGACTTCCGTTTCAGCCATTCTACTCAGCTGCCAAGTTTGCCGTGGAAGGGTTCAGTGAGGCTCTCAGGATGGAAGTTCAGTCATTTAATGTCAGGGTGGTGGTCATCAATCCGGGTGATTTCCGCACCAGCAATTCTGCCAACAGGAGGAAATTTCTTGCCCCGGTAACTGAGGGAGACCCTTATGCCGGACAGTTTAAAAAATCACTCTCGATTATCGAAAAGGATGAGGCTGTTGGCCAGAACCCGTCACGACTGGCAAATAAACTGGCAAAAATCATTGAATCAAGGAATCCGGCTTACCGTTACATAATTGCTTCTCCGGACCAGAGACTGGCGGTGGTGCTTAAAAAGCTTCTTCCCGATAGGATATTTACACGGATTCTCAGCAGTCACTACGGGATCCGGGGAAGTACAAACAAAGGCGTATGGTAAAAAATGGTAAAGTTGTGATAGTCACCGGAGGAGGCAGGGGGATAGGGAGGAGCGTGGCTGAACTGTTTGCGGCTGAAGGTGCAAAGGTAGTGCTGGCAGAGAGGGATCCTGCCGCGGGTGATTTGGCCGGGAGGGACATAAGGGGCAGGGGTGGAGATGCATGGTTCATACAGACGGACGTGAGCATTCCGGATCAGGTAAACGCATTGGTTCCTAAAACGGTTGAGAAGTATGGCACTGTTGACATTTTGGTTAACAATGCCGGTTTTGGGATATGGAAACCGCCACTGGATCTGAGTGTTGAAGAGTGGGATGATGTGATGAACACCAACCTCCGCGGTGCGTTTCTCTGCGCCAGGGAGGCGGCCCGCTTCATGAAGGATCACGGAGGAGGCTCAATAATCAACATTGCATCCACGCGTGCCTTCATGTCAGAGGCCGGGTCTGAAGCATATGCCGCCTCCAAGGGAGGAATGGTGGCGCTGACACATGCCCTGGCCGCCTCCCTGGCGCAGTACCGTATCAGGGTGAACTGCATCAGCCCGGGTTGGATCGAAACAGGTGATTACAGCACACTCCGGGAGGCTGATCACCTGCAGCACTTCTCCGGCAGGGTGGGACGGCCTGAGGACATCGCCAGGGCCTGCCTGTTCCTCAGCGATGAAGGTAATGACTTCATCAATGGAGAAAACATAATTATCGACGGAGGAATGACCCGGAGGATGATTTACGAGCCATGACCCTGAAAAAG
>CAYYEH010000157.1:0-4207 GCA_964470815.1 uncultured Rikenella sp.
CAGGAGTACGGGGTTGGCGCCCAGTTCGGAGGCAAGTATTTTGTGCATGATGTGAGGGTTATCCGCCTGCCGCGTCATGCCGCATCATGCCCGGTGGGGATAGGTGTCAGCTGCAGTGCTGACCGCAATATAAAGGGAAAAATAACAGCAGACGGGATCTTCATCGAGCAACTTGATACAGAGCCGGCCAGGTTCGTCCCTGCAAAGGCCCCGGAGCTTGATAAACCTGTTGAGATTGATCTTGAGAAGCCGATGAGGGAGATACTGGCGGAGCTTTCGAAATACCCTGTGAAGACCAGGCTTAGCCTGAGCGGGACCCTGATCGTGGCTCGCGATATGGCACATGCACGGATAAAGCAGATGCTTGACGAGGGTAAACCTATGCCTGATTACTTTAAAAATCACCCGGTTTACTATGCCGGCCCGGCCAAGACACCGGAGGGAATGGCTTCAGGATCATTCGGACCAACTACGGCAGGGCGTATGGATACATATGTTGATCTTTTCCAGAGCCATGGCGGTTCAATGATCATGCTCGCCAAGGGCAACCGCTCGAAACAGGTAACCGATGCATGCAGGAAGCATGGTGGCTTCTACCTTGGCTCGGTTGGCGGACCGGCTGCAATACTTGCTGCCGAAAACATCATCTCGGTTGAGGTTGTGGATTTCGAAGAACTTGGAATGGAAGCCGTCCGCAAGATTGTGGTGAAGAACATGCCTGCATTCATCCTGACTGACGACAAGGGGAATGATTTTTATTCAGGCGGCAGTACCGGTCGGCAGTAGACATCAGGGGGGCGATTGGCCATCTGGCGGAGAATAAATCAGCCTTCGTGCAGAGACCTTGAGACCTGTTGGTGGACGGAAATAAAAAATTAACAAATAAGTAAAATAAGATTAAAAAACATAAGACAAGTAGCCCGCATGCAATAAAAAATACTACTTTTGCTCCCTTTAACTCATAAAGGATTTTTACGTATGTGCGGTATTGTTGGTGTTTTTGACCTGAAAGTCAGGGCGGAGGATCTGCGTCAGCAGGTTCTGGGGATGTCGGGTAAACTAAGGCATCGCGGGCCCGACTGGTCTGGTATATATTGCGGAGAAAAGGCAATAATTGCGCATGAACGGCTTTCAATAGTTGATGTGCAATCAGGGGGCCAGCCCCTTTACAGCCGTGACCGAAGGCTGATCCTCGGGGTAAATGGTGAGATATACAATCACCGTGAGATAAGGGAACGGTACAGTGACAAATATGATTTTACCACGAAATCTGACTGCGAGGTGATCCTTGCATTGTATGCTGACCGTGGATGCGATTTCATTGATGAACTTAATGGGATATTTGCATTTGTGCTCTATGATGAAGTGAACGACTGCTATCTTGCAGCCAGGGATCACATAGGCATAGTGCCGCTCTACCTGGGGTGGGACATGTTCGGGAATTTTTATTTTTCATCGGAGCTTAAGGCACTGGAAGGGATTTGCAGGAAGATTGAGACATTTCCTCCGGGGCACTATTATTTCAGCCGTGACGGTATGATGAAGAAGTGGTATCACCGCGACTGGACCTGCTTTGATGCGGTGGCGGGGAATGCCACCGATACAGCACTTCTCCGGGAGGCCCTTGAGAAGGCCGTTCACCGGCAGCTTATGTCAGATGTGCCGTACGGGGTTCTGCTCTCCGGAGGCCTTGACAGTTCGGTTATTTCGGCTATCGCAAAGAAATATGCCGCACGCCGCATAGAGACTGATGACCAGGCTGAAGCCTGGTGGCCTCAGCTGCACTCCTTTGCCATAGGCCTTGAGGGATCACCTGATCTTGCTGCGGCAAGAAGGGTTGCTGACCACATCGGAACTGTTCACCATGAGATACATATCACCGTGCAGGAGGGGCTTGATGCCGTACGCGATGTAATTTATTATCTTGAGACATATGACGTTACAACTGTCAGGGCCTCAACCCCGATGTACCTCATGGCCAGGGTTATAAAATCGATGGGAGTGAAGATGGTTCTTTCCGGGGAAGGTGCCGACGAGGTTTTCGGCGGATATCTCTATTTTCATAAGGCCCCCGGTCCGCGTGAGTTCCATGAGGAAACAGTGCGCAAACTGGGCAAACTTTACCTGTATGACTGTCTCCGTGCAAACAAATCTCTTGCTGCATGGGGAGTTGAGGGAAGGGTCCCCTTTCTTGACAAGGAGTTCCTTGATGTTGCAATGCGACTCAACCCGGGAGACAAGATGGCCGGCAACGGCAGGATGGAAAAGTGGGTGCTCAGGAAGGCATTTGAGGATTACCTGCCGCATGACATAGCCTGGCGGCAGAAGGAACAGTTCTCTGACGGGGTGGGGTACAACTGGATTGACACGCTGAAGGATCTGACGGCGAAGAAAGTAACTGATGAGATGATGGCGACGGCCCGTTACCGGTTCCCGGTCAATACGCCGATGACAAGGGAGGAGTATTATTATCGTTCAATCTTTTCAGAGCATTTCCCGTCGGAGACGGCTGCACTGACTGTGCCATCGGTGCCGTCTGTGGCATGCAGCACGGCTGAGGCCCTGGCATGGGATGAAGCCTTCCGAAACCAGAATGAGCCCTCAGGTCGCGCCGTGCGCAACGTACATGTGAAGTCATACTGATAATCCCCGTAACCAATACGGGAGAAACCGGTTACTGAAGACACATATCACTTCCGACATGTTGACCGGCCCCGATTTGTGGCCGGCTGGTGGCGCCGGGATCCGGACAGGAAACATTAATCAAAGAGGGTGACCACGTTCAGTGAGCCACCCTCGGATCTAATCAACCTTGCAAAAAATTATTTCTTCAGCACCGTGTCAAGAATCTTCTGCTTATCGAGTTTCTTCGTGCAGAAGAACCAGTCATAACACTTCATCTCATCCTTGTTCTCCATCCGCTCCTTGGCAACGCCGCATGATCCGGCTGTTGGAACGATGACATCATCACCTGGCTGCCAGTCGGCCGGGAGGGCCACTGAGAATGCATCAGCGGTCTGCAGGCCGAGGACCACCCTGTAGATCTCCTCGAAATTACGGCCGAGGCTCAGCGGGTAGTAAAGAATGGTTCGGATGACACCCTTCGGATCAATGAAGAATACAGCCCTGACAGCTTTTGTGCTGCTTTCTCCGGGCATCATCATACCGTATTTCCGGGCAACTTCCATGGTGATATCCTCAATAAGGGGGAATTTCACCTCCACATCCTTCATCCCCTTGTACTCGATCTTTTCCTTGATTGTACGCAGCCATGCGATGTGACTGTAAAGACCATCGACGGAAAGGCCTACAAGTTTGGTGTTTGCTTTCTCAAATTTTTCTGCCATGGTAGCAAAGGTCATAAACTCGGAGGTACATACCGGGGTGAAGTCAGCGGGATGACTGAATAGTATCACCCAGCTTCCCTGGAAATCTGACGGGAAGTTAATTTCACCCTGGGTTGTAACAGCCTTGAATTCAGGAGCCTTGTCGCCAATACGTGGCATTGCATAAACTTTTTCGTCCATTTTTAATATGATTTTAGTGATTGAATTGTTCTTTAATAATTAAGTATTTAATATACAGTCAATTGCCATGGCGGCATGGTCATGGGGCATCTCTTACCTGCGCCGCTCTATCATCAGATCAAAGTCCTCCCTGAGTGCCACAAGGTCCTCCTCATGTTCCACCTCGTCGGTGAGGATCTGAAGGATGATGTTATATGTTATGGGATCAGCTTCCCTGGTAATGGCCAGAAGCTTGTTGTAGACCCTGATTGCACACTGTTCTCCCTTGATGTTCTGGTCCAGCACCACAGATACGAACGGGTCTTCCGGGGCATCGTAGCCGCAGTTTGTGATTTTAGACCACTCACTTGGCGAGAGCACAGGTGTACCGCCCAGCTGAACGATCCTGTCAACGAGCAGCTGTGCGTGAGTCAGTTCTTCTGTGGCATGTAATTCCAGTTCTGCTATGACTGCATCCTTCATCGGCCCCTTTACAACCTTGGCACCGATCCAGTACTGGTAATATGCCAGCCACTCGTCAGCAAGTGCCTTGTTAAGGAGAGTGAGCAGTTCCTCAACATCCATCTTTACAATTGATCTTCCGATTTCTGCCATGGTAGTTAAATATTTAATGGTTAGTATTTAATTAATTTATATTGAATTACTTTGTCAGGGGGTACTATATGCCCAGTCCTTTTGCA
>CAYYEH010000158.1:0-4191 GCA_964470815.1 uncultured Rikenella sp.
GCAGTCAGTGCAGGTTTCAGATATTAATTCAGGCTGTTTCAATCGTTGACCATACCAGTGAGCTTGCCCCCAGCACCGCAGCATTCTGTGTGCTCAGTTCAGATGGCAGCAGCTTCACCTTGTCGCGGTAGATATAAAGCAGGTTCTGCTCCATATGTCTCTTTGCCGGTTCAAAGATGAGCTCCTTGGCCAGGGCAAGTCCCCCGAAGAGGAATATGGCCTCGGGGTTGGTATGAGCCACCACGTCAGCCAGCTTGAATCCCAGCATGGCGCCTGTATGCTCGAAGGCCTCAAGGGCTATCGGGTCACCCCTGCGTGCCGCCTCATAGATCATCTTTGAATCGAGCTCGTCAAAGCTGTGTTTCCTCAGCTCGCTGTCATCAAGCCTGTCGGCCATGATCTTCAGTACGGTGCGTTTCAGTCCTTTTGCCGACACATATGTCTCAAGGCATCCCTTCCGCCCGCATCCGCAGTCGCGGTTGGAGAGACCCGGCCTGATCGAGGTATGGCCTATCTCACCGGCAAAACCGTCATGTCCGTAGATAAGCTTGCCGTCAACGACAAACCCGCTGCCAAGGCCGGTACCAAGGGTGATGACCACGAAGTTCTTCATCTCCCTGGCTCCGCCGTAGATCATCTCACCAACTGCAGCAGCATTCGCATCATTGGTGACAATAACAGGAAGTGAGGTATGGCGGGCGAAGATGTCTGACAGGGGGATGATCCCCTTCCACGGCAGGTCTGCAGGATACTCTATCGTTCCCTTGTTGATGTTGCCCATTGGTGCGCCGATTCCAAATCCGAGGATCTCCAGGTCCTTCCCGGCTTTCTGGGCGGTAATCATCATCTTCTCATACAGGGCAGCAACAAACACTTCCGGCTCATCATAATGAGTGGTGGTGATCTGGTCTTCCGCCAGGATTACCCCCGAACGGTTAACAAAACCAAAGACGGTATTTGTGCCTCCGATATCTATCCCGACAACAGTTTTTTCTTTGCTCATTTTAAGAAAGAGAGTTAAACTAAACGTAAATATACGTTATAATACAAACTCATTGCCAACCTTCCTGGCCCTTACGGGATGATCCAGATCGATATTCAGCGCAATGCCGGTGTCAACCAGCAGGTTCCATCCGGCTGCCAGCTGCAGGTATTCGGCATATTCACCTCCCTTGGGGATGACGACAGTCGGGAAACCTGTCTTTTCATCCGATATGGCTATGACATTCACACCCACCCCCTTAACGATGCACTCCATGAACTTGTCGCGGTCATGTTCGAAGGGATCAACCCAGATGAGCACATCACCCTTGTTCATCACCTCCTCTATGCCGTGAAGGGCGAACGTCCCCTCGAGGAACCCTGATTTCTTGCGGGTTATCTCGTTGGTCTTGAGAGCAAGCTCGGCAGCCACGCCGTTATCGCGCCCGGCAAACCAGATCATCTCTGCATCGCGCATCATTGTGATGATCTTTTTGTCAATCTTCGCGGTAAGCACCTCTTCCATCTGACCGGCAGCCTTGCGCAGCCCTGACATCTTCTCTCCCCTCAGGTTGCGCAGGAGCGAATCATAGAAAAGCCCCTGCTCCACAACCGATTTTGTGGCGGCAACGGCATTCTCCTTGCCGCATTTAAGCACATGCGCGGCATGGGCAAACTCCTCCAGCTTCGTGTTTTTATTTGCCGTCAGGCCGAAGACAGTATCATGCTTCTTCTTCTTCAGTGCATCAACGAGACGTATCACCTCCTTTGTCTGTCCCGAGTTTGATGCGGCAAAGACAACAAAGTCCTTCAGGTTGTACTCCAGCGCCTGCGTGCAGCCCTCGGTCAGCACGGGCAGCAGGAACTCCTTTCTCAGGTTGGTGAAGATAGCCCGCTTCGCGGGGAAGAGCCGGCTGCTCCCCTCTCCCGTCAGGAAGAGCCCCTTCTTCTTTTTGAATGCAGGGATAAAGGGGATTGACGATTCAGGCCGGAACGACTTCACGATGCCGGGCGTCTCCATCATCTCGCGCACCAGCGCAAACTTGCTGTATTTCTTCTCGGTAAGGTTCATGATGAGTTATTTTACTTTTTAACAATGAAATCTTTCAGGTCACGCTGCACCTGCGGGTCTTTCTGAAAGCCTCCGCCAAGATGCTGCCAGTAGGGCTCCGCATACTCCACCCCGGCTAATTTACCGTAGTTTTTGTTCCCCTCCAGTACGTAACCGAAGAAATCATCGATCTTGTGCATGTGTTTCATCAGGTCAAGCTGTGAGACATGTTTGCCCAGCATCTCTATCTTCGTCTGCACCGCACCGGTCACATCCACGAAGAAGTGGGGCGGGGTCAGCTGCGATCCCAGCGGGTCATTCAGTGTCAGCGGTGAGGTGTGATACAGCAGCGGCGTCACCTCCAGCGGCTTTTCCGGCACCGGCACAGGGTCAAGCGAGGCGACCATGGCGGCAGCCTCGACGATTGCAGCCGTGGCACGGTGGTCAGGGTGATAGTCGTTTGGCAGGTGCGTGAAAACGATTCCTGCCCTCACCTTGCGCATGAGCGAGATCAACTTCAGACGCATCTCCGGCGAGTCAAACAGCGATCCGTCAATGCCTCCCAAAGTGTAGTACTCCGCATCCAGGACAGCCGCCGCAGCCTTAGCCTCCTCGAAGCGTACCCGCGCCGTCTCTTCCATGCTCATGTTGCATCCCCCGAGGTCACCCCCCGTCATCGTGGCTATCACTATCCTGTATCCCCTGTCATGCAGGAGTTTCAGTACACCGGCATTCCATGCCTCTGCATCATCGGGGTGGGCATTGACTGACAGCGCCACCTTGTTGAATTCTGTTGCCATTGTATTCGTTTTACTTTATTACCATGATCTTCTTAAGCCTTGCAAAACCTGGAAACTCCCCCGTCAGGGGTTTCATGTACCTGACAAACGCATCTGAAACATGGTTGCCGGCAGCATTGAAATATTCCGCGGGCATTGGCCTGGCGGCGATGGCTACATCGCTCAGCGGCACCCTTCCATATACGACCTCATATGGATCGTCAGATTTTCTCTCTATTGTCACCATATATCCCGACTCACCCTTCTCGGCCATTCTGACGGCTTCGATGCCGCATCGGTAGGCCTCTTCGAGATCCGTCGGAAGCGCGCGTACGAAGTCGCTCATTATCAGTGACTCCGGCACCTGAAATTCACCCCTCAGTCCGAACTCCGATGTTATCATCTGATGGAGGGTTATCGCCACGCTGGCACCGCCCATCGCGCCGAATTCGGTGTTGCTGAATTTATCCTTAACCACCGAGGCGCTGACAGGTGTTCCGTCTTCATACTTAATACCCTCGCCGCAGACAACCGATACCCATCCGTATCTCCTGATGCACTGGTCAGCATCAGCAAGAAAGTTCTCTTTCACGAAGACATGCTCCGGGGTATATATCAGGTGAGGAGCATCATCCTCATCACGGCGTGCCATAGCCGTGGCAGCTGCCAGCCACCCTGCATCGCGGCCGATGGTCTGGTAAACCACAAACTGGTCAACCTTCTTCATGTCGCGGGCCAGCATACCTGCCTGCATGACATTCAGTACGTTGGACCATGCTGCAGAGGCAAACCCGGGTGTGTGGTCAGTACCGAAGAGGTCATTGTCAACAGTCTTGGGAATGCCCACACCGTTCAGCTCATACCCCTGTTTGCGGCAATAAGCCTCCACCCGGTTGATGGTGTCCATGGTGTCATTGCCCCCTATCAGGAAGAAATACCTGATGTCAAACTTCTCAAGCACACTGAGGATTTTCGGAAAATCCTCATCCTTAAGCTTGTACCTTGACGAGCCAAGGGCCGATGAGGGTGTGCGGCGAAGCCCGTGAATAATCTCTGCCGGCTGGGCCATAAGATCAAACAGCCATTCATTCATGAACCCCTCAATCCCATAGTTCATTCCGTAAACCAATGAAATGAAGTCTGAACCCCTGGCTGCGTCAATGACGCCTGCAAGGCTTGAGTTGATCACCGAGGTCGGTCCGCCCGACTGGCCTATTACTGCGTTTCCCCTGATCATAATTATATTTTATGGTATGGTTTAATCGAATTCTTTTACTGATAAAGCGCCGGCATGCCCTGATTGAATTCCCTTCTCCTTTTTATTAAGCCTCTGGTTTGTTTCAACAGAATCCCATTACTGATAATGACCCTGGTAATTTT
>CAYYEH010000159.1:0-2932 GCA_964470815.1 uncultured Rikenella sp.
ACCAGCGGCTTTTCCTTGCTGCTTTCCGGAATGAACTTGTATGCTGCAGGTTCCTCGAAATATTTCATTTTCAGGTTTTTCAGCATTTCTGCTATAAGCACCGGAGCCTCTCCGCTCCACCCGTAGGAACCGAATGATCCGGCCAGTTTACCCCTGTCACGCAGAGGGCTGACCATGGCAACAAGCTTGTAAACAGGAAGAAGAGTGTTCTGGTTGATTGTCGGAGAACCGACAATTAATCCGTCAGCGATGGTCAGTTTTGAATCTATCTCCCCAATTTCAGCCGTTTCGATATCCATTACCTCAACTTCAACATTATCAATCGCCGAGGCGCCTGAAGCGATGAGCCTGGCCATCTCCGCAGTATATCCGTATGCCGAAACATATGTTATCAGGAGCCTCTTCGTTCCGTTCCGTTCCGTAAGCCCGATATATTCTGAAGCAAGAGCATGCGTCTCATCTACAATCTTCCGCCAGTTTTTCCTCAGAATCGGTCCGTGGCCGGTGGCTATCATCGAAATGTCAAACGCACGTATCTTCTCAATGGCCTTTATCATGAATTTACTGTAAGGTCTGAGGATCACATCGAAATAGTATTTGAAGTCGGCATGATAATCTCCCGCAAGGTCATCAAACATCTCCTCATGGCAATAGTGAGCGCCGAATGAATCACAGGTAAAAAGAATTTTATCCTCAACGAGGTAGGTATAGATACTGTCAGGCCAGTGCAGGTTGGGGGCAGAGATGAACTTCAGCGTCTTGTTGCCAAGGTCAAGGGTATCACCATCCTTCACAACAAGTGATTTGAAGGGTCTGTTGACAATATCACCCAGATATCTTATGGCATTACCGCTGCCCACAACCACTGCATCGGGAGCCAAATCGAGTAGCTGACGCATGGCTCCGGAGTGATCGGGCTCAGTATGGTCAAGGACGATGTACGACAGCTCAGCCGGATCAGTAACCCTTCTCAGCTTGCCGAGAAAAACGTCACTGAACTTTTCCTTGGCAGTCTCGATGACGGTCTTCTTTTCTGCGTTGATAAAATAGGAATTATAAGTGGTGCCATGATCGGTATGCATCACTATGTCAAAGGTCTTAATGTCCCAATCAAGCACCCCGATCCATTTCACATCGGGTGTCAGATCTATTATCCTTTTGTCTTGCTTCATTCTTATTTTACGTTAAATGACTCTTGCAAGTATTGTTCTGCTGGCCCTCACCTGTTCAAACATCTGAACATCAACTTCAGTGTCAACCGGGAGAAATATGTCAACCCTCGAGCCGAACTTGATGAAGCCCAGTTCATCACCCTGGTGTACCTTTTCTCCCTTTTTTGAGTAGGTCACAATACGGCGGGCTACGGCACCGGCAACCTGCCTTACCAGTATCTCGGTGCCGCTTTCACTTGTAACAACGATACTGCTCCTTTCGTTCAGTTCAGACGATTTGGGGCTGCGGGCGTGATATTTCTTACCTGGCTGGTAGTAGGTCCATGTCACGGTACCCGAAATAGGGTATCTGTTGCTGTGCATGTTGAACGGCGACATGAATATCGATATCTGCAGGCGGTTCTCCCTGAAATATTCCTTTTCGTATGTCTCCTCAATGACCACTATCTTGCCATCGGCAGGTGCATATATCAGCAGCGGGTCAGGCTCAACCGGCCTTGCAGGGGCACGGAAGAACATCACTATGAAAACTAAAAGGAGCAGTGATGCACCCAGGGCGATGAAATGATATAATGTCGGGCCTGACCATATCATCCATCCCGCTATGTTGAGAACGGACAGGGCTGTAAGCACTCCGGCTATGATCCTGTATCCCTCCCTGTGAATCCTGAGTTTTCCCACTGTCATATCAAACCATTATTGCCAGGTAAAGGTAAACCAGCGGGAAGGCTACCACCACGCTGTCAAACCTGTCGAGAAATCCTCCGTGGCCGGGCATGATAGTTCCGGAATCCTTCAGTCCCAGGCTCCTCTTGAGCATTGATTCAAGAAGGTCACCAAAGGTCCCTCCCACGGAAATTATAAGTGCAATTACCATCCAGCCTGTGGTGTCAGCCACGCCGAGCCATCCGGAGAAAAGCCTAGCCACCAGCAGTGTCAGTACCAGTCCTCCGAAGAACCCTTCCCATGATTTCTTCGGGGAAATGCGTTCAAAGAGACGGTGACGTCCCAGCGCCGATCCCACCAGGTAGGCCCCGGTATCATTGGTCCAGAGAAGCAGAAAGAAACCGACCATTATTCCCGGTGAGAACTCTATCCCCTGTATCGGTACCAGAGGGCTGAGGCCGGTCTGGCTGAAGGCTGAAAAGGGAAACATTGAAAAAGGTACTGCAGTATACAGAATGGAGAAAAATGTGTGCGCCAGCGAGTCAAATGGTCTCTCCACATTCCGGAAAAGTTCTATGACCATCACAATCGATATCACCGGTATCATTGCCAGGAACCAGGTTCTGGAGAGCCACCCGAGAGCCACTGTGGTGGAGATGACATAAAGCAGGAAGCCGCTTATTATGCCCGTCACCAGCTGGGGCCTCACCCCGGTTCCCCTGACCATCATATAGTACTCACGCTGGGTACCGGCTATCATCACGGCTCCCACGATGAAGAAGGAGACGGGATTAAACCATAGTCCGCCGAGTACGAATATCACTATGAAGGCACCTGTTACCGTGCGCCTGATAAGATTGGTCACTTTACAGATCCTTAATTATTTCCTTGGCAATGAGCACATTGTCACGATGCACGAAAATCTCTATCTCCCCTATTTTGTATATACTGTCACGCTTGTCCACCGCCACCGCGTCAATGCCGTTATTTTGCAGACGCTCAACTGCCACCTGGCTTCGTATATCATCATTGAAGCCGGCTATTACCACCCATTCATTTTCCATCGGCAGTAGCTGGTGCATCCCCGGCAGAGG
>CAYYEH010000159.1:3032-4128 GCA_964470815.1 uncultured Rikenella sp.
GGAGTTGAGGCAATCCCTGATTGTTCCGCCGTGGAGGTGACATCATCACCGGCCTGCACTGTGACAGCCTGGGGGGCCTGGACTCCGGCTTCAGCAGGTTTCTCTCCCCTCCGCTTGCCGAAGATCCGTTCAAGGTCCTCACTGAAAATAACCTCCTTCTCAAGGAGCTGTTCAGCCAGCTGCTTCAGCCCGTCAATATTTGACGATATGATCTCTTTGGCCTTTTCATATGACTCTTCCACAATCTTCTTCGCCTCTGCATCAATCAGTTCGGCTGTTTTCTCACTGTAAGGCTTGGTGAAGCCGTAGTCAGACTGCCCGGAAGAGTCATAGAAGCTGATATTGCCCACCTGGCCTGACATGCCGAAGTAAGCCACCATGGCATATGCCTGTTTGGTAACCTTTTCCAGGTCACTCAGGGCTCCGGTGGAAATCTTTCCGATGACCAGTTCCTCGGCGGCTCTTCCGCCAAGGGCATAGGCCATCTCGTCAAGGATATGCTCTCGTGTTGAGATCGATCTTTCTTCGGGCAGGTACCATGCTGCTCCAAGCGCCTTGCCCCTGGGTATTATGGTTACCTTGAGCAGCGGGCTGGCATGCTCAAGGAGCCAGCTTACGGTGGCGTGGCCGGCCTCATGATATGCAATTGTCTTCTTCTCCTCCTGTGAGATGATCTTGTTTTTCTTTTCGAGACCTCCGATGATACGGTCGATGGCATCAAGGAAATCCTGCTTTTCAACCATTGTTTTGTTGCGCCGGGCTGCAATGAGAGCTGCCTCGTTGCATACGTTTGCTATGTCAGCTCCTGAGAATCCGGGCGTCTGTTTTGCCAGGAACGAGATGTCAAAACCTTCTGCAAGCTTGATCGGGCGGAGATGCACCTTAAAGATGGCTTCCCGCTCCTTCAGGTCAGGAAGCTCAACGTGTATCTGACGGTCAAATCGGCCTGCCCTGAGAAGCGCCTTGTCAAGAATGTCGGCCCGGTTTGTGGCAGCGAGTATTATAACCCCGCTGTTGGTGCCGAAACCATCCATCTCGGTCAGCAGCTGGTTGAGGGTGTTCTCACGCTCATCATTGGCACCGAAGTTCGGGTTGC
>CAYYEH010000160.1:0-1246 GCA_964470815.1 uncultured Rikenella sp.
CGTGAGACAAAGGCAATCTTTTTGCCGTCGCCCGACACGTCGAAATCAGTGATCTTGCCCGCACTGTTGTATCCAATCTCCGTTGCGAGGTTTTCGTTTGACCAGACGCTTATGTCGCAGGGCGAACTCTGGCCCGTGGCGACTTCATATGTCCATATACGGTAATCACGCGCAAAAACCACGAACCGGCCGTCGGCGCTCACCTGCGGACGACGGATGGATGTCGGGAAGGTGGTCATCTGTCGCTTTGCGCCATTATCAAAAGTGTACAGGTTGTATTCCGCATTCCCTTCGTCAGATGCGAACCACAGCTTGCCGTTGCGGTCAACGGAAGGCCACAGGTCCTTGCCTTCCCACTCGGTGAGACGTTTGTATTCACCTGTGTTCCTGTTGAAATACTCGATGTCAGGATCATTCTCTCCCCTGTATCTCTTCCTGTGGGAAAACATCTGGCTCTCCCATGATGAGGTGAAATACCACTCCCGGCCGTTGCTGCCCGGCAGTTCAATCACGTTGTGCGCCTGGTCAAAGTAGTTGTCTGAGAAGAGCCGGGCAGGGGTGCCTCCTGTAGAGGACACAGTATAGGCACCAAAAGTATTGAACCTGTCCGATGTGAAATAGACAGTTTTTGAATCCCATGACCAGCTGTCGGGGAGGTCGTTGCCGTCATGCCATGTCAGCTGCATCAGGCTGCCACCTTCCACAGGCATGATGTAAACATCTGCGTTGCCATTTTGAGTGGATGAAAATGCCAGCCACTTCCCGTCGGGAGAGAAGCGCGGAACCGACTCCTCCCCGGTCATTGCGGTAATCCGGTGTGCCGTTCCGCCGGTGCGGTCAGCCATCCAGAGATCACTCTCATACACAAAAACAATTTTCGATCCGTCAGAAGAGATTGCCGGGTCAGAGAGAAAGGCAGACTGGCCCAGGACTGAGATACAGCCGGTTATAACCAACAGCATCAGCATGTTGAAAAGTCTTTTCATGGTATAATGGTTAGATATGGTATCACTTCAAATATAGATATTAACAAGCTGAACTGGCTGATGTTCTGTAACACTGTTCATGAAAATCGCAGAGCGGTAATGGAATGCGCGGGCAAGGCTTTACGCGGCGATTGACTATATTTGATGATAATACAGACATATTATGAAATCCGGACCTTCTTCCATTCACATGCTGCGTGTGCATATTCTGAAAACGACTGCCCGGCCGCGGGCACTAATGCTGCAGGCATTTGTGCTGA
>CAYYEH010000160.1:1346-4079 GCA_964470815.1 uncultured Rikenella sp.
GTGCTGAGGGCGATTGTGCTGAGGGCGATTGTGCCACGGGCAATAGTGCTGCTGGCAGTGACACCGTTGCTGGCCATCCTGGCACTGTCATCCTGCGGCCGCATTGACACGACGGAGTACACTGCCCCGGGTGTCTCAAAGCTGCTGGCCACTTACAGGTATGAAACCCTGAAAGATGTCAGGTACAATCTGAGTTTCAGAATAGATACCGGCAGCAGAAGCCCTGTGGAGGGAAGCGCCGTGATTGAGTTCGTACGAACGTCAGGCCGTGAGCCGCTGGTAATCGATTTCAAGGTGCCTGAAGATCACCTCAGGTCGGTTTCTGTGAACGGCAGACAATTAGAGCCTGCACTAACCAACGGTCATATAATCATTGACCGCAGCCTTCTCTCCCGACGTTACAACCGGGTGGAGGTCGGCTTCCGGGCCGGAGACCTCTCCCTGAACAGAAACGATGAATACCTCTACACGCTGTTCGTTCCGGACAGGGCCTCAACCGCATTCCCCTGTTTCGATCAGCCGGACATTAAGGCCAGGTTCAACCTGGCGCTCGATATCCCGTCATCATACCGGGCCATGTCAAACAATCCTGTGGTTTCGGCAGACACAACTGATGCAAGGGTACTCCTTCGCTTCAGCGAGACGAAGCCTCTCAGTACATACCTGTTTGCCTTCGCCGCAGGCGTATTTGAATTTGTGGAGAAGGAGATTGATGGGGTGAAAATGGAAATGCTGCACCGTGAGAGCCGTCCGGGTTATGTTGAGAACAACTCGGATGAGATCTTCCGCCTTCATTACAGCGCATTGAAGTGGCTGGAGGAGTACACTCAGATACCCTATCCCTTTGACAAATTCGGCTTTGTGCTCCTGCCGCCGTTCCAGTACAGCGGGATGGAACACCCGGGATCAATTTTTTACAGAGCCTCATCGCTGATGCTTGAGTCCTCCCCGACGCTGAATGAAAAGCTTTCACGGGCCTCATTGATTGCTCATGAGACATCGCATATCTGGTTCGGCGACCTGGTGACAATGAAGTGGTTTGATGATGTATGGCTTAAGGAGGTCTTTGCCGGCTACATGTCTGATAAGATTGCCGGCCCGGATTTTCCGGACATCAACCATGATCTGAGGTTCCTTCTCTCGCGCTACCCTGCTGCCTACGAAGTTGACCGTACCCGCGGCACCAACCCGATAATACAGGAGCTGGGCAACATGAAGGATGCCGGCTCACTCTACGGCGGCATCATCTACAACAAGGCGCCCATAGTGATGCGCCAGCTTGAACAGATTGCCGGTGAGGAAAACCTGAAGAAGGGTTTGCAGGCTTACCTGAAGGAGTATTCATGGGGTAATGCACGATGGGATGACCTGGTTGCAATACTGGAGGAGACATCGCGGAAGCCCCTCGAGGAATGGAGCAGGATGTGGGTCAGGGAGGCCGGCATGCCCATCATTAAAACGGTAATGGCAGAGGATGGAGTCTACACGATCACACTCAGTGAGGATGATCCCGAGGGGACACTCCGGCACTGGCCCCAGACACTGAGGACGATGGTTATCACTGCATCTGATACCGTCATCACTGAACTGGAACCTTCAGAACGTGATTCCTATGCCACCGCAGCTGATAGGCCGCTCTGCATCATACCTGATATCTCGGGAAGAGCATACGGTACACTACTTTTCGACAGCACCAGTGCAGAATACCTGACGAGGCACCTGCCCGGAATGCAGGATCCCCTGCTGAAGGGAATCCTCTGGATCAACATGTATGAGAACCTGGTTAACAGGATAATCAGCCCGGCTGCTTTCTGTGAAACCGCACTCAACGACCTGCAGGTAATAACCGATCTTCAGCTGCGGAATTATGTATCGGGGAGGTTTGCATCAGTATGGTGGAATTACCTGACCGAGGAGGAGCGGGCAAGCCGGGCAACAGAGACCGAAATGATGCTGAGAGGCAAAATGACAGCAGCCGACACCCCGGCTGAAAAACGTTCATGGTTCGGTACGCTGAGAAATGTTACAGTCACGCCTGCAGGTTTGGATTATCTCACCGGGGTCTGGAAAAGCGGCAAGCTTCCAGGCAAAGGGTTTAAGGCCGGCAAGATTTCGGGCAAAGCAGAACCTGGCGCGGTGACTCAGGAAGGTATTATTGCCAGCCCTGTAAACCTGAGCGAGGATGAACTCTGTACCCTTGCACTGACATTGGCACTGAAGGGCCACCCTGATGCCGCCTGGATCATCGCAGACCAGCGCACTCGCATTGCAGGCAAGGAAAGGCTTGCACGGTTTGATTTTGTGACGCCGGCGGTATCCCCTGAAGCCGCGGTCCGCGATGCCTTCTTTGAGAGCCTCCGTGACCCCGCCAACCGCGAGCGCGAGCCGTGGGTCCTTGAAGCACTCGGCTACCTGCACCATCCTTCCGTTGCAGAAAGATCTGAACACTATATACTTCCCTCACTGGAAATGCTGGAAGAGATCAAAAGCACCGGAGACATTTTCTTCCCCGGAGGCTGGATATCAACCACCCTTGCAGGCCACCGCTCGCCTGAGACACGCGAAACCGTGGAGAAATTCCTCGATGACCATCCTGACTACCCGGCTGACCTTAAGCTAAAAATCCTTCAGGCCGCTGATCACCTTTTCAGGCAATAGTTCAATTGTTTAACTTTATATTCGAAATTCGCAAATCATAAATCTCAATTCGCAAATCTCAAATCGTAAATAACA
>CAYYEH010000161.1:0-3967 GCA_964470815.1 uncultured Rikenella sp.
GGCTGGATAGCATACTGTGCCTCCTGGTTATTTTCAAATCCCCATCTTGAAAACTCGATGTCGATCTCCTCGGTGTCATTCTTGTAGGTATAGAGTCCCCAGACAACCTGCCGGTCAAGGCTGTCAGGCCTGGTGGATACATAGAAGATATACCTGCCGTACCCGGTATGCCTTGCCAGTTCAACCCGTGCGCAGTTCCAGCGACCGTTACTGCATGTGATCTTAAGATGAAGCCGCCCTTTTTCATCAACCCACACATTATCCTCAGAATCAGAAAAGTAGTTTGGTCCCGGACCTGCCTGCTTTCCTTTAGAATCGGATACAACCCATTCATAACCTGAAAAGTTTATGACACGGGCTCCTTCAGGTATTACAAATTCCGGCTCACTGCCCGAGCAGGCAGCCATGGAAATGAGCATTGCAACAAATAATAACCTCAGCATATAAAGATCTGTTCCCTTTTATTTAATACAACTACAACCTGAAAACTGTTTTGCCTCCCTTGATTGTTCTTACGACCTTTAATCCGTCAGCCTCTTCACTTAAAAGGACCATGTCAGCCTGCGCCCCGGGGGCAACTGATGCCTCACCCGGCATTCCAGACATGCGGTAAGGAATCCTTCCGGCCATATCCAGCGCTTCTGCCAGTGTGACAAGCTGTTTCGAAGTCAGTGTCTGAATGCAGTGAAACAGGGATTTGCCTGATCCGGCCAGCATTTCGGGATTGCCTCTTACATGAAGCTTCCCTCCGTTTGTCAGCGTGACTTCCCCGCCGATATGGGTATTATAGTTCCCGGGTGGCATGCCAGTAAGACCGGTTGCATCACTTACAAGGATTATTTTTCCGGGTTTCATCCTCAGAAAAACCTTCATCAGTGAATCAGGAAGATGAAACCCGTCAGAGATAATCGTTGCGTAGAGTTCATCGGAAGCCAGCTGTTCCCACAGATAGTTCCGGTGCCGGGGCAGCATCGGGTGCGAACCGTTACCCAGGTGGGTTGAAAGGGTTGCGCCGGCATCCACAGCCTCCCTGATCTGCTCAGGGGTAGCAGAGGTATGGCCTATGGCTGCTATCACTCCGCTTCCTGTAACCCGTCTGATAAAATCAGCCGATCCGGGCCACTCAGGTGAAAGTGTAACTATACGGATCATGCTGCCACACGATTCCTGAAGCTGACAGAATAGGTCCCAGTCCGGTGGTCTTACATGCTCATCCGGATGTGCTCCCCGGGCACCGCTTTGGTGAGAGATGAATGGTCCTTCGAGATGAATTCCTCCAACAGCCCCTTTCGCCTCGGGAAAGAGTCTGCAGGCCTCTGCAATTGCTTTCAGGGATTGGTGCAGGTTTCCACTGCTGTTTGTGATGACCGTCGGGAAAAAAGATGTTACCCCTTCGCTCCACAGCTTCACCGAGATATCCCTTACAGTTTCCGGATGGAGCGGATGCGTATTGAGATCATGCCCGGCATAGCCGTTTACCTGCAGGTCACACAGGCCCGGGGCAATGATCAGTTCATGGTCAGCCGGAGCAGTGGACAGTTCAGGATCAGTCGGGGCAATGGTCAGTTCAGAGTCAGCAGACGGAGAGCCACAGGTTATGTCACCGATAATCCCCCCTTCAATGGTGACCGTTACCTTTTCTCCCGTAAGGTAATGGCGCCCGGTTATTCTCTTCTCATCATCCGGAGTTATCATAATGTATGTTATTTACTGATGGAATTCAGGAGATTGTCAACCTTTTCCGGCACTGCTCTCTTACTCATCAACCCTGCTGCAATATACAACAACAATGAGGTAAAAAGAGGCACTCCCACCTCCAGGGCGAGTGATGCTCCCGGAATCAGTTTGACAATGATAAATCCGGTTATTCCTGCCACTATAGAGATGATGGCAATTCTGCTGTCACACCTGCGGAAGGCAGGCAGGAGACCAAGTATCATCGGTATTGCTATCGGGCCCAGCAATGCTGCAAACCATGAGACGATCAGTCCGAACACCCCCCCGAAACTCTCGGCATTGATGGCTATAAGTATTGTAAGCACGGTGAATGAGAAGGTTGAGATCCTGGCTATCAGGAGTATTTTCTTCCGGCTGAACCCTTCAAATCCCTTAATGAAGCGGGGCATGATGTCACGTGTTATGACCGCTGAAATGGTATTTGCATCAGAAGAGGTCATTGAAAGGGTATTGGTGAAGAGCGAAGCCATCACCAGACCCACCAGCCCGGCCGGTAAGAACTTTATGGCCAGCAGCCCGTATGACCGTGTCGGGTCTTCGAGCCCCGGAAGGAAAATGGGTGCTGCAAACATGGGAAAGAAAAGCACTATCGGCCACAACAGGTAGAGCACCGATGAGAGGGTGGCAGCCTTTCTGGCCACCTGACCCGATGAAGAGGCAATGAACCGTGTTGCCAGATGCCAGGTCCCGCCGCTGTAACTGAAGAAATCAATTATCACCATTGCAATCAGGAACTGCCAGGTGTAAGGATCGGCAAAGAGAGCCGAATGGCCGTCGGGGAGTCTCTCCCAGATTGTAAAGAAGCCTGCTGCACCGTCACCGAGGTTGATCAGCACTATTATGAACATTGTTATCCCGGCAACCAACTGGACCAGGAACTGGGCAAAGTCGTTCACCACATCAGCCCACAGGCCGCCCAGGGTACTGTAAATAAGCGAGACAGACCCGGCCAGCAAAATGCCCGTCAAAAATGATGTGCCGGCAAATATATTCAGCAAAACGGCGATGGCAGCCCATTTGGCTCCGACATCAAATATCTTTATGATCACTCCCGACCAGGCTATAAGCTGCTGTGTATTGAGGTTATAGCGTGTGAGGAGGTATTCAGTTGGCGACTGTATTCCGGTTGCTATCCTCAGCCTTGCCCATCGCGGGGCGATAAGGTACGCCCCAAGGAATGTGGCGGCTGCCACGGCACAGGCCCACCATACATAGATAGTAAGGCCGTGGGTATAAGCTATCCCCGCATATGCAACAAAGACCGCTCCACTGTAACCTGAGACATGGTGAGAGACACCCGAGAGCCACCAGGGCAGCCTGCCTCCTGCTGTAAAAAAATCGGCAGAATTTTTGACCCTCATGTAGGCCCAGAATCCTATCGAAATCAGCAAGATAAAATACAGTGTAAGGACAATCCAGTCAATAAGTTGCATATCTGTAAGTATTATTTGTTTTTATTTTGCACCAGTGAGAGCCAGGCCAGTGCGTAACGCCTGCCCATTATCCTCTGCGATGGGCCGTCAAAATGTACCATGTCTGCTTTCGGCGTTGTCCCGAACGAGCGTACAAGTTCGGTATTGGGGTCATCTGCTGCAATTGACGAAAGAATGTCATTGATCTGAAGATACTCCAGCCTGTTCTTTTCCACTCCCGGGAAGATGCCCAGTTCACCGGTAACCAAAGGAAGCTCAGGGTCTCCTGCCACGCTGCGGAAATACTCAAACAGCGTGTCGGTGTTCACCCTGAACAGCGGTATCTTTCCGGCTGTTGCATCAGATTCCCCCTGGTGCCAGATTATTCCCTTCACTGTACCATAATTCATTGCCCACCTGAGCTTTTCAGTCAGGTTGGTCTTCAGCCTCACCCCGTTATAAACAGAATCGCTGAGCCAGTTCTCTGTGGAACTTCCGCCAACAGCACATGGGATCAGCCCTATATAAATGTCCCCATCATTCTTTTCCAGCAGCAATCTTGCAAACGCCAGTCCGGGACCGAGGCCGGTGAGTGCCGGCTGGTAGAGCTGCAATGGCTCTTTTGCCGCTGCCCACCTCATGTCAGGCGTGACAACAAAGATGCGTTGATCGGGTACCGTGTCAGGGGGCTCCACGAGACCCCTGCCTGCCATGTTCGACTGCCCTGCCAGCACAAAAAGCCAAACCTTTTCCGGGGGAGGCATCTCCGCTATATATTCCGTGCTTCGCGGGAAGAACCTGGTACGCTCATCCTGTGC
>CAYYEH010000162.1:0-3912 GCA_964470815.1 uncultured Rikenella sp.
AACGGAAAGTTCCTTTACTATGCATTTATTGCAGGGGGAAAAGAGATACTTCAGAATCAGAAAGAGATAAACAGGATCAACGTCTTCCCGGTAAATGACAATGACACCGGCACCAACCTGGCATCAACCATCCGGTCTGTAATAGACAATATCAGGCCACATAAATCCTATAAAACAACGGTGGGCAATATTGCTGATGCTGCCCTGATTGGCGCACGGGGAAACTCGGGTGTTATTTTCGCCCAGTTTTTGCACGGCCTGAGCAGGGAAACAATAAACAAACCAATTATTACGCTTCCTGAGTTTGCAGAGAGTGTCAGAAGGTCAATTCCTTACATCTATGAGGCTATCGCCAATCCTGTTGAAGGTACCATGCTGACGGTTATCAGGGATTGGTCTGACTTTCTAATGGCCAGGAAAGAAGCCATTCACGATTTCAAAAAAGTGATCATTGAATCCATCGAAGTTCTCGAAAAATCTCTTGCAGAAACTACCGTAAAACTTAAAGCCCTTAATAAATCAGGATTCGTTGATGCCGGGGCAAAAGGGTTCGTTTTATTCATCAGGGGGATTATCAATTTCATTATAAACCGAAATGTACGCACCCTTGTCGTTCCGCCGGAAGAAAGCATCTCGCTTGTACATACTGAAGAAACAGGTACAGAGGAAATAACACACCGCTTCTGTACTGAAGCAATTATCAAAAACCTGAAGATCAGCATACCCGAATTGCAGGATATTCTCAACGCCAACGGCGATTCAGTGGTTGTTGCCGGTTCAGGAGCCATGTGCCGGATACATATTCACTCAAATCACCCGGCAGACCTCTTCCATCAGCTGAATGACCTGGGTACCATCACTTTCCAGAAAGTTGATGACATGGTACGTCAGCAGGAGGCAGCATTCAGACGCAAATGGAACATTGCACTGGTAACAGACTCAACATGTGACCTGCCTGCCGAAATAATCGACCATTACCAGGTTCATATGGTCCCCATCAACCTGAATTTCGGCGACAGCCATTACCTTGATAAGGTGACTATCCAGCCGGACCAGTTTTACGACCTGCTGGAAAAAAGCAAAGACTCCCCGAAAACATCCCAGATAAACGAACAGGCCTTCACAAACCTGTTTTCTCACCTGGCTTCCCATTATGATGCCATTATTGCAATACATCTTTCGGGCCAGTTCAGCGGGACATATGCCAACAGCGAGAAGGCCGGCAAACGAATCTCCATGGAATTCAACAAACCGGTACATGTGATCGACTCAAAAAACCTGTCAGGGTCACTGGGTCTGCTGGTACTGAGAACCGCCCAGAGAATTGAGGCCGGAGAGTCCCCCGAATCAATCGTGAAATCAATTCATGAAGATATAGGCCGGTCAAAAATATTTGTGAGCGTCCGCAATCTGAAATACCTGATCAGGGGAGGCAGGGTCTCAAAACCAAAAGGGATAATTGCAACCGCACTCGGACTGAACCCTGTAATCTCAGTTGATGAGACCGGGAAGTCGATCCTTTTCGGTAAAACCTTCAGCCAGGAGGCAAGCCTGAATAAAATCTACAGGCATATACAAAAGACAGGAGAGGGGAAGAGTGTCTGGAACTACATCATAATGCATGCCCATAACCCTGAAGGTGCCGCCAGGGCAGAGGCAAGGATGTTTGAAATGACAGGTCTCAGGCCGGTCTCCACCGTCGATATATCTCCCGCCATAGGCATCCATGCCGGCAACGGAGCCGTTGCCGTTTCCCTGCTGTTCAACAATTGATACTTATAATCCATGATCCCCCTTTTTCTCCAGGCTTCACTGCTCATATGGGTCCTGGTTACCCTTTTATGGGTATGGAGCATCCTGATAAAAAATGTCAGTATTGTGGACATTTTCTGGGGGCTGGGTTTTGTTGCGGTCAATGCGCTTTACGTTTTTGGCACCGGTGAGCTTAATCCCAGGAAAGTATTGATCCTGGTTCTCGTTACGGTTTGGGGACTCAGGCTCGCCATATACCTGGCAATAAGGAATACAGGCAAGGGAGAGGACTTCAGGTACCGGCAGTTCAGAAGTAATTACGGGCATGACCGTTACTGGTGGATAAGCTATTTCCAGACATTTCTTTTACAGGGCTTTCTGATAATGATTGTTTCATTACCCTTGCTGGGGATCAGCGGCAGTGACCATCCGGGAAATCTTAATCTGCTTGATTACCTGGGAATTATCGTCTGGCTGATCGGCTTTGTATTTGAGGCAGGCGGTGATTACCAATTGTGGCGTTTCAGAAAGGATCCCGGCAATAAGGGGAAAGTCCTGGATACCGGTTTCTGGAGATATACCCGCCATCCTAACTATTTTGGCGATTCGGCAGTATGGTGGTCATATGCCGTTATAAGTATTGCCGCCGGAAGCTACTGGCAGGCCCTGGGATCAGTTCTGATGACACTTCTTATTATCAGGGTGTCAGGGATTGCCCTGCTGGAAAAAACCCTTAAACCGGCCAAAACCGGTTACCAGGATTATATTCAGAAAACAAGTTCTTTCTTCCCCTGGTTTCCAAAAGAAAAACCAAACAATCACTAATCCTTTCATAATAGCACCATGAAGAGCATTTCCCGGATGGCATCTGCAATAACCCTTGGCAGGTATTTTAAGGGTTTCATATTCATTCTCATCCTTCTGTCAGCCGTCATAATAGGACTTGAAACCTATCCCGGTATTGTTTCACAGCATAAAGACCTGTTGCACCTTGCTGACAGGGTGATTATTCTTCTTTTCACTGTTGAGATTGTATTGAAGATCCTTGCCGGGGGAAGTAAGCCATGGCAATTCTTCAGGGATCCGTGGAATGTCTTTGATTTTGTAATTGTTGCCGTCTGTCTTATTCCCGCAGGAGATACTCATTATGTGGCAGTTCTTCGTATACTGAGGGTTCTGAGAGTCCTTCGCATGGTGACCTTCTTCCCCGACCTGAGGCTCATCGTGGGCGCACTTCTCAGGAGCCTTCCCTCCATGGGCTTTGTAATGCTGCTGATAGCCATCCTGTTTTATGTCTATGCCATCATCGGAGTGTTTCTCTTCGGACAGGCTGATCCGGTGCATTTCGGCGACCTGCATCATGCGATGGTAACGCTTTTCCAGGTTCTGACGCTGGAGGGATGGGCAGAGATAATGGACTTCCATCTCTATGGTGAAGTGGCTGAAGGAGGCCGCAGGATAGTCGCACTGTGGCCTTTCATCTATTTTTCCAGTTTCATCCTGATCGGTGCGATGATCATCATGAACCTCATCATCGGCATCATCATGAACAGCATGGAGAAGACGAAGAAGGAGATGTCCTGGGAACTGGCGGAGGTGAAACAGAATGACAGAAGGGCTGATGAACTTCTTTCCGACATCAACAGCAAGCTTGATGACCTGCAGGAAGAGATAAGGATAATCAGGAAGCTGAAGGATTCATCACGCTAAAAAAAGATAAGCGAAAGCTGACTTCGGAAGGAGGCCGGCGCCCTGGCTTACTACTTTTTCACGACTTAATTTCCGGGAATCATATTTTTAATCATCTTTGTTTACTTATAATCAGAATTGTCCTTCATCCTTTGCCGGAAGATTTCCACCGTTAAGAATCCTCCAATGAAAAAAGAAGAATTCTGGACCATTCCGAACATCATTACTTTATACCGGCTGCTCATGGTGCCGGTAATCCTCTGGTTTGCAATTGCGAAACATGAAACTCTCTTCGCTGTTTTTCTGGTAATAAACCTTGTTTCCGATATAATCGACGGATACGTTGCACGCAGGTTTAAAATGGAGACCGAGATTGGCGCCCGCCTTGATTCATTTGCTGATAATTTCAACTACCTGCTTGCGTTTCTCGGAATGTTCATTTTCAAAATGGATGACCTGAGACCCCATCTT
>CAYYEH010000163.1:0-1412 GCA_964470815.1 uncultured Rikenella sp.
ACACAACTGAGATCAATTATCTCCGGAAAGGTCAGCATGCAGGAACAACTGAAAAGGCTCTGAAATGAGATCCAGGCCGTCAAAGGTTCTGATTATAACCTACTACTGGCCCCCAAGCGGCGGAGCAGGAGTGCAGCGATGGCTCAAGTTTACCAAATACCTTCCCTCGGCAGGGTGGATACCCGTGATTTTGACTGTTAAACCGGAATATGCAGCATACCCGTTTAGGGATAAATCGCTCTACGGTGAAATCCCGGTCGACGTTGAAGTGCACAGGACAAAAGCCCTGAATTACTTCGCCCTGTATAACAGGGACCAGTCAAAGATACCCCATGCCGGATTCGCATCCGGTACCGGAAAAGGGTTTAAGAACGCCCTGAGCCGGTTCATCCGCGGCAACCTGTTCATTCCTGATCCCCGCAGAGGATGGAACAGGTATGCATACCGTAAAGCCTGTGAGCTGATCAAATCAGAAAACATCACCCACATAATAACCACCAGCCCTCCCCATTCGACACAACTGATCGGGCTGAGACTTAAACGGCGGTTCTCCCGCCTGAAGTGGATTGCAGACCTGCGTGATCCCTGGACCGAAATCTATTATTATGATATGTTCCGTCCCTCGCTTCCGGCAAGAATGATAGACCGGGAGCTTGAAAAACGGGTACTCACCAGGGCTGACAGGATAATAACCGTCGGACAGACGCTGGCGTCATCATTTGCCGGAAAGGCTGAAATTGTTGCGGATAAAACCGATGTCCTGCCCAATGGCTTTGACGAGGAGGACTTCCAGGGGGTGACTGCTTCAGTTCCGGAGAGGTTTACAATAACTTATGTCGGAACACTTTCCCCCGCTTATCCTGTCAGTGGATTCATCGACGCAGTAAGGGATTTGAAAATCAATGACATGCCAGTGGCACTCCGGTTTGTGGGTACGGTCCCGGAGGATATAAGGGCGCAGTTCCAGGCTGATGGCGGGGGTCACAGGCCGGAATTCATAAGTTACTGCGAGCACCCGGAGGCTATCAGGCATATGATGAATTCCAGCATGCTTCTGCTGATTATCCCTGACCACAGGTCTAACAGGTCAATACTTACCGGGAAGATCTTTGAATACCTGGCAACCGAAAAGCCGATATTGCTCCTTGGCCCGGAAGATGGAGACGCCGCTCGCCTGCTGAAACTTTGCGGTTACCAGGGTATTTTTGATTACAATGATGTACAGGGTATAAGGGATTTCATCATCAGGGTGGCCGAAGGAAGAACCTTGAAACGGAGCGGCCATCACCTGGAATACTCGCGACGTGCGCTTTCGGTAAAACTGGGTGAAATACTCGACAGGCTGGCATAACCTGCATTCCCCGGCAATGTAACCGTTTCCCGGCTACGGGTTTCATCTGAATAAGGAAAGG
>CAYYEH010000163.1:1512-3868 GCA_964470815.1 uncultured Rikenella sp.
GCCACGCTGTTAAGATCCTCCGAGAGCTTCCAGAACCATACCCCGGCAGTAAAAATCAGAGTAACGATGGTACTCCTGATCAGGATGTCAGGTATAAGTGAGACCTGGGGTATAAGCCATCCGGCTGCCACCGCCACAAGACCTACCAGTGTTATTTTAAGGTGTGCGATACGATAAGGCCAGAGACCGAACCTTTTCCCGGTAAGAACAACCCCGAGCATGCTGTAGATGATATTTGAGATCATCGCTGCCAGCGCAGCCCCTGTAATCCCTAACAGGGGAATAAAGATCATACTGGTGCTTACAAACAGTGCAATGAGTATGAACATCAGCCATGTCTGATACCTGTACAAGGAGGAGGTGCTGAGTAAAACTCCGTTGACACCGGCCGAGCCGCTTACCAGATTGCCGAGGCTGATCAGGATAATCACAGCCGAACCCCGGGAGTATACATCGGGAAGAAGGCGGAAAATATTGTCTATGTTGACCAGAAGGCCTATGAAGATCAGCAGGCCTACAGCATACTGGCTTATGCTGCTTCGCACATACATGTCATCTATCGTCTCCAGGTCATTTTTCTTCCATGATTCGGCCAGGAATGGAATCGAAATCTTTGATACTGACCGGCCGGGCAGGGTTATCAGAACCGCAAAATAGGATGCAATTGAGTAGATGCCCACCTCGGCCTCCCCGAGATAAGTGTTGATAAAGAGCTTGTCAAGCGTAGTCAATACCACAGTACTGATCCCTGTCAGTATTCCGAAAAGTGAAAGGATAATTATTTCCCTCTTCAGTTGAGGGTTTATGAATCCGGGTTCAAGCCTCAGGGAGATCTCTCCCCTCTTCAGGAGGCTCAGGAAGATGATTATCAGCGGTATTCCCTGCGAGATGATATAGCCGAAAACATAGCCGTTAAAGTCAATCACCCCGGCCCAGAAGAGGCAGATAAGGGCAAGGTTGAAGACCCTGAATAGGAACTCCCTCAGGAAAGTGCCCAGAACGGCATCATAGAGAACCTTGTTGTAATTGTCAAGAAGATTGAAAAGCACTGTAATGAGCAAAAGGGCAGGCAGATAGAACGAGTACTCTGCAATGAGGGGGGAGCGTTCCATATTTGCTGCCTCAAAATGAGGTGCATAAAACTTCAGAAAGACAAGTGCTGCAATGAATCCTGCCAGGGTAATCACCATAGCCAGCCCCAGGAAGCCATGGTGCTTACCGCGACTATCCCTGAAATAGGGAAATAGCCTGTTGATGACGTTGGTGAATCCGAGGCTTGAAAACTGCGAAAGCATGGTTGCAAATGAGAGTAGCAGCTGAACCACACCGATCTCCCCGACAGAGAATATCCTGGGAGAAAGCAGGATTATGTTTACGAAGCCAAGCAGGGCACCCAGGTAAGACCAGAAGGTCCCTCGTAATGTCTGCCTCTGTACTATGCCCATGTTACACTGCTGTCCCGGCAAATGTATAACAATATACTCATTTGATTTAAGGAACAGTTGGTGTATTTTTGTCGGATGATACCAAACCGGGAAAAACCCTGATAAAGCCCTGCCAATGAAACCAAGTGTCCTCAAAACAGCCCTGCCCCACCTTATCGCCGTGCTTCTTTTCACAGTAGTATCCTTCATCTATTTCTACCCTGTCCTCGAGGGGAAGAAGCTCAATGCGCATGATACCAAGGTTTACGAGGGATCATCAAAAGAGATAAGCGATTATCGTGAAACGCACGGTAAGGAGCCGCTGTGGACCAATTCGATGTTCAGCGGAATGCCGGCTTACCTGATCTCGGTACTATATCCGGGTAATCTCTTCAAGCACCTCGACAACATCCTGAAGCTATACAAAACACCTGTTGCCGCCCTCTTTCTTTCAATGCTCGGCTTCTATATAATGCTTCTGTTCTTCAGGGTCAACCCGTGGCTCGCCATGGCCGGTGCAATTGCTTACGGGTTTTCGTCCTACCTGTTTGTGAGCCTCTCGGCGGGCCATAACACAAAAGCCTATGCCATGGCATGGATGGCACCTGTTATCGGATCGGTGGTCTACTCATTCAGGAAACATGCGCTGGCGGGAGCAGCCCTCTTTTCGCTCTTCCTCACCATGCAGATTATGGCCAACCACTTCCAGATAACCTACTACACTGGGATAATAGTCCTGGTTTTCGGCATTTTTGAGCTGATCAATGCGGTAAAGGAAAAAATTCTCCCCGGTTTCATCCGGACTCTTGGATTGCTTGTTGTCGGTGCACTGATAGCCTTCAGCGTAAATTTTGCTCCTCTTTACTCCACATGGGAATACAGCAAGGAGTCAACACGGGGAAAGAGCGAACTTTCAAAAGCTGAAGGGACAA
>CAYYEH010000164.1:0-3855 GCA_964470815.1 uncultured Rikenella sp.
GGTTATTCCGACTGGTACCTTCCAAGCCAGGATGAGCTTCATATGATGTTTCTGAACCGTAACCTTATAGGGGGATTCGATACCGCCTATGATGTGTACTACTGGACCTCTTCTGAATATGACAGTGGCATGTCATTCATGGAGACCTTCTTCTTCAGTGACGGTTTCAGGGGCTTCCAGGGCAAGCATGTACCCCTCAAAGTAAGACCTGTAAGGTCATTTTAAGGACAGAGGGACTTGTTCCGCACCTGGAGTGTGTGTTTACCTGAGAGACTGGGTCCGCTCTCTCCAGAATTCATTGAAGCTGGTCACAGGATCTTCACACAGGTAAACTGCCGCCCCGTACTCACGGGCGTGAGGATCGGAGATCCGGCCGATAAGCCTGACAGTGGCGAACAGCTCCTTTACATCCTCGCCAAGGGAATGGTTGATGTATATTAACGATTTGATTTCAACCGGGAACTCGCGGGGGAACCAGTATCTGAAGCTTTCGTGGAAGCTGACGGCTTCAGGCAGTCCGTACTTTTTTCCTATGATTGTTATGGCTCCTGCCTGGCCGTAGTTTTCAGCATATATCAGCGCTGCCCCTTTGTCTTCAATCATCCGGTATGCGCTGTCGGCCAGTGTGGCAAATTCCTCCCAGCCGATCATGTCAGCATAATCCTGGGGGAGTGAGTGGATTGAGCCATCTTCAAAGCGTCTTCCGAGGTCGAATCCGTATTTCTCATCAAGTACACTAAAGTAGGTAACCATCCCCTCCTTTTCCCAGACCGGCAACCCTGCAGGGACCCCCGGGATGGCAAGGATGATCACAGCCAGGGGAAAGGCTATCCTGAGAAACCTGTTCCGGAACCACCTTTCATAGGCCACACCGCCTGCCGCGACAAGTATGGGCATGATTCCCAGGGTATAGTAACTCTTGCCTTTCAGAAGAAACAGGGCAACAATAATAAACAGGGCAAGGAACCCGAGGAACCTGAAGCTTCTGACCTCCTTTGAGAACAGCAGGTATACCAGTCCGGCTAGGGTGAATATTGACCCGACGAATGGCATGAAAATCTGTTCGGTGAAGAATACTCCCGCATTCATGTAAACGAGCTGGGTGTCGTAGAGTTCGGATATATGACTGAATACCGGGAAGCCATGCATTGCCTGCCAGATAAGGTTAGGCAGAAAGATCAGGCCTCCGGCGATCATTCCGAACCAGAAATACCTGTTTGAGAAGATATTTCTATACCTGGTAAACGGGACAATCATAATTAGTCCAAGGAACAAAAGACCGGCCAGGTATTTGTTCAGGAGCGCAAACCCGGCGGCTATTCCGAAGAATACCAGAAGACTGTTCCTGCCTGTATTGATGAATTTGACTACCATAAGCAGGCATAGTGTCCAGAGGAATATCTCAAGATGCACCGGGTGGAAGAGGAAGAAGGTTCTCATGAAAAAGCCGGAGACGGTGAGTCCGGTTGCGGCCAGTATGGCACCGTACCGTGTGGCACCAAGTTCCCTCGCCAAAGAGGCAGCCAGGAAGATCATTAGCCCGCCAACCAGGGATGCTGACAGCCGTATGGCAAAGAGGCCGTTGTCAAATAGCTGCCTGAGGAGCCAGCTGACCCATCCGATAAGGGGAGGCACGGTGGCATACCCGAAGTCGGGGTGTTGCCCCAGGGTAAGATAAAGGAGTTCATCACGGTGATATTCCAGGTTGTCATATACCAACAGCCTGACTATAATATTGAAGAGAGCTATTGCCGTGATTACCGGGTCAATTCTCTTCCATCCCCCTTTGAGCATATCAGAATAGTTACCTGAGAAAATTAATGGTAAATAACATTCTCCTCCTGTCTTTTTAAACCATTGTCACCACTCCTGTGGCGGCTACTGTTGGATAAAGACCGTCAGCGGCCGGTGATGCCCTGCATTTTTCCGACCCATTCGGCTACAGGAACAACGGTTCCGTAACTTCTCAGCGTTGCCAGTGTCGAATCGTGTACATCGGCTGCAGAAACCTCACGGTCTCCGAATTTCAGATTACGGGTAGCGCAGGCGTCATGGAGCAGGATAACCTTGTACCCGAAGTCATGAGCTGCCCTTACTGCTGCCTCAACGCACATCTGTGTCTGCATACCACAGATCACGAGTGTATCAACTGATAAACCATCAACATACTCCTTCAGTCCTGTTCCCAGGAAGCTGTTTACCTCTGTCTTAATAAAGATCTTCTCTCCCGGCTGAGGCGCCACAAGTTCATGGATCTCCATCCCTTCGGCTGCCTGGTGCTGTACGAAGATCACAGGCATGCCGGTTTTACGTGCTTCCCTGATTGCCATGGCAGCTTTCCCTGCCGCTTTTTCAGGCTCAACCAGCTCCGATCTGCCACCGGGAAAATAAAAATTCTGGACATCGATAACCAGCAACGCGCAGTTCTTTTGTCCATCTGCATGGTTTATTATTGAAAAGAGGATTATGACAAGGATAATTTGCTTCATGGCAGTCAAACAGTTGATTACCCAAAATTAAAGGTTATTTCAGTTGGAAGGCGGAACATCACCCATGAAAAATTGTTTATTTTTCAGTAGCGAAAAATATCAATCATACCTGATGAAGATTTTCAGATTCCTGGCCCTGGTGGTTTTTACCGCAATTCTGTTTTCATCCTGCAGTAACCTTAAACCCGAACGGGATAAACCATACGTGGTACTCGTTTCGCTGGATGCATTCAGGTGGGATTATGATTCAATCTATGACACCCCGGTTCTTGATGACATCGCCCGGAAGGGTGTTATGGCAGTGCGGCTAATCCCTTCATTCCCAACGAAAACATTTCCTAACCATTATACCATTGCCACGGGACTGTATCCTGATCATCACGGGCTTGTCAACAACAGCTTTTATGCACCTGATCTTGACCTTGTCTACAGGATCGGTGACCGGACCATGGTCTCCAACGGTGCTTTTTACGGTGGTGAGCCGATGTGGGTAACCGCCAGGAAGCAGGGGATGAAGTCGGCCTCATTCTACTGGGTGGGTTCCGAGGCTCCGGTGCAGGGGATACAACCCGATTACTGGAAAGTGTTTGATGATGAGGTGCCGTTTGGCGACCGCGTTGACACTGTGCTTAAGTGGCTGGCGATGCCGAAAAACAGCAGACCCCATCTGGTCACCCTCTACTTCGAGGAACCGGATGCTGTCAGCCACTCTTACGGTCCCGTATCACCCGAGACAGGGGCAGTTGTCAGGAGTCTTGACAGCCTGCTGGGTGTACTCCGTACCGGTCTGTCAAAGCTGCCTCACGCCGGCATTATTAACCTGATTGTCCTTTCTGACCACGGGATGACAGAGGTAAAAGAGTCGCGCTACAATTACATTTTTGATACCCTGCCCCAGGGAATGGTTAAGCGGATATACGGTGGCAATCCTGTCTGGGCTGTTGAACCTCATGAGGGCAAAAAAGACAGTGTCTTGATGCTGCTGAATGCCCAGAGAGGGATGGCGGCTTATTCAAGGGAGAACCTGCCTCCACATTTTGAGTACGGCACCCATCCGCGGATCCCGGAGATTGTGCTTGTTGCCGATCCCGGGTGGACGGCAGGACTGAGGGCCGGGCCGGGAAGGTATTCAAAGGGTGATCACGGTTACGACTGGAGGTGCAGTGACATGCACTCGATATTCTATGCAGAGGGACCTGCCTTTAAGAAAGGTTTCAGTGTTGACACACTGTATAATGTTGATATTTATAACATTGTTACAGGAATACTTGGTCTTGTCCCCGCTCCGAATGATGGTGACCCGGAGCGGATAATACCTCTGTTCAGGAAACCTGGTCCCCGCTCCGAATGATAGTGACCCGGAGCG
>CAYYEH010000165.1:0-3837 GCA_964470815.1 uncultured Rikenella sp.
ATAATCATAGTCATCTCAAATATCATCGGCTCCGGTGTCTTTAAAAAGATCGCTCCCATGGCTGCCGAGCTCCACTCATCTCAGGGGATATTGCTGGTGTGGCTTGCAGCAGGACTGATAACTCTCTTCGGAGCCCTTAGCAACGGTGAGGTGGCCGGCCTCCTTGCCGATACCGGGGGAGAATTCGTCTATCTCCGCACCATTTACGGCCGCTTCTTCTCTTTTCTCTATGGCTGGTCTCTCTTCACGGTAATACAGACAGCGGCAATTTCGGGAGTGGCTTATGTCTTCACACAATCGCTCAACAGTATCATTCCAATACCTGATTTGCTGCCGTCATGGCAGCATTTTACAATCGGCGGAGTATTCTATCCATTCCGGGATTTCGGCATTAAGCTTACAACTATCCTGCTTATCCTGTTTTTGACAATTCTGAATATGTCAGGATTAAGGAGCGGGGCCTGGGTTAACAAAGCGGTTCTGCTGGTCGTGGGAGCCGGCCTTCTGCTGATTGTCATTGCCGGGCTGACCAGCAACCCTGGAGCTTCATCGGGAACAACGGAAGCCGGTTTGGCGGCAGTTGGCAGCACAGTTACCCTTTCCTCGTTTTACACCGCCATGCTTGCCGCCTTCTGGGCATACCAGGGATGGGTGTCGGTCGGTTTCATAGGAGGGGAGGTAAAAGACCCCAACAGGAATATACCAAGGGGAATAATAGCCGGCGTGGCCATTGTAATAATCGTCTACCTGGTGGTCAACTATACATTTCTTAAGCTTTTGTCCATCCCTCAGCTTGAGCAGATAAACAATTCCGGGAACCAGATAGCCGGAATTGAGGCTGTCAGGGGAATATGGGGTCAGGGAGGAGTGCTGTTCATATCGGTTCTCATCCTCATCTCCACTCTTGGCTGCACCAATGCCAGCATACTGACCGGCGCCCGTCCCTATTATGCCATGGCACGGCAGGGGCTTTTCTTCCGCGGTACCGGAAGGCTCAACAGCCATAATGTACCTGCTGTATCACTGCTGTGGCAGGGGATATGGGCATCAATACTGGTCCTCTCGGGTACATTTGACCAGCTGACTGACATGCTGATCTTCGCGGTATACATCTTCTATGGGGCCACCGCCCTGGGGGTCTTTATCCTGAGACGACGGATGCCTGATGCCCACAGGCCTTACAGGACATGGGGATACCCTATCATTCCGGCAATTTTTGTGCTGTTCTGCGTGGGGCTGTTTTTCAATACCATCATTACAAGGCCCCGGGAGGCCGGCATAGGCCTCTCTCTTATCCTTATGGGAATCCCGGTCTATTTCCTCCTCATGAGAAAAAGCAGGAACAGTGATGACTCCATTGCAGACAATTCTTCGGTGAGGTGAAAAAGATTAAAAAAGAGGTATTTTTGCAGATATCAATTAACTGTAGGGTTAGTATGACGGGGAGTGCAAAGAGATTGATTCTGCCAGCGTTGGTGATTTCGCTGGTTACTGCCGTCGCGGGCTGTCAGAAAGAACCGGAGATGACCCGGGAGGAATATGTCAGCTACCTGGCTGAAAATATCAGTGCTGAAAACCTGGAGTCATATGTCAGGTGGCTCGAGGGGATGGGTACGAGGTTTGCCCTGGCAGAAAATCGCAGGGATGTTGCGGAAAAGATAAGAAAACGGTTTGTCTCGTTTGGTTATCGTGATGCCGTCCTTGATTCATTCTATCTTGAGAAAACAATCCAGGGAACCACCTATGCAACCTGGCAATACAACGTAATTGCAAGCATCGCCGGCAGGGAGCCTGACAGCATCAGCGTCGTAGGCGCCCATTATGACAGCTATGCCTCCGGTGTCAATCCTTTCGTGAATGCTCCGGGCGCCAACGACAATGGGTCCGGGCTTGCAGGGGTGATGGAGATAGCCCGTGTCATAAAAGGTGGAAGGTTCGTACCGAAATACACAATCAGCTTCGTGGCCTTTGCGGCCGAAGAGCTCGGGCTGCACGGAAGCCGGTACCAGGCAGGCAAATCAGCAGCTGAAGGTGATAAGATCATGATGATGATCAATCATGACATGATTTCCTATATTGCAAACCCGTCTGCAAAACCATGGCATCTTAATATCATTCACTATGACAATTCCGCAGGTCTCAGGGATGAGGCCGCTGAGTTATGCGAATTGAACAGCCAGCTGATCTCCTATTCCGATAATACGAACAACCAGCGCAGCGACAGTTATCCTTATTATCTGAACGGATTCAGGGCCCTCTTCTTCCACCAAAGCGATTATGAAAGCACTTACCATACTGCCGGTGACCGGGTATCTGTGTGCAACTTTGACTACGCCAGGGAGGTGGTAAAGGTATCCTGCTCCTTGCTGACGGATAAAAACTTCTGAGATCAGTTTCCGCTGGTGCTCCGATTGAATTTCCCGGAGTCCCTCCAACATCCTTACATGTCACGGAAATAACTTCCAGAGTCACTATGTCAGAATTTTATTTTCATTGAGAGGCCGCCATACCTTATCCTCAGGTTCAGGCTGGTAAGATCCCTTATCGGTAACTGGACAAACGGTTCAAACAATAACTGGCTTGTCCCGGCAAAAGGGAAAGAGTAACCGGCTGAGAAATTGGCAAGGCCCATGAGGTCGATCCTGTTTAGAAGCTCCTCCTCGGTCTCAATTTTCACGGAGGTGGTCATAAATTCATAGTATACATCACCATAGGAGTCTAGTTTGGCCCTTGCGTAAGTATTGGTGAAATTACCGGTCAGATGCTGGCTCAGGTAGATCACCGTGGATGCTCCCGTGGAGACAAACAGGTTTGATCGTGCCCGCTTCCTTAGTGAGAACACGAAATTAACCGGAACCTCCATTGATACTACGTCAATATTGGCATCAAGGGATGTTGATGCGGCATCCATGCCATTCAGTTCCGGTGCTGAATAATCCAGAGCCGCAGTGCCTCCTGGCATGCCTTCCATCACGTAGTTATGCCTGGCCATTGCCAGCCCCGGACGGACAGAGATCCCGGGAGTAAGCTGCTGCTCGACATAAAAGCCTATTGAAACACCCTGTGATGTAGAGGTTGCATTGTCAACACTGGCCATCATCCCTGATACGCCTGTCATTATGGTTGTAGCCATCTTCTCCCGCGGAAGATCAGAATATTTCCCGGGTCTCTTTCCGGAATTCAGATTCAGGCTGCCGTCAACCTCATCAGTTAACCTTATTTCCAGAGGATCAGCAGTAATATCGGACCCGACAGAAACTTCCGAAGCTATAACGCTCTGATTAATCGACGGTACTTTCGCCATGTCACCTGCTGCCAAAAGAGGGCCGGCAGGTTCGCTGACCTTGTCACTGCTTTTTTCACTGCCCACCTGCCGTGACTCTTCTTCTATTCCGGATGCCACAAGCGATGCCCTCCCCTGGCTTACAATGACAGGGACTGTTGCTTCAATTACAGGTTCTTTAGCACCTGTGTCAGTGATAGCTTCATTGTTTGCTGCAGATGCTTCATTTTTTCCCGGGGTTACGGCAGTGGTCACAGGGATAGATGTGGCTGTATCTGCCTTGGTTATTCCGTCCTCTGAAGGTTTGCTCCCGGTCTCCCGTGCAACCCGGCCTGAAGTTTCACCGGCATCACGATGACTCAACCGGTTAATGAAAAGCACTCCGGCAGTAACCAGTATGATTATGGATGCGGCCCTTGCCCACAGGGGTATCAATAATGAACGCCTGCGACTCCTGCCATGCTTGCTGACATATGCATTCCACCCTGCCTCAGCGAGCTGGTCGGCATTGTAGTTGTCAAATGCCTCCTTTGCCTTGCGGCTGAATATGTCAT
>CAYYEH010000166.1:0-3746 GCA_964470815.1 uncultured Rikenella sp.
ACAGGTCCCGGTTTATAAAACGGGGCGATTCATATCTTGCCTGCATCTAGTTTTGCCTCGGAAAACTTGATTACAAACCAAAAATTTAAAGGAATGAACGATTTAAAACAAAGGCCCGGAAACGTAGCGGTGCAATCCGAAAGTATGATCGGCTTTTTGACCAGGTCAACACGAATGGCAATAATGGCAGTACTTCTGATGATGGTTTCCACGGGTGTTTCCCTTGCACACTGTGATACGATGGACGGTCCGGTAATTAAAGATGCAAAGCTTGCGCTGGATGGCAACAACATCAATTATGTCCTTAAATGGATACAGGAAGCTGACGAACCGGAACTAACAGAAGCTTTTACCCTTACGATGAAAGTCAGGAAACTGGGACCGGAGGCAAGGACACTTGCTGACAGGTATTTCTTTGACACACTTGTAAGGATACACCGTAACGGAGAAGGGGTTGGCTTCACAGGAATAAAACCTGCAGGAAGCCCTGTGGATGAACTTATCCTTGCAGCCGACAGGGCTGTCGAAGAGGGCAATCTCAAACCTCTTGCAGGTAAAGTGCCTGAAGAAATGAGACATGAACTGCATCTTCTCTTTGACCGGGTAATGGCCCTGAAGAGCTTCGAGGTAAATGATGTCAGGGCAGGCAGAGAATATGTCGCAGCATATGTGCGTTTTTTCAAGTTCGCCGAAGGTGAAGAGCACGCTCATGCTGCTGAACACCCCGGAGCCGGTACCGGACCAGTCGCGTCTCCGGCCTGCGGGCACCGGCAATGAAAGGAAAAGCGCCAGGAAAGAAGAGTGGTAATAAATATCACTATCATTTGATTTGAGTGAATTAATTACCTACTTTACTTCCGTGAGATCTTGACCAGGATTTAGTAACTAACCTATATATACCTGATTATGAACACAAGAAATCTCTGGATCGGCCTTGGGCTGGTCACTCTCATCAGCTTCTCTGTTCTGCTGTTTTACGGAAACGAGATTTACACCCTTAAGCCTCCGATACCTGAAAAGGTTGTAGATGAAAGTGGTAAAGTTCTTTTTACCGCTCAACAGATCAAAGACGGCCAGAACGTGTGGCAGTCGATCGGCGGTCAGCAGGTAGGATCTGTCTGGGGTCACGGTGCATATATAGCACCTGACTGGTCGGCAGACTGGCTTCACCGTGAGTCGGTCTTCATACTGGAGGAATGGTCTCAGAATGATTTCGGGCAGACTTTCAGTTCCCTCCCCGGGGAGAAGAAAGCCATGCTTGAAGTGCGGCTCCAGGAATCCGTCCGCCTTAACACCTATGATGCCTCAACCGGTGTCCTGACTCTTACGGGTGTCAGGGTGAGGGCTGTCATGAGCAATGCCGGCTATTATGCCGGATTGTTTATGAATGACCCTTCGCGTGAGAACGAAAGAACCGCTTATTCAATCCCTGCCAACACCATAAAGGATGCTGAGAGGATGGATGCGATGAATGCCTTCTTCTTCTGGGCAGCATGGGCCTGTGTTACGGAGCGGCCGGGGTCAGACCTGACCTATACCAGTAACTGGCCTCCTGACCCGGTACTGGGAAATAAACCCTCAGCCGGCATTGTTCTCTGGACTGGATTCAGTGTCATCATGCTGCTGGTGGGCATCGGCCTGCTGGCATATTACAATGCAAGGAACAGGTCGGATGTGCTTGATAAGTCTCTTCTCCCGCAGAATGACCCGCTTGGGGGACTGAACCCGACACCCTCCATGAAGGCGGTACTGAAGTATTACTGGGTTGTGGTGGGACTTATTCTCCTGCAGATTCTCACGGGGGTTGTCACGGCACACTATGGCGTGGAAGGAAACCAGTTCTACGGCCTGAGTCTTGACAACATCATGCCTTACTCGATCTCGAGGACATGGCACATACAGCTGGCTCTCTTCTGGATAGCCACCGCATGGCTGGCAGCAGGGCTGTACATTGCTCCTGCGGTATCGGGCCATGAGCCGAAGTACCAGAGATTCGGTGTCAACATTCTGTTCTTTGCCCTGCTGATAATCGTGCTGGGCTCAATGGCAGGCGAATGGATGGGCGTTATGCAGAAGCTCGGCCTGGTACAGAACTTCTGGTTCGGCCACCAGGGATATGAATATGTCGACCTCGGGAGATTCTGGCAGATTTTCCTGTTTGCAGGATTCATCATTTGGCTCTTCCTGATGTTCAGGGCGCTGTGGCCTGCGCTGATCAAAAAATCAGAGAGCCGTGAACTGCTGATTCTTTTCAGCATCGCAACCGTGGCTATCGCGGCCTTTTACGGAGCAGGACTCATGTGGGGCAGGCAGACACATCTTTCAATTGCCGAATACTGGCGCTGGTGGGTAGTACACCTCTGGGTGGAGGGCTTCTTTGAGGTATTCGCCACCGTGGTGGCCGCCTTCCTCTTTGTAAGGATGGGGCTCCTGAATATTAAATACGCAACAACCGGAGTGCTGTTTGCAACCATTGTCTACCTCGCCGGCGGAGTTATAGGCACTTTCCATCATCTTTATTTCGCCGGAACGCCAACAGCAGTAATAGCCCTCGGCGCAACATTCAGCGCCCTGGAGGTGGTACCCCTGGTATTCATGGGATTTGAAGCTTACCATAACCTTCAGCTTAGCCGTGCAACAGCATGGGTAAAAGCATATAAATGGCCGATCTACTTCATAATATCGGTCAGTTTCTGGAACCTGGTGGGGGCAGGACTGTTTGGTTTCCTCATCAACCCGCCCATAGCACTCTACTACATGCAGGGACTCAATACCACCCCGCTGCACGGTCATGCAGCACTTTTCGGCGTATTCGGGATGCTTGCCATAGGGCTGATGCTCTTCGTGCTTAAAGGCCTGACAATCAAATATGTGTGGAAGACCGGCATGCTGAAGATAGCATTCTGGACCATGAACGGAGGACTGATGCTGATGCTGCTGCTGAGCCTGCTTCCGGTGGGTGTGCTGCAAACCGTTGCCAGTATCAAGGTAGGAATGTGGTATGCCCGATCGATTGAATTCATGCAGGGTGACACGTTGCAGACACTGAGATGGCTGAGGGTTATAGGCGACAGTGTCTTTGCCGTGGGATCCGTGGCACTGGCTGTGTTCGTCGTTGGCCTGAAAACCGGGTGGTCTATTGACAAAACCCGGAAGCTGTACCAGGATTAATCATCCTGTTGCAAAAGGAATTCCCTGAGAGCGACGGCATTGTTGAGCTTACGTTCTTTGGATGAATAGAGGAGTGTCAGGGTGCCGTGAGAACTCTCCAGGTTCCTGAGTCTCAGAAGCAGGTCATGCCTGCTGCTGAGTTCCTGTTTGTACTTCGCCTGGAAGCTCTCCCATCTCGAGGGGTCATGGCCATACCATTTCCGCAGTTCATTGCCCGGCGCAATCTCCCTCATCCATTCATGCCATGAGGCTTCTTCACGAGATATACCTCGTGGCCACAACCTGTCAACAAGCACCCTGTATCCTTCCTCAGGTTCTTCCGGATCATATATTCTTCTTACTTTTATCATGGCTTTGACTGTGACCTTATTGAAAATCAAACAATAAACTCAAATGTTTGTTTAATGACCGGAAAATGGTTTAAAAGTCTTTCATAAACCGTTTTTTCTTTGACATGAAAAAGAAAATCATTGTAATCGGAGGCGGGTTCGCCGGCCTTCAATTCATTAAGAACCTCAAACCGGGGCTGTTTGACGTCATGCTGATAGACCGGCTTAACCACCACCAGTTTCAGC
>CAYYEH010000167.1:0-3604 GCA_964470815.1 uncultured Rikenella sp.
ACAGTATAGTCCGTATCTCCGGCGACTGCCGGTGACAGGCTCTTCGGGACAGTTGAATCGAATACTCCGGGAAAATGCCAGAGACCCGGTCAGTGGAACAGTAATTGAATCAGGGACCTTTATGGGTCTCTTTTTTTCAACATTTAATCAGAGCTGCTCTGCTGTACCAAATAGCTTGCTATATTCGCAGATCATCAAATACTAATACTTAAGAAGTATGGGACTTAAGCGCCGGCTTATCATTATGAATTTCCTCCAGTTCTTCATGTGGGGGGCATGGATGATGACACTGGGTCATTATGGTTTTGTTGAGAGACAATGGAACGGCGCCGAGTTTGGCCTGGTTTTCTCAACTATGGGTTTCGCATCACTGATCATGCCGACATTGTTCGGGATTGTTGCAGATAAATGGAAGGCAAATTATGTTTTTGCGTTACTTCACCTTATGTTCGGTGCCACAATGTGCTTCCTTCCGTTAATTGAGGCACCGATGCCCTTCTTCTGGCTGTTGCTGCTTGCGATGTGTTTTTACATGCCGACAATCGGCCTGAATAATTCAGTCGGATTCAGACTGCTCAAGAGCGAAGGTAAAGAACCCACAAAGTACTTCCCTCCAATCAGGGTTTGGGGTACGGTCGGCTTTATAATGGCAATGTGGGTGACAAACTTCTTCACCAAACCATGGGGCCTGGGATATAGCATCAAGGTTTCTTTCATTATAGCAGCGGTTTCCGCATTTTGCCTCGCTCTGTTTTCATTCTTCATGTTACCGGTTGTGAAAAAAATAGAAAGTGATACAGATGAAAAGAAAAGCTTGGTTCAGAGTCTGGGGCTGAATGCATTCGTACTTTTTCGGCAAAAGAAAATGTTGTTGTTCTTTATTTTCAGCATGCTCCTGGGTGGCGCACTTCAGCTTACAAATGCCTACGGCGACAGTTTTCTACAGGATGCAACCGTTTTCCCGAAAGGCGGAATCATTAATAACTTCTCCACAATAATACTCTCAATATCACAGATCTCAGAAACCCTGTTCATTCTTTCGATTCCATTTTTCCTGAGGCATTTCGGCATTAAGAAAGTTATGCTATTCAGCATGATAGCATGGGTACTCCGCTTCGGTTTATTCGGACTGGCCGATAATACCATCACAGGTTTTGTACTGATTATCACCTCCTGTATTGTTTACGGAATGGCATTTGATTTCTTCAACATCTCGGGAGCCCTTTTTGTGGAACAAAACACTGACTCAAAGATCACTGCCTCGGCACAGGGTGTTTTTATGCTGATGACCAACGGGATAGGCGCCGTACTTGGAAATATCGTTGCCGGTCAGGCTATCAGGAGATGGTTTGAAGATCCTGTAACTCTCGTCAAAGACTGGCCGGGCATCTGGATATCCTTTGCAGTATATGCCATTGTGGTGGCGATTCTGTTCGCAATTCTCTTCAGGCACAAGCATGAACCTGAAAGGACAATCAGCATAAGTCATTAACAGACAAGACTTCATTACCATATCATGGAGGTGGGACCGGTGTTTATCCGAGAAGAATAAGGCTCAGGCCGATCACTATCATCCCGCTAATTAGGCCGTAGATGGCCACATGATGCTTCCCGTACTTGTGTGCCGCCGGCAGCAGCTCATCGAATGAGATATAAACCATTATCCCTGCAACCATCCCGAAGACATAACCAAGGCTGACATCGGTATTGAACAGAGTGAGTATGAAATAACCGGCAACGGCACCTATCGGTTCGGAGAATCCTGAGAGCACTGACCACATCAATGCCTTGCGCCTTGAACCGGTGGCGTAATAGACAGGCACGGAAACTGCAATTCCTTCCGGAATGTTGTGAATTGCCACGGCAAGAGCGATGCTTATGCCGATGGCTACATCAGACATCGCCGACATGAATGTGGCAATCCCCTCCGGAAAATTGTGGACACCTATTGCTATGGCAGTAAAGACACCTATCCTCATCAGCCTGTGGTCGCGTATGGTGTGGCGCCCGTGTTGATGCATCCTTCTTCCCTTGCATTCCGGTTTATCAGGATCCCGGGATTCAGGGTGCATCTGTTCCACCCTTTTTAGCTCATGCGGGTTTCCTTCCGAGGGGAGAATCTTGTCAATGGCTGCCGAAAGGGCGATGCCCAGAACAAATGACAGGAATGTGAGCCAGGCAGCAATATCATGCTCATAGTTCTGCCTCATCAGGTGACCTGCCTCAGTGAGTATCTCGGTGAATGAGATAAAGATCATGACACCGGCAGAGAAACCCAGCGAAAAAGCAAGAAAAGTGATTTTGGTACGTTTTGCAAAGAAAGCAATCAATCCTCCTATCCCGGTGGCAAGTCCTGCAAAAAGAGTAATACCGAAGGCAAACAGCAGCCCGGAACTATCCATTAAACGGCTTTATTTAGATTCAGTTTAAATTACAAATTTATAAGAATAACGCAAAAAACAACATGAGGAATGTCTCTGCTGGGAAAAAAAGCTCTTATTTAGGGATTGCATCATGAAATGAATCTGTGGGATTACTATAGGGTACTGGGGCTGAGGCAGGGAGCTTCGGATGATGAGATCAGGAAGGCTTACAGGAAGAAGGCCATGGAATACCATCCTGACCGTAATTCTTCGCCTGATGCGCATGAGATGTTTATCCGCATTACTGAGGCGTATGAATACCTGACATCTCATCCACATGGGCGGAATATGTCAGAGGCGGAGTTGCGGCGCAATTACCAGGCATGGGTTGATTACCGGAGGGCCGAGGCACGCAACCGTGCTGAGGCGTACGCCAGGGCATCATATGCCGAGTTCAGGAAGAGTTCCATTTACAGGAGCACCACAGTCATAGACGGGACCATGGTATTCCTGGGGCTTATCCTGGCGGTGACGGTAATCCTAATGTCGGTTTACGGATATCATTACCGTATGAAGATAGCCAGTACACCGAATGAGGAGCCTTCGCTGACACTGGCAGCGGCATCATTCATCATAGGTTGTTCATACCTGGTAATATCAATGTTTTATTTAAGTGCATGGCTGGCACAGAGGAGGAAGAAACAGAATAAGCCATCAACAGATGAACCAAACAAGGAGAATAAGAAATCCGTTTGATGCGGATCAGAACATGTGTTTCGGGTGTGGACCCAAAAATCCGGCCGGCCTGAAGCTGACCTTTGAAGAGGATGGAGAAATGCTTCAGGCCAGATGGGAACCGGATCCCAATTTCCAGGGTTATATTAACGTACTGCATGGTGGTATCATAGCCACTCTTCTCGACGAGGTAGGGGCCTGGTGCATTTACATTAAAGCGGGCACTTCCGGTGTAACATCTTCACTGAAGGTCAGGTACCTCAAACCGGTGCATATAAGCAAGGGGATGATTACTGTTGAGGCCCGGCTGATCCAAAAGAAGGAAAAGAATGCACTGATTGTTGCCGCACTGTATGACGGTGATGGCAAACTGTGCGCCGAAGCTGACCTTGATTACTTCATCTACCCTGAGAATATAGCCAGGGGGAGATACCATTATCCGGGGAAAGAGGCGTTTTATCAGCCTGAATAGCAGTTACCAGGTAAGCTGCCGACCGGTACTGCCG
>CAYYEH010000168.1:0-3576 GCA_964470815.1 uncultured Rikenella sp.
TGGGTTGGTCTGGCCTGGGTTACCCGGTCCCCGGGCCTCCCGCAAATATCCGTGGACTGCCAAAATCAATCCCTGCTCCCATCTGATCTGATCCGGCATATCCAACTCAGGAAATCATACTTATAAGTCTCAACTGCAAGGCTATACTGAGTTTGACCTTCCCCTGTTCCCAGCCAGTTATATGATAAGTCAAATCTCAATCTCCAGTCAAACCTGGATCAATTTTTATCAGCAATTGATGATTTCCGACGGTTTCCTTGCATTAGTCGAGAATTTTCTCTATATTTCCCTGTTTGCATTTTATATCTTCTGTCAGTCCGTGAAAGTCATCCTTGTTGAGCTTTCAGTTTGCCATCCTTTTATGTGACTGACGAGGCGGAGTATTAAACTTTACTCAAAGATATTTTCCAAATTTGACAGATTTATAATACAGGAATACAGCACTTTTACGGTAATTTGCCCATAGCCATACAGCCTCTGTTTAAATAACACGAAACGATGGAAAAATCGTTCAATACAGCTGAAAAATTCATTCTTCTTTGTCATCATCCGGAGAGAGGTCGTTTTATGGTTTCACGTCAGTACATACAATATGGACTTCCCGGAGCGATACTTATGGACCTTTGTCTGGACGGGAAATTAGGGTTGCATGAAAATCGTATCGTTCTGAAGTCAGAAAGTATTCCCTCTGATCCTGTAATGGCTGAGGTGGTAAAGATGATTACAGAATCTGCCCGGTCGCGTAAAACCGCATTCTGGGTCAGGAAAATGGGATTTAGTTATAACAGGTATCTGAAACTGGTGCTCAATGCACTTGCAAAACGGAGAATAGTTAGGTTTGAGGACAGGAAGTTTCTGTGGGTCATCCCCTGGCGCAGGAGTTACCTGGTTGAAAGTTACACCCGCAGTAACGTGGTACGACAGCTTAAGAATGATATACTTGTGTACAGGGGAGACACAGGTGACACTACCGCTCTGGCAGGGCTTATTGAGGCCTGCAGGATGCACAGGATCCTATCTGCGGATAAGGATGAACTGAGGATTATCAGGTCGCAGCTGAAGATAATAATAAAGGACAATCCGGTAACAGATGTAGTTAAGCAGACAATAAGGGAGGTTCAGGCTGCGATCATAACTTCCGTTACTGCTGCGGTGATAGCATCCACTGCCGGAAGGCGCTGATTTCTTCAACCGCCGGAAGGCACAGATTGGAGCGAATGCCAGAAGGCGCTGATTTCTTCAACCGCCGGAAGGCACAGATTGGAGCGAATGCCAGAAGGCGATGATTTCTTCAACCGTCAAAAGGCACAGATTGTCTCGACTGCCGGAAGGCGATGATTTGATATGAGCAGAATAGCCGATTCAGACGCATTAAGAGAAAGTGATTCAGGATCGATGCGGGATGCTGATTCAGCTGCCATGCGCGAGGCTGATTCGGAGGCCATGCGTGACACTCCTGCAAAGACTGCATTGGACCCGGGGACCATGGCCAGGACTGAGACTCATTCCGAAGATCTGGGTGACACTGCCGAACAGATCGCTTTGGACTCCCACCCCGAAAGAAAGGCTGAGGCTGATCCTGTTCCGTCAGATGACTCAAATGACAGGTCTGATTACAGTTCAGGGGCAAGTCCCGAATCCAGTGCCAGAAACATTTCCATCTCTGGCTCTGAGCCTTTCCAGAATCCCGATAAAAATTCCATTCCCATACACAGGCCTGATTCAAATGCTCTGCGTGATTCAGATGCGGGAGCAATGAGGGATATTGATTCAGAAGTAATGCGCGGGGCGGATTCCACTTCACTCAGAGGTTCATCTTCCTCCGATCTCCGCGAGGCTGATTCCGACTCCCTCCGAAGGTAATCCTTACATAACGGCAACTTCATAAATTCTATAAAGGCACAATGTTAATCGCTGCATATAATGGTAACAATAATTGCCGAGAGGGTCTCGCACGACAGTGGAATTCGTGTTGCCCTCAAGTTCCCATTTGACCGGGAGTTAGCACAAAAAGTAAAGATGCTTCCAGGAGCCATGTGGAGTACAAAGCTGAACTGCTGGCACATACCCGATTCACCTGATGTGGTCTCGGTACTGTTTGAGAATTTGGGACTCTATGCATTCATAGATCATGATGCATTGAAGAAATCAAACCCGGCCTACAGGAACCGTTCAACCGGTAAGGAAGAGAAAGTGATCAGGAAAGTAAGTGGACAGCCTTTTTCGGTCACAGGAAAATTCCTTGAACATATGCCGGAGGAAACTTCAGTGAACCAGGGTCCCGGGATTCTGAAAAGTGAACGGCGGGGTCAGAGTGGCAGGGGTATTGGAAAAGGAAGCACAGAGTCACCAATTGTCCAAAAGACTTTGACCGGTCAGGGCGCAGTCTCGTCCAGGGATGTGGCACATGTAACGGGAACAAGGACCGGGCCTGAAAAAGTCTCACAAGGTAATGTAGCCAATAGTGCGGTTGTGCTTCCACATCAGGATAAAATCTCCTCGGGGGATGTGGTTCCAGGTCTGATGAAGATAACCACTCCGGATAAGGCTCATGGACCTGGTGTTCCATCAATTCAAGGTATTGGAGCCGGCCAGTTTGATTTACCTCGGCAGGACAAAGCCTCACTTAAGGATGTTTTGCTCGGGCATATTGCTTTGGCTGATATTGAGAGATACCGCAAATGGCTTGAAGCACGCAGGTTTCCTGAGACCACGATTCGCACTTACACCTCGATGATGGAGGCCTTTCTGAAGTTTGTTGCCCCGCGAGGGGCTTCAGATTGCAAAGCAGAGGATCTTGTTCGAATGGTTAATGAATATGTACTCCCTAATGGTCTGAGTTATTCTTTTCAGAACCAGCTTGTCAGTGCGGTCAAGAAGTTTTACAGGGAAATATGCCATAATATAATTGATCCGGGCGAATTTACCCGTCCACGAATTCGGCACAGGTTACCAAATGTTTTGAGCAAGGAGGAGGTAAAGAGGATTTTGGCTGCCCCAATGAACGAGAAACACAGGGTTTTGTTAAGTGTGATTTATGGATGTGGACTTCGTCGAAGCGAGGCGATACTTCTTGAACTCGACGATATTGATCGTGACCGGATGCTCGTGACTGTCAGGCAGTCCAAAGGATTCAAGGACAGGATAGTTCCTATATCGCCGAAATTGGTTGGTATGATTGATTCATACATAATAAGATACAAGCCGATGATATATCTTTTTGAAGGTCAGCGGCAGGGATATCCGTACAGTGAAACCAGTGTCGAGAAGATTTTCGTTGTTGCATATACTAAAGCAGGAATAAAGAAAAAGATCACCCTTCACGGATTGCGCCACTCCTATGCCACCCACTTACTGGAAGCCGGAACAGATCTCAGGTATATCCAGGAGTTGCTTGGGCACAAGAGCAGCAAGACAACGGAGATATATACTCATGTCACCGAGAAGAGCATTCAAAGGATCAGGAGTCCGTTTGATGATTTGTAAATACTTTTATACGATTAGTTAAGCAGTTGGTATATGAAACCCAAACATCTGATCATCAGTATCTTTATTTTGAACATTTTTATTGCCGGG
>CAYYEH010000169.1:0-3550 GCA_964470815.1 uncultured Rikenella sp.
AAAAAAGTAAAATACCAGAAGATGATTGAGGTTATCAGTAGTGCTGATGTGGTCTTTTTCGGGGAGCTGCATGACAATCCCATTGCCCATTGGCTGGAATATGAAGTTACTGCTGACCTATATAAAACTGCATCTGACAGGCTGATAATGGGTGCTGAGATGTTCGAGGCTGACAACCAGTTGCTCCTTGATGAATACCTTGGATCAGAATACGAGGCTGACAAATTCGAGGCTGAAGTAAAACTATGGAAGAATTATAAGACTGATTACAAGCCTCTTGTTGAGTTTGCGAGGAAGAACAATCTGCCCTTCATAGCCACCAACATACCCCGACGCTATGCATCCATGGTTTCAAGGGGAGGTTTTGAGGAGCTTGACTCACTGACAGCAGAGGCAAAGAGGTTCATTGCGCCTCTCCCGGTTTCATATGATCCTGAACTTAAATGTTATAAGGATATGCTCTCAATGCACGGCATGCCGGGTATGGGAAGTAAACCCAACGAAAATTTTCCGAAAGCCCAGGCTATTAAGGATGCAACAATGGCTCATTTCATTTCGGAGAACCTTCCGTCAGGCAGGATATTCATTCATTTTAACGGAGCTTACCACTCTGACAATTACCTTGGCATCATACACTACCTGAAGCTATACAGACCCGGAATCAAAGTTGCCACCATCTCAACCGTAGTTCAGAAGGAGATACAGGAGCTTGAAACGGAAAACAAAGGGATTGCTGATTTCATTGCAGCTATACCCGTTACAATGACCCGCACCTATTAATAGTCAGAAAGAGCTACCGGGGAATCCCCGGGCCGGCTGCGCCTGCATAAAAAAAAAGAGAGGCTGCCCCCTTTGAGACAGCCTCATTTTTTATAACCAAAAGGTTCTCACGGTTTGGAAAACCATAGTTTGGTATCCATCCGGTCGGCACCCTGTCTGGCAATGGCAGCATTTAGATTTGCACCATTCTTGCTGTAAGCGCCAGTCCCGTACTGCATTCTTTCAGGATAAATGCCGTTAATGGAACCGAGGCCGAAAATATCAGCATCCGAGACACCCGCAGCTAGTTCGGATGGATAGCCCATCTTGCGAACCACTGCCCATCCTTCAAATCCTTCAGTATAGGAATTGATCCACCTCTGGGTTGCAATCTTTTCAAGCTTTTCTGCCGTCGTTCCCGCAGATATGCTTGCTACAGGCTGGGTGAGATATGTGGTTATATCGCCGGCAGCGCAGCCCCACATCAGCATCGACTGCCTTATGCCTTCCTGGAAAAGCTGGTTAGCGTCGCCTGTTGCACCTGAAATACCCTTGACGATTGCCTCAGCCTGAAGGAAATATGCTTCTGCCGTAGTTAGCACGATCTCCTTGTATAGATTTGTCGTGGCTCCCTTTGCAACCACAAAAAAGTCGGTGGGTGTGCAGAAGAACTCTCTCCTTATGAGAGGCTTGACAAAGCCGTTCAGTCTTACGGGCTGGCCTACAAAGTTCTTGTTGGCAGGCATCGTGATAGTGACTGTGTTGTCAGTGTTCTCATTGCCGGTCTTTGTAAAGTCTGCCCCTGCAGCAGTAAGTACATTGGTGAGGTAGGTCACTCTCTTAGGCCACAATGTGGCATCGCTCCCAGATGCTGGTTTGGTAAAGGTAAACGTCCCTCCGGCAGCCGGTTTGACAAACTTTGTCAGCCTGGGGTCATTGTAGTTCCGCAGGTTATCAATCATCACCTTGCTGACAGTCCATCCGCCTCCGCTGCCGTAGCCTCCGAAATCAAGCCAGGCACCGGCATATGAATCGCTGTTCCATTTGCTGATGGTATTGTCCTTTGTCATCAGGACATTGTCTGCAGGGGTTGAAAGCAGCGGGGCGCCAAAGCACTGCGACACTGCTGCAGCGGCAAAGTCATCTCCGGTGGCACCGTATGCCCGCAAAGCGATCCTGAGTTTGAGCGTATTGGCCAGTTTTTTCCATTTCTGGAGGTCACCGGCACAATAGAGATCATTGTTGCCGAGATCATTCACACCATCTCCTGTCTTTGTTGCAGAGCCGATGGTTGTCATGGCAGAATTCAGGTCAGCTATTATTCCCTTGTAGATCGATAGCTGGCCGTCATACTTTGGCAGAATGATGTCAGGATCACCTGCTTCAGAGTAGGGAATTTCACCGAATGTTTCTGTAAACATCTGGTAATAAAGCCCTTTCATAATAAGGCCCACAGCATACATATATTCATTCTCAAAGTCGCCACCGGGAGCAGTCAGCTTCATAAAGTTGTCCAGCTGGCCGAAATAGCCTTCAAAGAAATCCCATGTTGCATCAGTGTATGAGAGTGAATAGGCATAGCTGAGTTCATCTGACCACCAGGAATAATTGTCACCGAAGGTAAAATAACCCGCGAACCGGTCAGCATGAATCAGCTGTGCCCTCCAGTAAGGGTAATTATCAGGCGCATAAAGCTTGTACTGCGGTACTGTGATAAAGTACCTTGCGCTTGCCTGTTCAGCTGTGATTGCATTCGGATCCTTGTTTAACTCCTCAAAATCCTTTGTACAACCTGCCAGGCCAGCCGCTATCAGTATTATCAGAAAAAATCTGTATGGTTTCATAATCTTGATTTTTAATGATCAGAACTTAACATTCAGGTTGAATCCCAGGCTCCTGGTCGTTGGCATGGTGTAAAACAGGACTCCCTGAGCAAAGTTGCTTACGCTGAAGCTGCCTTCGGGATCAAAGTTTTCCAGTGCCCTGTACAGGAAGAACAGGTTACGTCCTGTTACCCCTACAGTGAGCCCTTTGATGAAGCTTTTCTCCGTGAATCGTGCGGGAAGGTCATAGAAGAATGCAGCTTCCCTCATCCTGATATTGGTCTGGTCAAAGATGTAGTTCTCCCCGATTCCGGAATAGGAACCCCAGTATTGCTGTGATGAGATGTTAACGGTATTGGCAGTTCCGTCGGTTCTTACTCCGTCAATAACAACCCCACCTTCACGATACTCCAGAGATCTTTCAGAAACACCGAAAGCATCAAGCCCGGCATCAGTTCCCGAGTAGACCTCACCTCCGATCCTTGCATCAATCAGGAAACGAAGTGAGAAATTCCCATAAGTAAGTGTATTTGTCAGGCCTCCTACCCAGTCAGGCTGATAATTACCTACTAGTTTCTTCTCAGGAGCAGCCCTGAAGAGTCCGGCATCTGTTACAACTATCCGTCCATTTTCATCTCTCTCATAGGTAGTTGCATAAATATCACCATAACCTCCACCTACAGTTGCCCATACTTCGGCCACACCTGAGTTGGTGGTGGTAAATATAAAGTTATCAACACCTTCAATGAGTTTCACCAGCTTGTTTTTGTTGGTAGACATATTGAGTGAGATATCCCATTTAAACTTTGATGTCTGGACGGGTATACCACCGAGAAGAAATTCAACCCCTTTGTTTGTCATCTCCCCTACGTTTGTCCTTTCGTAGTTATACCCTGTTGATGCGGGTATAGGCACATCCATGATCAGGTTCATCGATCGTATGCTGTAATAGGAAATGTCAGCATAAA
>CAYYEH010000170.1:0-3538 GCA_964470815.1 uncultured Rikenella sp.
TTAACGGATATGATGCCGGTTTCTGGAAGGATTTCGACTTCCTGAAGCCCGAGGAAGATCTTGTTGAAGCGCTTGATAAGCTGAAAATAAGGTTGGGAGAGTACAACGATTGATGCCTCCCCGGCGAATCTTTACCAAAACTCCCTTCCCCGTGTAAGGTTCTGCCAGACCGGCTGGCAGAAGCTTTGGTTCCCTCCCTTGCACCCCGACACCGTATTACAGATGCTAATAACTCTCCAGAATCCTGTAGAGGGCAGTCAGGTCAGGGGTGAGTATTATTTCGGTCCTCCTGTTCTTCTGTCGGGCATCAACCGTTTTTGCAGGGTCTACTGGCATATATTCGCTTCTGCCGGATGCCACCAGCCTCTTGGGATTGATCTGGGTATCCTGAGTCAGAACCCTTACCACCGTTGTTGCCCTCTTGACGCTCAGGTCCCAGTTGTCAAGTATCTGCTGTCCGGCAGCGGCCCGGTACGGTACATCATCGGTGTGCCCTTCTATGGTTATTGTAATATCAGGATTCCGCTCCAGCAGTGCACCAAGCTTGCGCAGGGCATTACGGCCATTGGCGTCTATTTCATAACTTCCGGTCTTGAAAAGCAGTTTGTCATCCATTGATACATAGACCTGTCCGTTTTTCATTGACACCGTAAGGCCATTGTTCTCAAATCCGAACAACGCATCTGAAACCTTGTCCTTCAGGGCTTTCACCGCCTGCTGCTGGGCATCAAGCATTTTCTCAAGCTCTGCCAGCCTTGCATTACGCTTTTCAAGTTCATAGGTGAGCTCTTCAAGAGATGCTTTCTTGGTATCAAGATTCATTTCAAGGTCACGCATAAGGTCCTCCCTCTGTTTAAGCTCCGTCTGTGCCTGCCGCAGCTCCGCAAGAAGCCTCTGCGTTTCCTGTGCCCTGCCTGCAACAAGCTCTGACTGTGCTCTCTGCAACTCATCATAACGGGTCGATATCCGGTTGACCTCGTCCCTCGCCAGGGTGAGTTCCGTTCGCGATTTCTCCAGGTCAGCGCTCAGCTTCCCTGTATCCTCGGTGAGCTGCCTTGACCTGGCTGTCAGCTCCCTGTTTGACATTGAGAGCCAGATGTTCTCCGCCTTGAGCGAATCACGCTCTGACATCAACATCATATTCCTGTCAGTAAGACTGTTGTACCTCTTTCCAGTGACACAGGAGATTGTTGTCAGCGCAATCAACAGTACCGGAAACAGAATTTTGGGTGCTTTCATGACCTTGCTGGTTTTTTGCTTTCCATACTCTGCGAATTAAACAATAAATGGTAAATGCTGTTCTTAATTGTCGGATGATTAATTAACAACCGCAACTATTTACAACCATCGTATGAGCCATGAAAAGCAAGGGCCATTATAGTGCAGCCGATATTCCACCCGGCATTATCCGGGCTAAATTTAAAATATAAGTATCTTTGAACCGCCAATTGACAACCCGAAATTTGAATGTCATCATCAGACCGGCTGTTAGACAGGATAAACACGCCTGAGGACCTCAGGAAACTTGACAAGCTTGACCTTGTCAGGTTCAGTAATGAGCTCAGGCAACATATCATTGATGAGGTCAGCAGTAACCCTGGCCATTTGGGGGCAAGCCTGGGGGTGGTGGAACTGACCGTTGCACTGCATTATGTCTATAATACCCCTTATGACAAGATTGTCTGGGATGTGGGGCATCAGGCTTACGGACATAAGATTCTGACCGGAAGAAAAGCACAGTTCCATACCAACAGGAAATACAAAGGGATAAGCGGATTCCCCCGAATGGCTGAGAGCGAATACGATGCCTTCGGAGTGGGGCACTCCTCAACATCCATTTCAGCTGCTCTGGGTATGGCTGTTGCTTCCCATGCAACAGGAGAAAAAAGAAAAGTTGTGGCTGTGATAGGCGATGGTGCACTGCAGGCCGGACTCGCATTCGAGGGACTCAATAACGCCGGAAACCAGAAAGCTGACCTGCTGGTAATCCTGAATGACAATAATATATCGATTGACGAAAGCGTAGGCGCACTTAAGGAATACCTGCTTGATATAACAACCAGCCGGACTTACAACAGGTTCAAGGACAAGGTGTGGCGCCTCCTCGGCCGTTACAGGAGGGTAGGAAACAGGGCAAGGATACTCGCAGCCCAGCTGGAGAGCGGTATCAAGGGAACGGTCCTTGAACAGAGCAATCTATTTGAGGCTCTCAAATTCAGGTATTTCGGCCCTATAGACGGCCATGATGTACTTCACCTTACCAGGGTGCTTGAAGACCTGAAGACCATCCCCGGGCCAAAGCTTCTTCATTGTGTCACAGTTAAGGGCAAAGGATTCCCAAAAGCTGAGGAACAGAAGACTATCTTTCATGCACCGGGCAAATTTGACAAGTGTACCGGTGAGCTAATTAAACCGGCTGAATGTTCAAAACACCCACTTTACCAGGAGGTATTCGGCCATACCATACTGGAACTGGCACGGCTGAATGAAAAGATTGTGGGAATAACCCCTGCCATGCCAACAGGTTGCTCTCTGAACATAATGATGAAGGAGATGCCCGGGAGGGCCTTTGACGTGGGTATATGTGAGCAACATGCGGTTACTTTCTCAGCCGGACTGGCTGCAAATGGTCTCCTGCCATTCTGCAATATATATTCATCCTTCATGCAGCGTGCCTATGACCAGGTTGTTCATGACGTTGCATTACAGGGTTTAAAGGTTGTCTTCTGCATGGACCGTGGCGGGCTGGTAGGCACTGACGGTGCAACACACCACGGTTTCTTTGACATTGCCTTTATGCGAAATATCCCGGGAATGATCACATCTGCGCCAATGGATGAGGTTGAACTGCGGAACATGATGTACACGGCACAACTTGACAAGGTAAAAGGACCCTTCAGTATCCGTTACCCCCGTGGCACAGGGGTGATATGTGACTGGAACCAGCCATTTGAGGAGATTACCGTTGGACGTGCTAGGCTTATCAGTGAGGGTAATGACATCGCCGTTCTTAGTCTGGGTCATCCGGGAAATTTTGTTGTTGAAGCAGCCAGGGCACTGCGGGCTGGAGGAATTTCCGTTCTTCACTATGATATGCGCTTCGCAAATCCCCTCGATGAAGAAGTACTCCACCACGTTATGAAACGATTCGGGAGAATCATTACTGTGGAAGACGGCATGATCAAGGGAGGCTTTGGAAGTGCCGTGCTCGAATTTGCCTCCGATAACGGATATGCTGTTGAGGTGAAACGTATGGGCATCCCTGACTACTTCGTCGAACATGGCACCCAGCAGGAACTGTGGCATGAGTGCGGTTATGACGCTGCCGGGATTGAGAAGACAATCCTTCAGACAGTCGGCAAACGGCATTCGCCGGTAGAAAATCATTAAAAGTGTACCGTTTAGTGCATCGAAACGCTAAAGTGGTGCTTGAAAATCATTACAGGTGACACAGCTCATAAATGAAATGAGAACGCATAATACTGTATAATCCGGACCAAATTGTACCAGTAATTCCGGAGTAAACTGTACCAGTGAT
>CAYYEH010000171.1:0-3489 GCA_964470815.1 uncultured Rikenella sp.
CATTCTTCATTTTTTCAAGGTCAGCCTGTGACATGCCATACATCTGTGACATCTGTTTCATCACGTTTTCCTGTGCCACATCGGCATTGGATTCCATGTGCGAATCAACAGATTCCCTTATCTGCTCTATCTCGCTTACAAGCTGGTCTCTGAGTGCAGCAACCTGGGCTGTGAAGTTCTCCGCCGAAGCCCTGGTGACATTGCATGAATCCTTCGGCAGGGCAGGGATCTTCTTCATGTATTCCTGTGTACGTGTCTGAGCGGCTCCGGAGAGTACAATACCGGCAGCCAGCATTATTAACAGTATCTTTTTCATCTGTTTGCTGTTATGGATTGGTGTTCGGAAGGTTGATTTTAGTCAAGGTCCCCGGTGAGATCACTACAGCTTGATGAATTCAACCCTCCTGTTCAGCGCCTTGTTGGCAGGGGTATCATTTGGCGCTACCGGCTGGCTCTCACCCATACCGTCAGATTCAAGCCGCGAAGCCTCAATGCCAAATGTTTTCACCAGTTCATTCTTCACCGAAGCACCGCGCCTCTTTGAAAGATCAAGGTTGGAGGCATCAGCCCCGTCAGAGTCAGTATGCCCTACGATCTTAACCCTGACATCAGGATTCTCCTGCAGAACTGTGGCTATTTCCTTGAGAGTTCCGTATGATTCCGGTTTTACTACGTCCTTGTTTACATCGAAATATATACCGTACGTTACAAGTTTCCCTTCGGTGATCAGCTTGTTGCGCATGTCGGGAGCGCCTACGGCGATACGGACATTACTGATCATCGCAGCACCGTATTCAAAGCGAAGCCTGTCAGGTTTGACACATCCTGCGGGAAATGCCCGCGGCAGGTCAACAATCTTGTTCTGGTCCTGGTAAACCCTGATACGCGTCTTCTGAATCCACAGTGCCATGTGGTATTTATTGTTCATTTTCTGCTTCCTGTCCTCGCCGTCAACATACCCGCTAAGCTTGGATGGTGCGCACTGGTCTCCGTAAAACCATGTGCTGTAGCCCGGCCTCCCGAAATATTCTACCTGGAAATGAAAACCTCCGTTCCCCGGTGCCGATCCGCTATCCCATGCTTTAGCGTTTTTTGCCTGCATGAGTCTCATGTGCCAGCCTGACATCCCCTCACCTTCTAGTCCGCCGATAGGTATTATGTCAAACTCAATGGTGTAATTCTCGGGAAGCTTCAGTAATTCATCCGTCCAGACACACTGGTCCATGACGAACTTCATCCATTTGCCGGGAAAGAGGTTGGTGGTCACCACTTCTGCCGAACCGTTTGTGTTCCACAGGGCAGGGAAATCACCCACGGCATCCTGGCTGAAATCGTCATAGAAGATAACCTTCTCACCGGGAACGAAGTCATACTTTGAATAGGCCTGGAGGGATTCCTGCTGCGGACCGCCGGCCTGATCTCCGGCTTTCTGTCCGCCATTTCCCTGTGACTGCCCGGTACCGCCCTTCTGCGCACCGGCATCATTTCCATTGTTACTGTCTTTCTTCATGTCACCCGTGATACTGTCTTCAACGGTATCAAGGGCCTTGTCAATGGCCTGGTCAGCTTTCTGGTTAAGCCTGCGGTTGACCTGTTGCTCCAGTTTCTTCTTAAGGTCTACCTTGATCTGTGCTTCTGAGTTTGCGGCCAGGCTTAATAAAACAAGCACTGCCATAATCTTCAAAATGGTCTTCATCTGATTGAGGAATTAGAATATTTGTATCATTTGTTCTAGGGATAAGTAAAATTATAGCATTACATCATTACGTTGTTATTTCTTTCACATCAATTTTACAGGTCTTCGTCAAATAATTCAGGGGGAATATCCTCAACAGCTCCGTAAAGAGGCCTCACGGCTTCAGCTTTTTTTGTCTGTTTGTCACATTGTTCTTAAATTTGGACAGCTGCATTTCTTAAAATACCGATCATGAAAGAAGAGTTCCTCCACTGGCTGTGGAAAAACCTGTTCTATGACGGCGCCAGCCTGTGCGACAGGGAGGCCGGACCCATTGAGGTGATCAATCCCGGGGTTTACAACCGTGATTCCGGTCCTGATTTCTTTAATACCAGGCTGATTATCGGCGGTACTGAATGGGCCGGTAACACTGAGATCCACATCGATGCCTCCGACTGGTACCGTCACGGGCACCACACCGACCATGCATATGATAATGTCATACTTCACATTGTTTATAATGAGGATACGGATGTATATACTGCCTCAGGGCGGCGCCTGATAACCGCCAGGCCAGGTTTTGACACGGCGCTTTGGGACAACTACCTTGACTTTGTCAACAACCCGTTGTCACTTCCCTGCAGTGGTCTGATCGGAATGATAGACGGCTTCAGGGTCAGGCACTGGCTCTGGTCGGTTGGAGTGGAACGGCTCGAGCGAAAAAGTGAGGAGGTAAGAGAGATCCTGGCAAAAACAGGCAACGATTGGGAAGAGACGCTTTACCGGCTGGTTTCACGATATTTTGGGTTCCGTGTCAACACTGACCCTTTTGAGATGCTTGCCACACGCCTCCCGCTGAAGGTCATAAGGAAACACTCTGATAACCTCATGCAGGCGGAGGCGTTGCTCTTCGGCACGGCAGGTCTTCTTGACGAGGCTCTCTTCAGGGAGGCCGTCAGTGACGTTTATTTCCTTCTCCTGGCCAGGGAGTACCGGATTCTTAGATCCAAGTACTCATTGCAGCCGGTTGACGGGTGGTTATGGAAGTTTCACCGGCTGCGGCCCGCCAACTTCCCAACCGTCAGGCTCTCCCAGCTTGCAGCACTGCTCACCCACAGTGAAGGGCTCTTCTCCAGGGTGCTCGACTGCCGGGGTCACGAGAGCCTCAGGCAACTGCTGGGCGTCACCGCCTCTGAGTACTGGAACACCCATTACCAGTTCGGAAAAGCGGTGCCCGTCACAGCGGGCCGCGCCGGCCGCCAGTCGGTTGACCTTCTCATCATCAATGCCGTTTCTCCTCTGCTGTTTGTCTGCGGAAAAGTCAGGCAGCAGCAGGAATGGTGTGACAGGGCAGTGGAAATACTCGATGCACTGCCACCCGAAGAAAACAGCGTGGTGACCGACTTTACGGAGGCAGGACTAAAACCGGAGTCAGCCTTTGCCTCGCAGGCCCTGCTGGAACTGAGGAACCAGCGGTGCAGGCATCACCGGTGTCTCGATTGTGCCATAGGGTCATCACTGATAGCCATGGGCCAGAAGATTAGAAGGTCAGATTCGCTCTTCCTTGAACCATAACTATTGTTGCCGGTAACGCTCTTGCATGGCCACTCCGGGGCTGCAGTCCTCCTGTCTGAAGCCGGGTGTTTTCAGCAGTCAAAATAATTTTTCAGACCGCGCAACTTTTGGAATGAAAATTGCGTCTTTCCATTAGAAGCCCCTGAATGCGGTCCCCCATCCGGATTCCAGTGAGGCTGTCCGACGTCAAATGCAAAAATTTATTCAATTTGTTTGAATTATTACAAAATAGAGTTGTA
>CAYYEH010000172.1:0-3415 GCA_964470815.1 uncultured Rikenella sp.
GTTCTTTACGGCACCATCCATTATTGCTCATATGACGGAGCCAGGAGATCAAGCTCCGGTACCTGGCGCGGAACGGATGACTATACAAAAGACTTCCACGTTTACGTACTGGAATGGGAACCTGATTCAATCCGATGGTATATTGACGGCAACCTTATTCATTCAACAATAAACGGAATACCTCATAAACCACACTACCTTATCCTCAACACTGCTGTCGGCGGAAGCTGGCCCGGCAATCCCGACTCCACAACAGTATTTCCTCAGTATCACGACATTGACTATGTACGGATATACAGCAAGGGTGACTACTTCACGAAATAAAACCTTCCGTAAACTGTTACAGCCGGAAAAGCCTGATAAATGATGGCAAAGAACTACAGGTTTCAGAAAATCGTCCGCTCGAGGATAGCAACCTTTGACATTTTCGCGGTTGGCATGTGGAAACATCATATTTCCGCAATGCTTGAATTTGATGTCACCGAAAGCAGGGCAAAACTTCGCGAGCTTCGGAAAAAAGGGGTATCTGTTTCATTCAATGCATGGCTTATTAAGGTCATTGCAACAGTCCTGGAGAAGTACCCTGAAGCAGCGGCCTATTTCTGTAATAAGAAGAAGCTCATAATCTTCGATGACATAAACGTATCAGTGATCGTTGAAAAGAAGATCGGCGAAAAAAGGGTTCCGATTCCTCTTGTCATTGAAAAAGCGAATAAAAAGACGGCTGCTGAGATCACCGGTGAGATAGAATCTGCCAAAAACCAGGAATTGAGACATGATGACATTGTTTTAAAGAAAAAGTCATCTTCGTACGAGAGGCTGTACTATCATCTGCCCGGATTCATCAGGAGGTTCTTCTGGCACATGTTGCTTAAAAATCCGAAAGCAGCATTCAGGACAATGGGAAACGTTTCTGTAACATCTGTCGGAATGATCGGAAAAGTTAACGGGTGGTTCATCCATACATCGGTTCATCCCATTTCATTCGGGGTCGGATCCGTGCTTTTGAAACCGGTGGTGATCAATAACGAGGTAAAGCCCAGGGCGATACTGAACATGACCGTACTCGTTGACCATGATGTCATTGACGGTGCGCCCATGGTCAGGTTTCTCGGTGACCTGACGGAATGCATTGAAACCGGGAAGGAGATCTGAAATCCTCTTACCGGAGCCGCTCCGGCTGATCCGGGAACCCTGCAGGATGATTATACCAGACATGTCTTTCATGAATATCAATCCGGCATGAAAATCATATTATCTTTGGCGCCTTGATGATCTGACCAGGGCCAATTGAGACAACAAAGAAAAAATACGGGCAGTGCAATTACCGGCTTCCGTTTGTGGAGCCGGAAGAGGTATGCCGTCTTCAACTCCCTCCGCCGGGTGATCCGGATCTTTACATTATGCCTTGCATACAGCATCCTGGTCGCGCCCGGGAATATGCAGGCCCAGAACACTGGTGGCAGCAGGAGGTTCATGGCTCCTGACCCGGATAAAAATGCCGCAACAGCGGATCCTGATGACAGTCTCAGTATCCGGCATTTCCTGGCAGACGAAGTGATTGTCACCGCCTCCCGGACACCTGTTGAAGCGCAAAAGGCAACCAGGATAGTAACCATAATTTCGAAATCAGAGATTGCCAGGGCTCCGGCACAGAACCTTAATGACCTCCTGCGAAACATTCCGGGTGTGGACATCCGACAGAGGGGGCCGCTGGGGACACAGGCTGACATATCAATCCGCGGAGGAACCTTTGATCAAACCCTGATACTCCTGAACGGCATCAACGTCACCGATCCGCAGACCGGACACCATAACCTCAGCCTTCCGGTTGATATTGAAAGCATTGAGCGGATTGAAATACTCAACGGCCCGGCAGCAAAATCATTCGGACCCAACGCCTTCAGCGGGGTGGTAAACATTATCACAGGCAACAGCAGACCCGACAACATCAGGTCATCACTGCTGCTCGGACAATACGGCCTGTCAAGGGCATCAGCAAATATATCAAACACTGCGGGGAAGCTGGAGCAGTTCATGAGTCTCAGCCGGATGTCATCAGACGGGTACATTGAAAACACCGATTTTTCAAACAGCTCATTTTTCTACCAGGCAAAATACCGGCTGCAATCCGGAAGAATTGATTTACAAACCGGATACGGCACAAGGAACTTCGGCGCGAACAGCTTCTATTCCTTAAAATATCCCGATCAGTTTGAATCAGTTAAAACAGACTTTGTCAGTGTCAAATACCAGAACCGGTCTGCAATCAGGATTGAGCCAGCCGTATATGTGAGGCGAAACCGCGACAGGTTCGAGCTGAAACGCGATGATGAATCCGTACCCTTTAACCACCACAGGACCATAACAGCCGGGATAAACCTGAACACATGGATGGTTCACCGGTTCGGGCGGACAAGCCTTGGAGCTGACCTCCGGAACGAGCATATCCTGAGCAATGTGCTGGGCAATCTGTTAAGCAATCCGGTTCGGGTAAGAGGATTTGATGATACTTACTATGTGAAATCCTGCAACAGGTTTAATGCCAGTCTCTATGCCGAACAGACAATCTCTGTGAGAAATTTTACGGCTGCCATGGGTATCATGGCTCATCATAACCCCGGCCTGACAGGTTTTGGATTATACCCCGGCATGGACCTGAGCTATCGCTTTAATGATCATCTCAGGATTTACTCATCGGCAAACAAGACTTTGCGGATGCCAACCTTTACAGATATGTTTTACACAAGCCCTGTTCAGCAGGGCAATCCGCTTCTCAAGCCGGAGGAGGCTGTTACATTCGAAGCAGGCATCAAATACAGCAGTACCCTGGTCAGGGGTGAATTCAATGCATTCCGGCGACAGGGAAGCAACCTGATTGACTGGGTTAAGGATCCGTCGCCTGACAGCCTTATCTGGAGATCTGCGAACCATGCCAATATCGGTTTTGCCGGGATTGAAGCTTCACTCAGTCTGACACCGTCGGCAGAAATCCCGAATGGATTACTTCAGTCCCTGAGATTATCTTACAGCTACCTGCAGGGTGACTCAGCGAAGGATAATTTGCTTTCAAGATATGCGCTTGATTACCTCAGGCACCAGGTGAATGTATCTGTTGATATAAGGATAGCCGGCAGGCTTTACAATTCAACAACGTTTACCTGGCGTGACCGTAACGGCGCCTGGCAGGATGCCGGTGGCGGGATTGTATCGTATGAACCTTTCTGGTTGGCTGACACAAGGTTTTCCTGGAAAACGGAGCATATTACTCTCTATGCTGAAGCTTCAAATGTTTTCAACTCCCGGTATTATGATTTCGGCGGCCTGATCCAGCCCGGCACCTGGGTCCGGGGAGGATTGGTCATGAACCTGGATTACAGGAAAAAGAAGTCCGGCTCAGCAGAAGGTTGACCCA
>CAYYEH010000173.1:0-3401 GCA_964470815.1 uncultured Rikenella sp.
CTCAAAAGCATTACTTTTGCACAAACAGCCGCTGAGATGAAAAGTGCACTTTACCTATACAATACCCTTACCCGCAGTAAAGAGAAATTTGAGCCGCTGGCTCCGCCGTTTGTAGGCATGTATGTCTGCGGCCCCACCGTTTACAGTGAGGCACATCTCGGCCATGCCCGTCCGGCTGTCACCTTTGATGTGCTTTTCAGGTATCTTACGCATCTTGGCTATAGTGTCCGCTATGTGAGGAACATAACCGATGTGGGACATCTCGAGAACGAGGCTGATGATACTGGTGAGGACAAGATCAGCCGTCGTGCCCGTCAGGAGCATCTTGAGCCGATGGAGATAGTACAGAAGTATATGAACAGCTACCACCGGGCGATGGATAAGCTGAACGCCATGCCACCCTCCATCGAGCCGCGTGCTACCGGCCACATCATCGAGCAGCAGCAACTGGTTGAAAAGCTTATTGAGGAAGGTTATGCGTATGAGGTGAACGGCTCGGTCTATTTCGACGTGGAGAAGTATGACGCAAAGCACAACTACGGTATACTTTCAGGGCGTGTGCTTGAAGAGATGAGGGCCAACAGCCGCTCACTGGAGGGGCAGGATGAGAAGCGGGGACAGTTTGACTTCGCGCTGTGGAAGAAGGCATCGCCGGGGCATATCATGAGATGGCCTTCGAAGTGGAGTGAGGGTTTTCCCGGATGGCATCTTGAGTGCTCGGTGATGAGCACGAAATATTTAGGTGAGACTTTTGATATCCACGGAGGGGGGATGGATCTGATCTTCCCGCACCACGAGTGCGAGATAGCGCAGAGCACGGCGGCACAGGGCCACCCCCCGGTGCGTTACTGGGTGCATAACAACATGGTGACCATCAACGGGCAGAAGATGGCGCGGTCACTGGGTAACTTCATCACTCTCGAGGAGATGTACACCGGATCACATAAGCTGCTTGCAAGGGCATACTCTCCAATGACCATCCGTTTCTTCATGCTCCAGGCACAGTACCGCAGCACGCTTGACTTCAGCAATGAGGCGCTGCTGGCTGCCTCATTGGGACTGCAGAAGCTGATGAACGCGGAGAAGACGCTGACCGGCCTGACGCCATCCGACAGTTCAACAGTTGATATCAGCGGCATAGCCGCGAAGTGCCATGAGGCGATGAGCGATGACCTGAACACGCCGGTGGCAATTGCCCACCTCTTCGACGCGGTCAGGATCATCAACCTTGTCAATGACGGGAAGGAGAAGCTGTCGGCGGAGGATCTCGGTGCGTTGCGGGAGCTCTTCGGTGTATTCATACATGACCTCTTCGGCCTCCGGGCGGAGGAATCGGCCGGCAATGACAGGCTGGAAGGGGTGCTGAGACTGCTGCTTGACATCAGGCAGGAGGCAAAGGCTAAGAAGGAGTGGGCTGTCTCTGACCGCATACGAGACAGGCTGGGTGAACTTGGCATAACTGTCAAGGACCGCAAGGACGGGTACGACTGGGAGATAACGGCCTAAGATGCCTTTCGCGGGAGGCGGAATAGTCAATCGTCCGGAACCATCCGGCATGACGGAGGCAGAGAGGGTCCGTCTCAACCAATGACTGGAATGGATTGTTTATGCAATATGAAGTTAATATGACTTCCGGATACAAATCAGATATCATTCAGGTTGGCAGCCTGACCCTGGGAGGCGATCTCCCCGTGCGCGTACAGAGCATGACCAACACCGACACCCTCAACACGGATGCCAGCGTCAGCCAGTGTATCCGCATCATCGAGGCGGGTGGAGAGCTGGTGAGGCTGACGGCACAGGGAGTACGCGAGGCTGAAAACCTTGCCGCCATCAGGAGCGGACTGAGGGCCGCCGGATTTGATACGCCGCTCTGCGCCGATATCCACTTCAATCCTTCTGCTGCCGAGGTGGCTGCCCGCATTGTTGAGAAGGTCCGGATCAACCCGGGCAACTATGCAGACAAGCGGGCTTCATTTATCAAACAGGAGCTTACCGACAGTGAGTGGATGGCCGAGCTGGAACGTACCAGGGAGAGACTGCTGCCGCTTATAAAAATATGCACTGAATATGGTACAGCAGTACGCATAGGGGTGAATCATGGTTCACTCTCTGACCGCATCATGACCCGTTACGGCAACACACCTGAGGGGATGGCCGTGTCCGCAATAGAATTCCTGAGAATATTCAGGGGCGAAGGATTTAACCGGATTGTGGTCTCGATGAAATCATCGGATACATTCACCATGGTCATGGCCAACAGGCTGTTGGTGAGGATGATGGCTGAGGAGAAGATGTTCTTTCCGGTACATCTGGGCATCACCGAGGCGGGAGAGGGGGAGGACGGCAGGATCATCTCGGCAGCAGGGACAGGAACGTTGCTGGCCGAGGGGATAGGAGATACCATCAGGGTTTCGCTTTCTGAGCCGCCCGAAGCCGAGATACCTGTTGCACGGGCAATTATCAGAGCTGTGGCCGGTGATGCGGGCCGTGTTAAGAACCCGGTTCCGCCGCTCGAGCAGCGCCCCCCGGGGGAAAGGTGGTTCCCGCAGGTGTACAGCGCTGATGCCGGGAAATCCGGTGAGGGGTCAGCCGGTAAAGGACTGCCAGGGGATGACTCCGGCAAAAGAAACATAGTTGAAAGTGTGAGCGCCGGTAAAAACAGGTCCGCCGTGATGCCGGTGAAATTTACCGATGAATCCGGTGCCGCATTTAAGGGTGAAGCGTTGACAGTATCACCTGATGAACTGAAGGTCATGGCAGGGAGGCAGGCCCGGGACCGGCTCCTGAACCCTGTTTTCAGATGTGACTACCCGGAACAAATTGCAATAGAAGCTGCGGCTCTGCTTGGGAGATTCTTCATTGCCCGTCATCCGGCGGGAATATGCATAACCAATACCGGAGCCGTTCAGGGGGAGCCGCTCCGAAGACTTGCATTTTCGATACTCCAGGCCACAGAGGCGAGGATAACCCGCACCAGGTATATCTCATGCCCCACCTGCGGAAGAACTAAATTCAACCTTCAGGAAGCTGTTCAGAAGGTTAAAGCGGCAACCGCACATCTTAACGGAATGAAGATAGCCGTCATGGGATGCGTGGTCAACGGCCCTGGCGAGATGGCCGGTGCAGATTACGGTTATGTGGGTGCGGCAGAGGGTAAAGTCCACATCTACCGTGGAATGGAAGCGGTAATCAAGAATATTTCCGAAGCAGACGCTCTTGACAGGTTATTGGAGCTGATTCAGAGTGATCAGGCAGGAAACAAACCGGTTCAGTGATTGACATGGAAGAAACCCGGGCCACTTGTCAGGCCTGGTACTAATATGGATGATCATTCAGTTCGGAAAGTCTCCGGGCAAGTACCCTTCCGGCAATTCAGCAAAACTGTTATCCGGTTATTC
>CAYYEH010000174.1:0-3389 GCA_964470815.1 uncultured Rikenella sp.
AGCTTGATCTCCTGGCTCCGTCATATGAGCAATAATGGATGGTGCCGTAAAGAACCGTCGGTTCATGCCCGAGGAACTCCATGATATCGATCTCTGTATACCACGGCCTTTCTTCCGGTATCAGCCGTTCCCTGCCGGCAGCAACGGCATCTTCCATGGTCTTCTCCATCAGCCAGTCGCGTTCCTGCGGGTATAGCCAGTGTGCTGGCCACAGTCCCTGTCCGCCCGGTAGTTTGGCGCGTATCTCAAACCGGCCATAAACGGGGGCAAATTTACCTTCGGTATCGAGCCTTCCGCTGGTATATTCCTTTGAACCATACTTGCGGACCCTGCTTCTTATGCGTAGCAATCCATTCTCAACGTAAACTTCATCAGGTACGTAGTACTGCAGCTCATTGTGTTTGCTGGTCTCGCGGATCAATACGTTCCATTTTGATGTATCGAGGCTTTTGCCGTCGAATTCGTCATTCCATACAAGTTGCCATTTGTCAGCCGCTCCGGCTGTTTTCTGCGCATTGACCGGGCAGAAAAAGACTGGCAGAATCATAATCAGGAGTGGGGAAATGAATCTTTTCATTGACTTGGTTGAATCGGGGTTCTAATTTGGCACCCGGATTTACCGGGAAATTCAGGTACAAGGTAATACAAATCAGTGACATCAGAAGAACTGACCGCTACAGTCAACACAATCAGCCTGTCAGGCTGCATGAGGCCTGAGGGTTAATCCTGTCAGAGCTTTTGAACAACGTAATAGACTGATCTGAAAGCAGCCGGATTAATCCTGTAGTATGCGATCTCTTCAAGATCATTTTTAAACAGTCCCCCGATGTTTGTATTTGATGGTGAGTTAATCTCTGCTTCAAGCTGCCTGTAATAATCATCCCACCATACATTCTCATCCAAAAGTCGTGAGTAAATCAGCTGGCAGTTGCATTCCCGGATGAGTTCAGTTTTAGTTTCCTGGTCCCTTACTTCGTCATGTATGACAAAGAAACCCCCTTTCCGGAGAAGCCCGTTCACCTGGCGGAATCCCTTTTCAAATCCGACTACGTTCAGAAAACCCTCTGCGATGATCAGATCGAAACATTCCGGGTCCGGCATATAATCGAAAAAGGATGAATTCAGTACAGTCACCCGGTCAGAGAGCTTTTTGTCGCTGATTTTATATTTCAGCCAATCCAGTGCATTTTTATCCGGATCAATTGCAGTGATGGAGCCATCAGTATTTTCAGCCAGCCACAGGGTTGGCACTCCTGTGCCACACCCGATATCCAGTATATGAGGATTCTCCGGCAAGGGGATTTTCGAAAATGCATCTTCAAGATACCTGAGGAGCCCCTGGCGGCATGAGTCTTTTATCCGTAAGTATCTTTCCACTGGTTTAATGCTCATGTTTCTGTTACATCTTTTGAATCTGAGGAAATAACAGTCATGTTTTAAAGTTCATAATGGCATCAGATCTTTTCAAACTTCAATCCCATAAACTCAAAACAGTTTTTCCCGGGTTCAAAAACTACAGCTTCCCCTCCTCCCCGGCCATACCCAAGCACAAAAGCTTCGTTATCACTGACAATATTCAGAGCCACCGTGGCATTCTGGCCGAAGGTCAACGCAGGGTTAAATCCATATCTTAACACTACGAAGCCGTTCTCTATGGAAATACTGACATTTTCCAGCGTCGGGATTTCATCAACGCCGGCACTGGTGACAGCATATTTCCCCGTTCTGTCTTTCCATGATATTGGTATGGGTTCAGGAGTGGTTTGGGTGCCTATGATAACCAGGCCTCCCCATGGCATTGCCTGTATAAAGTGCTTCTCCCCGTCGATTTCTTCCAGCATTAAATACATTTTCCGTGATCTGAGCATTATTCCCATAAACCTTTTTGCCGGTACAAATGAGTTGGAGTCATGTTGAACCAGATAGAAATTTTCTCCCTCGATAGTCGGAGAAAGATGTTCATTTTTCCACTCGATGCTGCATACCATTCCCGGCATGGCATAGGATCCTTTAAATGACCGGAGGCTTTTACCGGATATTGGGGTGAGTCGCATAGTTTTTTCAGGGTTGAGGTTCCTGTCTGGGGTAATTTCTTTTACCCTGACATATTCAACCATAAGTTGCTCATCAAGTTTCCAGGCATTATCCCTCCCGTTAGGTGAATCTGACAGGATAACGGATGCCAGTCCTGCATCAGGAGCAATAACCATCTGTGCGCGGTGGTACATGGTTGCTCCGCCATGCTCCAGGAGTCTTCCCAGTTCATAAGCCTTGTTTTTATAATTGAAACAGATGGCTGAGCGATGGTCAAGGTCGAGCAGGTTCTTTTCATTTTGCAAAATGAACATCTGCTCAAGTGTTTCGTTTTTTAAAAGAACTTCCTTTCCGTCAATGAATGCCCGCCCAAAGCTGATCATATCATTTACAGTTGAATAAATGGCACCTGCCGGCTTATCAAAGAGGGGAAGTTCAGTTCCGGGGTTCCCCTTGTCATCAAATGCGCCGGAAAGATGCCGTTGAGACAAGTAATCATAGTAAAAACCTGATGAATCCATTTTCAGGGGCTCAAAGATGCGCCGGGAAATATATTCCTCATATTTCATTCCGCTGACCCTTTCAATGACGATACCCAGCAATGCATATCCCAGGTTGGAATACGCCCATATCTTCCCGACGGGGTAACAGGTATACCCGGTATTGAGGTAATCAAGGACAGTATTGAAATCCGCCGGCTTTCTACTGAATTTATTAAGATAACTGTCAGACGGGATTCCTGCATGATGGGTAAGGACTGACCGGATAGTTATGGGTCCTGAATCAGGGAATCGCTGGGTGATTTTGAAATCCGGAACGTATTCGCTTACCGGTTTGTCCAGGTCAATTTTCCCCTCCTCGCAGAGTTGCATGATTGCCACAGCAGTGAAAACCTTGGTTACCGAACCTGTCAGAAACGGTGAATCTCCGCTGGTTCCTGTTCCGGCTGCGCTGAAACTGTCGTGCAGTATTACAGAATCCCTGCTGAATACCGCGTAGGATGCATTTGAAACATTCAGGTCTGCCAGCTCCTCCTTGAAATCAGAGTTGAATTTATGTAAATACCCTTCAAATGTTTTCTGTTTGGCGCATGATATGCAAATCAGAGACAGAAACACCAAGGAAAGAGATCTATACTTCAGCTTCACGGGACATTATTTTTTAGTTCAGGGTGAAATTATGATTTCCTGTAATTTGTCCAACCGGGGCTGTAATTCCGGTTAAATGGGGGTATTGTTCCCAGTATCCTGCCTGTTTCAGATAATAACCAAGCAGGTGCAGGCCGATATTGAATAAAAAAAGTGCAAGAAGCTTATCGGTTAAGCTTTTTGGCTTTTTCGTAAGGAGAAGGATAA
>CAYYEH010000175.1:0-3279 GCA_964470815.1 uncultured Rikenella sp.
CATGACACATATCAGCATGTCATGAAATAACTGATTACTAAAGCTGGCTCAGGAACGAACTGAGGTTCTCTCCTGTATTGGCAATCCCGAGCTTTTTTCTAAGCCTTGTTCTTGCGACAGTGAGTGTATGTGATGACTGGTGGGTTATGTTTGAAATATCCTTGGTGGAGAGATTCAACTTCAGGAAGGCACACAGACGTCTCTCATTGGGCGACAAATCCGGAAAACGCCTGACAAGCGTATTGAAAAACTCCGGATGGACGTTGAGAAAGATATATTCAAATTCTTCCCATGTCTGGATATTTGAACTGAACCTTAGGTCCTTGAGAATGTCCTTAATGGTGTTCTTAATGCCTCCCGGATCTGCCATGGCCTTATTAAGGCGCCGGGTAATATCATTTATAAGCTGATTTTTTTCCGCCAGATACAATGCCTTGCTGAACAGCTCCTTGTCCTTGAAAGTCACTTCACTTTTCAACTGCTGCCGTTCGAGATTCAATGCTTTCTCCTGCAATCCCTTCTGTTTAAGTTTGATATTTTGGAGCCAGAAGAACAGGAATAAAGTCAATACACTGAATATTAGCGTAATGTAAATAATGGTCCGGATTATCTTCTGTTTCTGCTCACGCAGCTGATGTTCCTGTGTTTCCTTGTCATAGGCATATTCCATTTCAATCTGCTCGATCCTCCTGACTGTCTCCTGGTTAAGAATACTGTCCCGGAGATTGACAAATGCCTTGTAAAATGCCAGTGATGCCTTAAAATCTCCCTCTGCCTCATAGAGGTCACTCATGCTTTTAAGGGTGCTTTTTGTGGTTTCGAGAATACCCAGGACCCTGGACTGTGCAAGAGCCTGATTGTAATACTCCAATGCCCTGTCATAATCACCGGCTCTGAGATAATAATCGCCGAGAGATTCCAGTGAGGTGGCCATACCTTTCCTGTCATTCATCTGATTAACCAGGGAATGTCGTTTGCTGATATAGTGCATGGCCGAATCCATCATTCCGAGTTCAAGGTACGCCACGCCAATGTTGCCGTAATTGATCGAGGCCTCTGCTTCAATCCCCTCTGCCAGGTTAATCTCCAGGCTCTTGCGATAGTAATCAAGAGCCTGCTCAATATCACGCATCAGGAGGTAGACAATCCCGATATTATTATATGCATTGGCCATTCCGCTCCTGATACCCAGCTCTTCATTCAGACCGAGGCCGTTGAAATAATAGTGGAGCGACTTGTCATAATCGCCCTTGTACTTGTAGACACTGCCCAGAATCCTGTAAATGTAAGCGATGCCTGTCTTATTGTTCAGCTTTTCATATATTCTCAGACTGGCATGACAGTGTTCAATTGCCTTGTCATAATTCCCGAGCGTTTTTGAAACTGAACCGGCCATTGAATGGAGCCTGGCAATGTCATCTTCACTGTCCAGCTCCAGATAAATGTCAAGAGCTTTATGATAATAATTCAGGGCATCAGGGAAATCATCAGCATCTTCGCTTAACTGTCCCTTAATTGTCAGAGCAACAGCCATTCCGGTTTTATCATCCGCGCCAATGGCCAGTGTCATCGCTTTTTCTGCCATCTCAGCAGCCCTGTACCTGTCTGATTGACGAATTTCAGATGCCAGGGTGTTGTATGCTCTGATTCTCTCCTTTGCTTCCTGTGGCTGGCGGGTGATACGCATAAGTGAATCAATCCGGGATGCCTGGGCATTCAGTGGACCACCAGGAACGGTAATTACCAGCGTAAAAATCAAAATAGTTGATATGACTTGCTTTTTCCCCACAGGTGATGAAATTAGCGATTTATGAATTCATACAGCATTGCCTGAATGATTTATTTCAGATTTTCGGCGGATAACCCGTCACATCCCTGATCTGCTCATATAGTGGCTGGAGATGACGGTACATCCTGGAATATACCTTTTCATACAGCTCCCTGTATATCTCCACATTCCGGGGATCAGGATCATACCGGTCACCCCTCCTTGTCATTGCCGCTACCGCCGACGGTAAATCACCATAATACCTGATCCCTACTGCAGCGTTGATGGCAGCACCAAGGGCAGAGGTCTCATAGGTGTGAGGCCTGAATGTAACCAGATTGAATATATCTGCAGTAATCTGCATCGCCTGCCTGCTCTGTGATCCGCCCCCGGAAACAACCACACTCTTTACAGGTATTTTTGTTCGTTTAACCGTTCGGTTAAGACCCTCTTTAAGTGAATATGTGAGGCCTTCAAGTATGGCACGGTATACATGTGCACGGGTGTGAACGTCGCCAAACCCGATAATTGCACCTTTTGCTTCAGTTCCCGGCACTTTGACTCCGGGCGACCAGTAAGGCTGTAGAATGAGCCCCATCGAACCTGCAGGCACCTCATCAACCATGGCATCGAAGAAGGTCTCAGGATGCCTGCCGGTCTGCTCTGCCATCTGAATCTCCTTCAACCCGAACTCTTTCTTGAACCAGCTTATCATCCAGTAACCCCGGTAGATCTGAACCTCTGTGTTGTAGCAACCGGGAACTGCACTGGGGTATGAGGGGAAGAACGGTATCACCTCATGATACCTGCTGTGGGTGGTTTGTACAGTTGCGGTTGTGCCATAGCTCAGACATGCCACATCGGGAGTGATGACGCCGGATCCGAGAACCTCACACGCCTTATCGGCAGCGGCAGCTATCAGTGGCAGGCCGGCCGGGATGCCCGACTTCTCAGAAGCCTCTCGGCTGATTTGTCCGAGAACCTCAGACGGCCTGACCAGGTCAGGCAGCTTCTCCCTCTCAACGGGAAACATCTTATAGTTCATGTGACTGCGGTCAGTCCATTGCTGCTTTTTATAGTCAAAAGGCAGGTAGGCCACGGTGCACCCGACAGAATCGCGATACTCACCGGTAAGCACCCATGTGAGATACCCTGACAGCAGCAAATACCTGCTGGTTTTCTCCCACACCTCAGGCGTATTCTGCATAAGCCAGTTGCACTCGCCGTTTTTGACAGCAAAATGTACTGCCTCCCTCATGTTGACGAGCCTCAGGGCCAGATCCATCATCTTTCCGGGGTAATTACCCACGGTACTCAGACGCTGATCGAGCCATGATATTGCCGGCCGGAGTGAGTTCCCTTCTGCATCAAGGTTGATAAGCGTCGACCGCTGCGAGGTGAGGGTGACGGCTTTGATCCGTTCCTTATCATAGGTGGTCTCGCTGAACAGCTTCCGGAGCGACTCAAACATCCTGTCCCTGAAATATTCAGGATACTGTTCGGCCCAGCCG
>CAYYEH010000176.1:0-3234 GCA_964470815.1 uncultured Rikenella sp.
TCTTTGGTCAGGCCGAGGATACCATGTTTCTTTCCCACCCTGATAAATGCATCGAGGGCTTTTTCAAGGTGATGGATCTCATGGCCTGCGGATATCTGGGTGCGTATCCGTGCCTGGCCGTTCGGGACCACCGGGAAGAAGAACCCTATTGCATATATTCCTTCACGGTAAAGATCCTTTGAGAAATCCTGTGACAGTTTTGCGTTGAAGAGCATAACCGGCACAATCGGGGTATTGCCCTCCTTGAGGATGAAGCCCGCCTCAGTAAGTCCTTTCCGCCACCAGGCTGCATTTTTTTCAAGTTTATCGCGTCGTTCGGTGCTTGCCGAGAGGATATCAAATACCTTAAGAACGCCGGAGACTATAACCGGTGCAATTGTGTTGGAGAAAAGGTAGGGGCGTGCTTTTTGCCTGCACATCTCCACTATCTCCTTTCGTCCTGACACGCAACCGCCGGAGGCACCGCCAAGGGCTTTACCAAAGGTGGTGGTGATGATATCAATTTGTCCGAAAACACCGCAGTACTCATGTGTTCCCCTGCCCGTCTTCCCTATGAATCCCGTGGCATGAGAGTCGTCTACAAGAAGCATCGCTCCGTACCTGTCGCATAAGTTGACCATCTGATCAAGCCTGGCAGTGTCGCCGTCCATAGAGAAGACGCCGTCAGTGATAACGAGTTTAAGCCTTTTGTCGGCATGCAACAGCAGTTTTTCCTCGAGGTGTTCCATGCCGGAATGCTTGAAGGTGTCATGTTGTGCACTGCAGAGTCTCATACCGTCTATTATTGAAGCATGCACAAGACGGTCGGATATCATTACATCCTCGCTGGTGAGGATAGCTTCAAAAACTCCGGCGTTGGCATCCATGCATGACGGGAAGAGAATGGTGTCTTCGGTACCGAGGAACTCCGTCACCCTGTTTTCCAGTTCCCGGTGGATATCCTGTGTGCCGCAGATAAACCTGACTGATGACATTCCGTAGCCCCTGGTATCAAGTCCTTCATGGGCTGCTTTAATCACATCGGGATGGCTTGAAAGCCCCAGGTAGTTGTTGGCGCACATATTGATGACCTTCTTCAGTTCGGAGCCGGAAGGGAACTCAACTTCTATATCGGCCGACTGTGCGCTGTGAATGAACCGTTCCTCCTTGAAGATGCCGGCATGCTGAATATCTCCCAACTGTGCCTGGTAGATACTTCTGATACTCTCTGGGAAACTCATGGCTATACTGTTTACTGTTTCAGGTACTGGTTGACAAGTGCGACTATGCTGTTCACGCTGTCAAAGGCTTCCGGGGTTGCCTTTGAAGGGGGGATCTTGATCCTGAACTTATTCTCAAGAAAGACAAGAAGGGAGACCATTGAGAAGGAGTCTACATAACCGCTTGAGATAAGGGGTGTTTCGTAAGTGATTTTAACATCATCGTCATCGATATATTCTTTAATGACATATTTGAGTACAAGCTCCTTCATTTCATTGATGTTCATTTCTTCCATATGCGGTGGATTAGGGTTTATCGTTAATCGGGATTAAAAGGGTCAGTCGTTTTCGAGGGTAGATATATCACCTATCTCTTCTCCCCATTCCCGTGCATGCAGGACACGTCTCATGATCTTGCCGCTGCGGGTCTTTGGGAGTATATCCATGAATTCCACGGCCTGTGGCATGGCAAGGGGAGAGAGGCGTTTCCTTATAAAGTTCATTATATCAAGTTCAAGGTCTGGATCCGGTGTGTGGCCTGGTTTAAGGGTGATGAATGCCTTTACCACCTCCATATTTATCTCATCGGGCCTGGAGGTGACGGCTGACTCGGCCACTGCAGGGTGCTCCAGCAGTGCTGACTCCACCTCGAAGGGGCTGACAAGATGACCGCCGGTGTTTATCACGTCGTCATCGCGTCCGATGAACCAGTAATAGCCTTCACTGTCGATGCTTGCCCTGTCGCCTGACAGATACCAGCCATTGACAAATTTTTCCCTGTATTTTTCCTCGTTGTTCCAGTATGCGCGCATCATGGCTGGCCATCCCGGCCTGAAGGCAATGAGGCCGGCTCTTCCGTGTTCCGGATAAGGCTGGTATGTGGACGGGTCAAGCACGGTGCCCGTAATCCCGGGGAAGGTTCTTCCCATTGACCCCGGTTTGATCTTCATCCCGGGGAAGTTGGTTATCATTATTGACCCGGTCTCTGTCTGCCAGAAGGTGTCATGAAAGGGTTTGCCAAACACTTTCTCTGACCATATCACCGCCTCGGAGTTGAGAGGTTCACCAACGCTTGCCAGGTGACGAAGCGAAGAAAGGTCAAATGACTTCACTATTTCATCACCGGCTTTCATGAGTGACCTGATGGCGGTGGGAGCGGAATACCACACTGTCACCCTGTTTTTTTCGGCAAACCGGTACCATGCCTGTGCCGAGAAGCCGCTGTCGAGGACACACTGGGTGACCCCCAGGCTCCACGGGCCGATGATGCCGTACGATGTGCCGGTGACCCATCCGGGGTCAGCCGTGCACCAGTAGATGTCATCATCACGCAGGTCAAGGACCCACTTTGTTGTCAGGTACTGTGATATAAGCGAGTAGTGAACGTGCCTCACACCCTTCGGCTGACCGGTTGTGCCTGAAGTATAGTGCAGCACCGATGGTGTCTCAGCCGTGGTGGGGCATATTTCAAAATCCTCTACCGGCGAGGATTTATCAAGACTGAAAAGAATCTCGCCTGCGGCCAGGTCTGATGGCTTCATTTCATCGACAATTATAACATGCTCGAGATGAGGCAGCAGCGAACGGATCTTCCTGACTTTGCCAAGGTGCTTCTTCTGTGTTATAATGGCCCTGGTCCCGGCGTTCTCCAGTCTGACAAATAAAGACTCTTCGCCGAAGGCGGAGAAGAGTGGCTGTACAATGGCCCCCATTTTAAGAATACCAAGGAAGGAAAGATACAGCTCAGGGATCCTGTCCATGAAGAGGCATACCCTGTCACCCTCAGTGATACCAAGGCTTCTGAGGAATGTTCCGATGGTGTTGCCTGCAAGCCTTATGTCATTGTATGTATATTGCCTGGATGTGCCCCCGAAGCCCTCATAAATGAGTGCTGTCTTTCCTGCGCGGCCATGGAGGCATATCCGGTCACTGCAGTACCAGCCTATGTTAATGACATTTCCTTTTTGGTATTCGAGTTCTTTTTCGGCAATTTCCCAGGTAAAGCCTCCTGACAGTTCCTCATAGGACCTGTATT
>CAYYEH010000177.1:0-3197 GCA_964470815.1 uncultured Rikenella sp.
TTCCCGTCGATGTCAAAGATACCTCCTTAACGCATCCCGGCGTTCAACGAGGTCCTTAATCTGGTCATTGGTTATCATGGTCAGTTTATGTTTGGCGCAAATATAGTCAAATTAGGCAACAGGGGGCAGCGCGTTGAAAATGACCCGGTGGGTCATTTTAGCGAAGGGGCCAGGTTGCAGGAGAGGCAACTGTGGAGCCGGCAGTTTGAGCCGCTGACGAATAAGGCAAATCTATTCCGCATCCGCCGGCCGGCGGATCGGGAAGGCAAGAGGCAGGAGGGCTTTACCAATCCGGCCTTTTCGAATTATCCCCCCAAAAAGGAAAAAATCAGCGTAAAAACCTCCCGGAGTCCCTGACAAGGGCAGATTGGGGGTGTAACTTGCGGTATAATTCTCCACTGAAGATCAACCAGTTAATTTCAAATCTGATTTTATAACCATCAATCTAAATCTATCAAAATGAAAAAACTGATCTTTATTGTGGCATTGGTTCTCTTTGCCGCTGCCGCCTGCATGGAGAAGAAGCCTGCTGAGTTCACAAGGCTGGGAATCTACACACCCTACCAGGGTTACATGGAGAAGCTGAATGGCACGGTTGAATCCGTGACTGAAACATGTTACTGGGCTGTCGCCGAAGGTGATTCATATATCAAGGGAGCAAGGATTACCAGGAAGGAACTTGACAGTATCGGGTATACCTATGACTACAAAGCTGTTTTCGATGCTGAGGGCGACCTGGTCTCCAGTACTACCTATGATGAAAACGGCAAGGTGATAGATACCTGGCGTTTGTTCAAGAAAAACAACCTGCTTGCAAAATCTGGGTATATCTCGGATGACACGGTCAGGTTCAGGCAGGTGATCACCTGTGACGGTGAGGGTAATCCCGTTCTCTATGAAGGATACAACCAGCCTTCCGATACACTTGCCCAGAAGATAGAATTTGAAGGGGGCTACCCTAATGATACTTTGAAAGTACAGCATTACAATTACCTGAGGGAGCCCGGTTCAAAATACCTTTTCGTTTTTGATGAACAGGGACTATTAAAAATGATTGACTATTTCAGGAAAGACGGTACCCGCTGGTCAAGCCAGGTTCTTAGCTAGAATGACAAGGGATTTCAATCTGAACATACCGCATATGACAAGGATAAGAATGTGACGGCAAGAACATATTCCACCTGTGAATACGATGAGAAAGGCAACTGGACAAGGTTAATCTGTAAGGATGACAAGGGTTTTACTGTAATCGGGGAGAGGGTTTATACATATTTTAAAAAGTCAGATACCAGCCCGCCTTACCCGGCAAAAGTAATTTTGGAACATCATCCGCTCTTTTTCTTCAGATTTGAAGTGCCGAAACCGGTTATACCTGACGCATACCATGAATTGAACAACAAACTGCAACAGGAAGAGATTCGTATTGCTGAAAATGGATTACCCGACAATTGAATTTTTGCTGACCAGAAAATCCCTCAGAGCAGGTACGCTCATAATCATCTTTTTCCTGGAAGCTTCCAGTTTGTAGCTTTTATTACCCCTTATCAGGGATTCAAGGGGAATGTCAAGATAGCGGTTTACCATTGCAATCATTTTGAGGGTAAGATTACGCCTCCCGTTCAGGACTTCTGAGGCTCGTGTCTCACCGCCCGGTATCGGAGCTATGTCCTTCTGTATAAGATTCATCTGGTCCATTCTGAATCTTATTGCATCTATCGGATCAGGTGCCTTTTTGGGAAATTGATCGTCTTCATAGCGTTCAACAAGTAAGGCCAGAAGTTCAAGTTCATCTCCCTTCGGAGAACCTGGCTCAATCTGATTTTTCTCAGAATTCATCAGTTCATAAATCCGCCCAACGGCCGCCTGGTAATCCTTTTCCGTCTTAATAATCTTAAGGTTCATATTTTACCTCCCTCACATCAATTTTATCATATGCCCTGTGTGTCCCAAACCAGACTACAAATACTATCTTTAACTTGTATTCAATATCTGCCACCAAACCATACTCATTGCCCTTTATGTTGAAAATCACCCTTTTGGAACTGACTATACTGGCATTCCTGTATTTCAGCTTAAGCCCGGCTGGATTTTTCCAGTTGGAATACTTAACTTCATAAATCCATGCCTGTACAGCTTTTTGTGCTCCGCTGTACCTGGGTTCTCTGCAATAACCCTGAAGCGTCGTTGCTTTTATGATCCGCATCCTTCTGCAAGGATAAACAAGCTTACCAAATAAGGTAACATGGAAATGAAAATCGCTTTTTCGCCACGAGATCAGGTGAAATAAACATGATAAGCAGGAATAAACTTCAGAACTTTCAGATTGCTTTCATTCTGCCGGTCAGAAGCTGTTGTGATTCAGTATACCCTGAAGCCTGAAAAATAGCCCCCGGCTATCAGATATGATGGGAAATTTGTTGTTTGAACAACCCAGACAGTGACTGTATTGGAAGATGCAAGTCTAAGAGTAATACTGCCATTATATCTACCCGGTGAATTAAAAGAATTAAACAGTATTTCCTCCCTGTCGTCAATGTTTAGTATAACCGATGCATTAGGAGGCAATTCGAGTGATACATTGAATGAATAAATTCCATCTGTCGGCGGTTTGAATTCTCCCAGACCGGTATTGTAGTTTCCGCCGACATTGAAATTCGGTGATGTTGTCGCATCGTCAAATATAATTTTAACCTTCTGCTTACTAGGCAGATTAATGTCTGTTGTATTTATTGCCCGGAAAGCTACCTCGGTGTCGAGTTTCACTGTATTGCCTCCGGAGATGGACAAATCCCTTGAGTTCCTGTCATAGGACAGTTGCTGGTCGTCTGTTGCAGGGTCACCGGGGTCACCCTTGGGTCCGGGAGGGCCGGCGGGGCCGGGCTCGAGTGATTTTGCGGCATAAAGCGCATAGGGCACCGCCATGAACTGCATCGTACCCATATCCATAAAGAGATTCTCAAACTTTACCTCAACAGTGAGATAATGGTTGGCCGTAGACCAGTCAATATCCGAAAATTTGCCAAGGACAGGATCACCTTTCCCTATCATCAGGGAGAAAACACCATACCGTGATGTTGTGACACCGGTGAATACTTCCTGGTAGATGACAGGGCCCGTAGGGGAGCCGGTGCGGATTGAGAATCGTACCTCTATTGCAGTATTTACCAGCTCATTGCCATTGTTGTCACGGGCAACGG
>CAYYEH010000178.1:0-3155 GCA_964470815.1 uncultured Rikenella sp.
TGTGGATTATTTCGGGATGGAAAGGTGTGAGTTGCCGGCAAAAAGTATTGAAAAGGTTCTCGCAACTGTGGCGTCCGCCATACCTTCATGGAAGAATATGATAGCAATCAGCTTCCTGTCTCAGGGTATGAAGGATAAGTATCTTGAGCTATTGCAAGTCAGGCTTGACGTCTTAAATATTAATCCCTGATATTTCCGTTTCAATGATCAATCAAAAACTATTTGGGGCAGCATCTTTCAGCACTGGTGTACTGACGCTGCTTATCAGCGTGTTGCTGAGTGTCTCTGCTACATCTTTCGCTGCCGCTGCATCGGAGGATCTCCGGATAAGCTATGCGGTGTCAATGGATGATGCCATGAATCATAACTTCAGGGTCACCATGAAGCTGGAAGGGGTCAGCAAAGATACGCTGGTGCTTAAAATGCCTGTATGGACTCCGGGCTATTACTGGATACAGAACTACCCGAAGAACCTTAGCCGCCTGGAGGTCAGAGATGCCGCAGGCAATGCGTGTACCTTCCGTAAGACGTCAAAGAACGTGTGGCAGGTGATCACCGGCGGCGCAGAGTTGCTTACGGCTTCATGGGTGGTCTATGGCAACAACCACTCAGTGGCTGATGCTTTCATCGATACCACCCATGCATTCATAGTGCCTGCCGCCCTGTTCCTTTACCCGGAAGGGGCGCTTGATGTGCCCGCCCGCATCACCTTTGATCTTTATCCCGGGTGGACGACCATCTCAACGGGACTGGAACCGGTCTCCACCTCAATCGGATCGGCGACTGCCCCCGCCACCGCCGTTGCCGGGAAGACCTCCATCTCCGCCGGTCCTGAACCGGTGAACGGACAGGCACGGACCTTCAGCGCCTCGTGCTATGATGTGCTGTTCGACTGCCCGGTGCTTGCCGGAAACCAGGAGGTGATGACATTCACAGTTAATTCGGTTCCTCATCATATTGCAGTGCTGAATCCCGGCAGCTATGACAGGGAAGCACTGAAACGAGACTATGCAAAAGTGGTTGCAAGTGCTGTCAGCATTATAGGCGAGATGCCGTACAACCATTATACATTTCTTATAATGGGAAAGGGCATGGGCGGCCTGGAGCATCTCAACTCAATGGCGGTCTTCACAGGGAGGGAGGATGGAGATATCTATCCTTCTGACCGCAGGGCGTTCAGGGGCTGGATGGAGTTTATTGCGCACGAATTTTTCCACCTGTACAACATAAAAACCATAAGGCCGATAGCCCTCGGGCCATTTGACTATGACCGTGAGAACTACACCAACATGCTGTGGGTCTCGGAAGGGTTTACTGTCTATTATGAGAATATCATCATGAACCGTGCAGGTTTCATGACCCCCGATGAGATGCTGGAGTCGCTCAGCAGGTCAATCACAGCCTATGAGTCGATCCCCGGCAGCAGGGTGCAGTCGGCCACCCTTTCGAGTTTTGACACCTGGATCAATTTCTTCAGTCGCAGCGAGAACAGCCAGAATATAACTATCTCTTACTATGACAAGGGGTGCGGGCTGGGATTGCTGCTTGACCTGAAGATCAGGCAAAGCACCGGCAACAGGAAATCGCTTGATGATGTGATGCGGGCACTCTATTATGACTACCACAAGGGGCTTGGCCGGGGTTTTACCGATGAGGAGTTCCGGGCTGAATGCGAGAAGATTGCAGGGGTTGACCTCGGTGAATTGTTCGGATGGGCTTCATCGACGGTAAGGCCTGATTACGATCGGTATCTTGATTATGCAGGGCTGTATCTGAAGGAGGAGGCTCCGGTGGCTCCGGGCGGCAGGGCAAGGTATATGATCATGAAAAAGGATAAGATGACGCCGGCGCAGGAGGTTATTTTCAATGACCTGTTCCGTAAGGTAAACTGAATCCGGTTGAGGTGATTGAGGTGCTGACTGAAACAGCCCGGAGAATATGATACTATGGATACCAGGAAAGGCAACAGTTGAGAGAACCAGGCCGTGGCCACTGAACAGGCCGTGGTTGAGCCACATTCAAATATGATTGATTATGTCATTTCTGCCGAAGTTTGAAGATGTTGAGGCCGCCATGCGGCTTATTGCACCGCATGTGCATCGCACTCCGGTGATGACCTCGAAGCAGCTTGATATCATGAGCGGTGCCAGGCTCTTCTTCAAGTGTGAGAACTTCCAGAAGGTTGGGGCCTTCAAGTTCAGGGGTGCCACGAATGCTGTCCTGAACCTCACGGAGGCGCAGCGCGCCGCCGGCGTGGTGACGCACTCGTCGGGCAATCATGCTGCCGCGCTGGCTCATGCTGCGGTTGTACGCGGGGTGAAGGCATATATTGTGATGCCCTCCTCGGCGCCGGAGGTGAAGAAGAGCGCGGTGGCGGGCTATGGTGCGGAGATCACCTTCTGTGAGCCCACGCTGGCGGCGCGTGAGGCCGCCGCCGCCGGGGTGATTGAGCGTACCGGCGCGACGATGATCCATCCCTATGATAACTTTTACATCATCGCCGGTCAGGGGACCGCGGCGATGGAGCTGCTCGAAGAGGTGCCTGACCCTGACGCGGTCCTTGCCCCGGTAGGCGGCGGCGGCCTCCTCAGCGGCTCGGCTATCACAACCCGCCATATGGCTCCCGCCACAAAAATCTACGGGGCCGAGCCGCTGCTGGCCGACGATGCGGCCAGATCGCTCCGCACAGGCGCCATCCAACCCGCACTGCCACCCCGCACCATCGCAGACGGACTACTCACTTCGCTCTGCGAAAGAACATTCAACATCATAAAGCAAAATGTTGACGACATACTCACTGTCACTGAGGAACAGATCATAGAAGCAATGACCCTCATGTGGACCCGTATGAAAATCGTGGTTGAACCGTCATCAGCGGTTCCGCTGGCAGCAGTGCTGGCAAACAGGGGAAAATTCAGCGGCAAAAAGGTGGCAATTATTGTTTCCGGCGGGAATGCCGACCTGTCGAAACTACCTTTCGCTATGGCACTCTGAAGAAGTAAGTTTTGATGGCACAAATACCGAAAAAACGAAATTGCCTGATGTCCTGCCTTATTGGTCAGCCGGTTACCGCTTGCGCTTGTTCTGAACCGCAGGGACTTCGCTTCGCTCTGCACGCCTGAAATAGGCGATTACCGGGTAATGATCGGAGTATT
>CAYYEH010000179.1:0-1721 GCA_964470815.1 uncultured Rikenella sp.
TGCACTGATTGCTCTGGCAATGATGCCTGCAGCATTAAGCCAGAAGGCCTCTGAAGCTGCAAGAGCCAGCATTGTCATTGACACTGACCTGGGTTCGGAAACTATCAGCCGGCATATTTACGGACACTTTTCGGAGCACCTTGGCCGATGCATCTATGGAGGATTCTGGGTGGGTGAAAACAGTGTCATTCCAAACACCCGCGGTATCAGGAATGATATAGTTGAGGCGCTTAAGCAGACACAGATTCCAAACCTCCGCTGGCCTGGCGGGTGCTTTGCAGATGAATACCACTGGATGGATGGCATTGGCCCTCGCGAGAAGAGGCCGAAGATGATCAATACCCACTGGGGCGGCGTCACGGAAGACAACAGCTTCGGGACGCATGAGTTTCTTGATCTGTGTGAACAGCTTGGAGCGGAACCGTATATATGCGGTAACGTTGGCAGCGGCTCTGTGGCAGAGATGTCAAAGTGGGTGGAGTATGTCAATTTTGACGGGGTGAGCCCCATGGCAGACATGCGTCGCAGCAACGGCAGGGAAAAACCATGGAACGTAAGGTACTGGGGCGTGGGAAACGAGAACTGGGGCTGCGGGGGCAACATGACAGCCGACTTCTATGCTGACCAGTACCGCAGGTATGCCACCTATACCCGTAACTACGGAGATAATCGCCTATTGAAAGTGGCCGGAGGAGCAAATTCAACGGACTACAACTGGACAGAGACCCTGATGAAAAAGATACCTCACTGGATGATGTGGGGAATATCGCTTCACTATTACACCACTAACTGGAGCAACAAGGGCTCTGCAACGCAGTTTGGAGAGAAGGAGTATTTTGAGACCGTCGAGCGTTGTCTTAACGTGGAGAAGGCCCTGGACAGGCACATTACGGTGATGGACAGGTATGATCCGGATCGCAGGGTGGCACTGGTCGTTGACGAATGGGGCACCTGGTGGGATGTGGAGCCGGGCACCAACCCCGGATTTCTCTACCAGCAGAACTCAATGCGCGATGCAATAGTGGCCGGGATTTCTCTCAACTACTTCAATGAGCGTTGCGGGAGGATCAAGATGGCCAACATAGCGCAGACGGTTAATGTGCTGCAATCGCTCATCCTCACTGACGGCGGGAAGATGATCCTGACACCCACCTACCATGTATTCGAGTTGTACAAGGTTCATCATGACGCAACCCTCCTTCCGCTCCACCTGCATTGCGACAACTATGCCTTCGACGGCCGCGAGGTACAGGCTCTTAGCGCCTCAGCATCAAAGGATAAGAACGGTAAGGTTAACATCACAATTGTGAATGCAGACCCGGGTAAGGAGACTGAAATACACATTGACCTGCGTGGCGGGAAGTTTGGTTCTGTCGGAGGAAGGATTTTAAAGGGCGGAGCTATTAATGCACACAATACCTTTGAGAAAAGTGAAACGGTAAAACCGGATATTTACAGGGGTGCCAGGATAAAAAACAACATCCTCAGCCTGTCTGTGCCGCCGGCATCGGTGACGGTGCTGACAGTTGAGTGACAACTGCCCTGGCGATGGTGCTGACAGTTGAGTGACAACTACCCTGGCGATGGTGGTGACAGAAGAGTGCTACCTGCCCTGGCGACGGTGCTGACAGTTGAGTGACAACTGCCCTGGCGATGGTGCTGACAGTTGAGTGCCACCCTTACCGTTGGCAGTGCTCAACCCGGCAGACGAATACCCGGGG
>CAYYEH010000179.1:1821-3107 GCA_964470815.1 uncultured Rikenella sp.
TTGAGTGCCACCCTTACCGTTGGCAGTGCTCAACCCGGCAGACGAATACCCGGGGAAGTGATGTTAAGTGTTGCAAAAACGTATATTTGCGGATACTATTATAACTTATGATAATGAAAACAGGAAGACTCATTTTATTAACGGCTGCGGCGCTAGTCATGATTGGCATGGGCTCATGCGGAACTAACAAGGCAAAAGAGATGGTAACGACTGAAGACTTCGGTTCATTTGAAGGAAAGGATGTATTCCTTTACACGCTCACAAACAAGCAGGGTGATATTATTAAATTAACCAACTACGGGGCAACAATTGTTGAAATCAATGTACCGGACAGGACCGGAAACCGGGCCAATGTAACCTTCGGCTATGATACTTTTGAGGGTTATCTTAAAGGTGACGCCTATTTCGGAAAGGTTGTGGGACAGTATGCCAACCGTATTGCAAAAGGAAAATTCACGCTTGACGGGGTTGAATATACCCTTGCGCTTAATAATGGTCCCAATACACTTCACGGAGGCCCCACCGGCTGGCATAGCAGGGTGTGGACGTCCGAAGTACTCAAAAATACTGACTATCCTGCAGTTAAATTCACATATGACAAACCTGATATGGAAGAGGGTTACCCGGGCAACCTGGTTGCCGAGGTAATATATACCTGGACCGATGAAAATGAAATAATAATGGATTACAAGGTCACCACAGACCGTAAAACCGTTATCAATATCACCAACCATGCCTACTTCAATCTTCATGGCGCCGGTGTTGGCGATATCCTTGATCATGAGGTCTTAATCAGGGCATCGGCATTTACGCCGGTTGATTCAAGCCTGATACCCACAGGTGAACTGAGGCCGGTTGAAGGGTCTCCCTTTGATTTCCGCAGCCCGCACCTGATAGGAGAGAGGATAGGTGAGGAGTATGACCAGCTTGTACTGGGGGGCGGCTATGACCATAACTTTGTTCTTGATAATGTGGAGCAGGTTGATGCCGAGGTTTATGATCCATCCACGGGCAGGGTGCTTCAGGTCATCACCGACCAGCCCGGCGTACAGCTTTATACCGGCAACTTCCTTGACGGAACACAGAGAGGCCGCGGTGGCATGGTCTACCAGTACCGCTCAGGCTTGTGTCTTGAAACACAGCATTACCCTGACAGCCCCAACCAGGTTTCCTTCCCGTCAGTCATCCTGACCCCGGAGGAGCCGTTCCTGTCGAGCACCACATATAAGTTTTTGGTAAGGTAGACGGCACTGTAAAGTCTGCAGTTGGCAGTACCAGTCGGCAGT
>CAYYEH010000180.1:0-3067 GCA_964470815.1 uncultured Rikenella sp.
CGGGATGTGAAGCTGAAAAGACCTTAAGAGGCGCTTACATCCGAAAAAGAGAAAACAAAATGCCAAGAGCAACAAACGCACCAGCATCGAAGGCAAGGAGAAAGAAGATTCTCAAGCAGGCCAAAGGGTACTTTGGCAACAATGCCACGGTATATACCGTAGCCAAGAATGTGCTTGAGAAGGGTCTTGCCTATTCGTACCGTGACCGCAAAGACAAGAAGGGGCAGTTCCGCGCCCTCTGGATACAGAGGATCAACGCAGGAGTACGCCTTCACGGGATGAGTTACTCACAGTTTATCGGCGGGCTTGAGAAAAAGGGTATAACCCTCAACCGAAAGACCCTTGCCGACCTGGCGATGAACCACCCCGAAGCCTTCAAGGCTATCGTGGATAAAGTCAAGGAATAAAACAAAAGCGGGCCCGACCCGCTTTTTTTCATCTCCTGGCTCCCTTGAAGAACCTGTTAAACCTTATTTTCTTGAAGCCCTGTGCCTCCTTGTCTATTGAGAGCCATACCACAACGGGGCGACCGACGATATGATCCTCAGGCACGAATCCCCAGAAGCGTGAGTCAGCTGAATCATGCCTGTTGTCTCCCATCATCCAGTAGTAATCCATTTTGAAGGTGTAGCTGTCAACCGGGGCACCATTGATATATATCATTGAATCACGTATTTCCAGATGATTCTCCTCATAGATATCAATTATTGAAGAGTAGAAGCTGATGTTGGTCAGATCCAGCCTTACGGTGGTTCCCCGCTTCGGTATCCAGAGCGGACCAAAATAATCCTCGTTCCACCTGTATTGCGGGTCATGTGGAAAGACAGCCGGTGAATATTCGCCAGGCCTGCGGTAATCGGCTTCAATCCCCGTTACATTGGCAAACCCGGAAATCAGTTCAGCATTCTCACGGGTCAGCGGAAGCCTGTAGACAGTCCCGGAGAGCATCAGCGACTGGTCAGCCTTTGAGACCCCCATCCTCTCAAAAGCCTTGGGATTGATACGGGTACCATTGGTACGGACATAGTATGAAGTCTGCTGTGTTTTGAACTCCTCAACCTTGCTGCCGTTGACAAAGAGGTCGCCCCCTTTGATCACAACCGTGTCACCGGGTATCCCGACGCATCTTTTTACATAGTTGTCACGCCTGTCAACCGGCCTGTAAATCACAGTATATTCATTCCATATCATCTGCCTGGCAGTGGAATAATACTCATCCCTGCTTTTTATCGGCTTCCCTGACCTGATATCCTCGGCGGTGAGCATCTCCATTCTTTCACGGAGAATTTCGTAATAACTGACTGCCTGCTGTTCAAGGCACACGGTATCGCCTGCAGGAAAGTTGAAAACTACGATATCATTGTTTTTAACATGTCCGAATCCCTTCAGCCGCTTATATTTCCAGTGTATGAGGTCAGACCATGACTTCCCCTTGCCGCCGGTAAGAGGCATGGTATGCTGGGTGAAGGGGAAGGCGATTGGAGTATTGGGCATGCGGGGTCCGTATGCCACCTTGCTTACTGCCAGATGGTCACCCACCAGCAGAGTCTTCTCCATAGAGGGCGTCGGGATGCGGTAGTTCTGAAAAAGGAAGATATTAATAAGTGTCACGGCAATAACTGCAAAAATCAGTGCATCAAGCCACTCTATGACCACGTGGTTCTTGCCGTGGCGCTTCTTCCAGAAAGACCAGTTAACCTTTTTACTGACATAGATGTCGAACACCACCGGGAGTCCGAGCAGGAGCCAGAAGTTACCAACCCATATAACCCACAGGATGTAAAGTACTCCGGCCACGCCGAACTTGAAGTATTTGTTCCGTAAAAGTTCTTTCATCTTCTCTCGTTTTCGGAGTGCAAATCTACTATAATTAATTCAAATCGTCCCAACCAACCCTTCAGACCAGCAGCCTGTCGTCAATCTGACTTTCAGTTCACCTCCAGCTTCACCGGTGCAACCTTCTTCAGGTCCCTGACGTAATACCTTGCCCCTATCAGGAACAGCAGTCCTCCAAGAACCAGCGAGAAAGGCAGGATGCTGACGGCAGTCTGGATGTTGGTCAGGTCAGATATCCTTCCCAGGGCTATCGGGGCAGTGAATGAGCCAAGCAGGTTCTGCACCAGTACGGCTATTGAATACGATGTAGCCCGCAATCCGGGATGGATCACATCCTGTGTCACGGCAGCAGCGCCGCTGATGAACTGCATAATGAATATCCCGAAAATGAACAGCGTGACAATCCGCATGGTGCCGTCAAACACATAGAGGGCAAGGAACAGCAGCAGTGCCGATAAAAGAGTAGAAATTGCCGGATAGATCATCCTGGCCGTGGGCATGGTCTTTCTCCAGCGGTCAATAATGTATCCGCCCAGCGGTGCACCAACCAGCGCAAGCATCATAACCGCGCCTGCAAGACTTCCTGCTTTCTTAGGGTCCATGCCGCTGGTCACCTGGAAGAACTTCGGCAGCCAGACCAGCAACGCCGTGGTTACGAACACTATTGCCGTCATGGCAAAATATGTGAACAACACCGATGGTTTCCTTGCAAACTCCTTGATGATATCCTTTCTCTCCATTTTTGTCTGATTATTGGATTCGTCAACTTTTGAGAGTCGAACGGTCTTGTAATCCTTGACAAACAGGAACAGTATTGCAATAAAGAGACCCGGTATGGCAACCAGTCCGAAGGCATGTTTCCAACCCCAGCTGCTTGCTATGATTCCGCCCGCTGTTACGCCTATGGCTGAACCGATAGGGATTGAAGCATTCCATAGCCCCATCATCTTCGAACGCTTTTCCATAGGGTACATCCCTGAGATAAGTGCGCTGCCTCCCGGAGCATAACCTGCCTCTCCGAATCCGATGAGAACCCTGGCAAGAAACAGCTGTACATAATTGCCGGTGAAAGCGCACAGAAGAGTTGCAAGACTCCATACGATGGCCATTATGCCAATGGTCTTAGTCCTGCTCCACCTGTCTATCACAAGCGAGATGGGAAAAGTCATTATACCTATGGTGAGATAGATAATGGAAACCAGCCATCCTGACTGGAAGTCATTGATACCCA
>CAYYEH010000181.1:0-3054 GCA_964470815.1 uncultured Rikenella sp.
CTCTTCGCTTCAGCGAGACGAACTCAGACACCACGTCGGTTATCTGTGCGGCGTCAAAGATTCGTTCTATGGTGGAGTGGTCGATCATGGGAGGATAAAGGTACTAAAAAAGGCGATTGTCATGAACTATTTGATGTGTAACGTGTGATAATGAATCATTGTAATCCAATAGTGTTTTACGTAGATAATTTCTTAAATCCAATAGTGTATAAATAAATATTTTATAAATCCAATATTAAATTCTAACTTCAACTCATAAATGAGGTCATTATGCAAAGGGAGATTGATGATTACTTTCTTTCGTGGAAAAACAGCCGTAACCGAAAGCCATTAATGGTAAGGGGTGCGCGCCAGGTAGGTAAAACATACAGCATAGAGAAGTTTGCCAGAGAGAATTACAGTTACCTTCTTAAGGTTAACCTGGAGCAGGATCGAAACATCCATTCAGTCTTTGAAAGTCTCCGGCCTGAACAGATAATGAATGAGTTGTCTGTCCTGTATCAGATTCCGCTTGAAGATGAGCATACACTGTTATTCATCGATGAAATCCAGGCATGCCCGAAAGCCATAGCCGCTCTCCGTTATTTTTACGAGCAGAAGCCCGGATTGCATATTATCTGTGCAGGTTCACTGCTTGACCATGTTCTTAATGAGATACAATATTCAATGCCTGTTGGCAGGGTTGATTTTGCCTACATGTATCCGTTAAATTTTTCTGAATTTTTGACTGCAGCAGGGGAACAAGGACTCGTCGGGTTTATAGACGGATTTTCCATTGACGGACAATTCAGCGTGGCAATACATAAACGTCTTCTGGAAAAGCTTCGGTTATACTTCTTTATAGGAGGCATGCCTGAAGTTGTAGATTATTATCTGAAAACCAGTGATCTTTCAGGCATTGACAGGATCCATTCCGCATTGATTACCTCGATAGAGTACGATTTTTCAAAATATGGAACCAGGAAACAGCAGGAAAATCTGAGGAATGTGCTGCATTACGTGGCAAATAATATCGGGAAAAAGGTAAAATATGTAAATGTTAACAGGAATGCTCCGTCAGCCCTGCTGAAGGATGCTTTGCTGAAACTGGAAATGAGCCGTATAATTCATCTTGTAAGGCACACGAGATCTGCAGAGGTGCCTCTTTCACGGTCACAGGACAATGACGTATTCAAACCTTTATTCTTCGATATTGGGATCCTGGCTCATATTGCAGGCATTAAGCTTATGGATATCAACGACCTGGCAACAGGATTCGAGGGAGCGATGGCAGAGCAGTTTGTTTTCCAGGAGTTACTTGCTTGCGGGCTACCCTACCGCGAGCAAAGGTTATTCTACTGGATCCGGGAAGCAAAAAATTCAAATGCGGAAATTGACTGCCTGTACCAGATAGGGAACAGGGTTTATCCCGTTGAAATAAAATCGGGCAAAAGAGGCACTCTGAAGTCGTTGCATGTCTTTCTGGCCGAAAAGAAAAAGTCAACAGGTATCAGACTCAATACCGATCTTCCGTCGACAGGGAATGATCTTATAGCAAAGGTAAATTTGCCAGGGAAGGAAGAGCTTACCTATAATCTTATTTCACTGCCGTTATATCTTGCCGGGAGACTGGACAAGATCGTCACCTGATGTCCAGATGATTTTCTTCCCGAACCCCAGCCTGTTGTCTGTCAGTTTTATGTGACTGAGGCTGATGACCCAGAGATGGATATCTGCAAGTGCGGCGAAGGGGAACCGTTTCAGATAGATGTTTCGTGCGCGGTGCAGGTCATCGCCGGAGGGCTCGCTGATGGTGCCGGTGAACTGGGCGCCGCGGATGCGACCTATCCGTTTCGTCTCCAGGGCGATGGTACCGGCAACCTGCGGGTTAATTCTGAATTCAGCGCCGTGCCGTGTGACCGGGTCGGTTGTTATGACGAGGGTGTTATTCTCCTCATCCCAGGCATAGAAGCATGATGCGCACCAGGGCCCCTGCTCGCTGACGGTGGCGATGCTCAGCAGGTGATGCCTTCGGAAAAGTGATCTGATCCGTTTGTGAAGTACTACCCGTTCCACAGAGAAGTTTGGTTTTTCTTCGCAGTCACCTGGATGTTATTTCTCGTTCCACCTGTAAGTATCGATATTGAATCCGGCGAGTGTAAGCACCCTGTCAATTACGGTCATCACCAGGTCATCTGTCGTCTCAGGCCGGCTGTAGAACGAAGGGGTAGCGGGACAGATGATTGCGCCTGCCTCGGTGAGGAGCTTCATGTTGTTGATGTGGATGAGGCTGTAGGGAGTCTCGCGGGGGACAAGTATCAGGCGGCGCCTTTCCTTCAGCATCACGTCGGCTGCGCGGGTTATGAGGTCGTCGGATACACCGTGGGCGATGCGTCCCACCATACCCATGGAGGCGGGACAGATGATCATTGTCTCATATGAAGAAGACCCGGATGCGAATGGTGCATTGAAGTCTTTGTTATTCCAGAGTTTTTCGTTGCCCGAGGGTGTGTAGCCGGATCCGGTCTCGTAGAGCATGATCTCCTCTGCGTTACCGGTGAGGATGACGGCAACCTCAACGGGTCGCTGCGGCAGCTCCGGCAGGAGGTCTGACGGCTCTCTCATTCCATGTGGCTGTGCACCCTGCAATCTGCCCGCTGCGGGCAGCCCCCGCAGCCTCTCCAGCAGCTTCACGGCGTAAATCGCGCCGCTGGCACCGGTGATTGCTACGATTATCTTTCTGTTATTCATAACCATCTGGAGATGCAAAGATATAAATTGTTACAACCCGCACTTAATAGAGGTCTGCACCCTATGGTTGCCGGTATGGTCTGAAAGTCGTGCAGATAGTTCAGACCTCATCCGCCAGCCGGCGGATCAGACCTTCCCCAGTACCTGCCTCACAATCTTCGCAATGTATTTACCCAGGATGTCAAACTCGATGTTGACCACCGTACCTTCCTTTATCTGGTGGAAGTTGGTGACTTCCCAGGTGAAGGGGATGATTGCCACGTCAAAGGAGTTGTCTTTCGAGTTGACAACGGTGAGGCTCACTCCGTTCACGCTGACCGAGCC
>CAYYEH010000182.1:0-3030 GCA_964470815.1 uncultured Rikenella sp.
CCTCAATTCAAACGTTTGCGGTATCGATTGCGGAAAAAACCTGAAAAAGAGTTGGTTAACTCTGAAAAAAGCCCGAATTTTATCATCCCAAACCATGATAAATTTATTTCGCAACAATAACAATTCAGAAAACTGCAACTAAACTGATCAATTTATGGAGAAACTAACTGGAAAACGGCTCTTCATGCTGACCTTCGGCATAATGATGAGTCTTGTTGTCTTCGGGCAACAGGCAAGAGTGTCAGGTACAGTTACCGATGCAGCCGACAGACAGACGTTACCCGGAGTGAACGTCGTTGTTAAAGGCACGCTTACGGGAACTATTACCGGCGCAAACGGAGAATACTCCCTGATGGCCAGGCCAGGGGATGTTCTGGTATTCACCTTTATCGGTTACCTGCCTCAGGAGGTTACCGTTGGTGAGAGCAACGTCGTCAACGTGGCCATGCGTACCGATGTCCAGGCCCTCGATGAGGTGGTGGTCATCGGTTACGGTACCGTCAAGAAGAGTGATGCCACCGGATCTGTGGCAGCTGTAAGCTCAAAGGACTTCAACAAGGGTGCCATCACCTCACCGCAGGATCTGCTTGTGGGCAAGAGTGCCGGTGTGGTCATCACCACAGCCGGCGGTGCTCCTGGCAGTGGTGCAACCATTCGCGTACGCGGCGGTTCGTCACTTAACGCCTCCAATGACCCGCTGATAATCATTGACGGAGTCCCCATTGACAACAACAATGTGGCAGGAAGCTCAAACATCCTGTCATTTGTAAACCCGAATGACATTGAAACCTTTACCGTACTGAAAGACGCCTCTGCAACCGCAATCTACGGGTCCAGGGCATCAAACGGGGTTATCCTCATCACCACCAAGAAAGGCTCGGCAGGCAGCCCCCTGAAAGTCTCATATGACGGTAATGTTTCGGTAGCCAATGCCATAGCATTCGTCGATGTTTTTTCAGGTGACGAGATCAGGCAGCTTGCTCTGGAGAGGTCTGACTTCTTCGGAATTGACAACCTAAACCTGCTCGGACTAGAAAATACGAACTGGCAGAATGAGATATTCCGCACAGCCATTTCGCATGACCATAACCTCAGTCTTTCGGGAGCGGTTAAAACTCTTCCCTACCGTTTCTCTGTAGGCTATACCGATCAGAATGGAATCCTGAAGAATACTGACATGCAGCGTATTACCGGTTCACTCAGTCTGAACCCCACCTTCTTCAATGACGCTCTGAAAGTTAATCTCAACGTGAAGGGGATGAATACCCATCACAATTACGGCGACCAGGGAGCTATAGGGTCTGCTGTAAATATGGATCCTACGCAAAGAATATTTGACGGGAATCCTGCTTCTGACGGATATTTCCTGTGGGCAAATTACGGTGCCAACCTTGGAACCCCTAATCCTGTTGTTCAGGCAATTGAGGTAGATAACAGCTCAATTGTAAACAGACTTATCGGGAATATCCAGTTTGACTATGCGCTTCCCTTCTTGCCGGAACTGAGGGCTAACCTTAACCTTGCTACTGATATTAGCAACAGCGAAGGACACAATAACCGTCCTTCGACCACCTCCCCGAATTTAACAGATCCTTTTTATGGTGTGATTTATAACTACAATGCAACCAATAAAAACAATCTCCTTGATTTCTACCTGAATTACAACAAGGATTTTGAAGGTATTAACAGCAAGATTGATGTAACAGCAGGTTATTCATGGCAGCACTTTGAAAGAGAGGAAGACAACCTGAGGGAAGGAACAGTTGGAGAAGAACACCCGAAATACCAACCTCCCAGGCCAGGTGGCTTTATTACCGAGTATCAGCTGTTATCATTCTTTGGACGTTTGAATTATACTCTTGCTGACAGGTATCTTTTAACATTCACCCTCCGGGAGGATGGGTCATCACGTTTTGCCAAGGCTAACCGCTGGGGTACATTCCCGTCAGTTGCCCTTGCGTGGAAGATCAAGGATGAATCATTCCTGAAGGACGTAAAAGCTGTGACCAACCTCAAGCTGAGGCTTGGCTGGGGTATCACCGGTCAGCAGGATATCTTCAAGGACTATCCGGCCCAGGCACTATATATTGAATCATCGGAAGGATCATATTACTATATTGACGGTGAATTCATACCAACGCTAAGGCCGGACCCGTATGATCCGGATATCAAATGGGAGGAGACAACCACTCTGAACGCAGGTCTTGACTTCGGCTTTGCGAATGACCGTATAACCGGATCACTGGATATCTACAAGAGGACAACTGATGATCTTCTGAACACAGTCACAATCCCCAGCGGAAGCAACTTTTCAAACACCCTGCTTACCAATGTGGGAAGCCTTGAGAACAAGGGGGCTGAGATCTCACTGAATTTCGTTCCTGTTTCAACCAGTGACATGCTTCTTTCTATTGGGTTCAATGCAACATATAATATAAACAAGATAACCAGACTTCTTCTCACCGATGATCCTGAGTACATTGGCATAACATATGGTGATGGGATGACCGGCACCAAGCAGGTGACCAGGGTCGGATACCCGGCCTACGCCTTTTTCGTCAACCGCCAGGTGTATGATACAGATGGAAATCCTGTAGAAGGACTTTATGTTGATGAATCCGGCGAGGGTGGCGTTGTCAACGGTGATAATGCCGACAAGTACATCTATCATAATCCTGTGGCTGATTATCTTCTTGGTCTTTCGGCAAGGTTTGAATATAAGAATTTTGACCTGTCTGCTTCTGCCCGCGCCAGCATTGGAAACTATGTTTACAACCAGATAGCTGCCGGTGCTTCATATGACCAGATGCAACAGATCGGGTACTGGAAGAACTTTACAAAGGCACTGGCAGAAACGAACTTTGTCAAGCGTCAGTTCACCAGCGACTATTTTGTTGAGAATGCATCATTCCTGAAGCTTGACAACGTCAGTGCAGGATACAGGTTTGATAATCTGTTTGGTGCATTAGGTGCCCGTGTCAGCTTTACCGTGCAGAATGCACTGATCCTGACCAAATACAGCGGTCTTGA
>CAYYEH010000183.1:0-3004 GCA_964470815.1 uncultured Rikenella sp.
CGTCTTTTTCGGTGAAACCCTCGGTTTCAAACCGTTCAAAACCTTCGATGACGGCTTCCTCAATCTCCTTCAGCGATTTCCCGGCGTTAGCCGTTACAGATAGGGTGAATTCACCCGCAAGTTCCTGGAGATTGGAGTAGACCGAGACATTCGGAGTAAGTTGTTTTTCCTTTACGAGGACCTTGTACATCGGCGCTTTTTTTCCTTCAGACAGGAGGCTTGCAAGGAACATCAGGGGATATGAGTCTTCACTGTAGTTTTCAGCCACCGGCCAGACCATTGTCAGCTCCGGGACATTTGCAAAGTTGTCTTCGTGGTAGAGCCTTTTTTCAGCATCAAGAGTCACGGTCATCGGGGTACGAGCGGCAACCTCGCCATGCGCCTGGATCTCGCCGAAGTACCTGTCAAGCAGGGTCTTAACCGTGTCCGGGTCAAAGTCGCCACCGATTACGAGTGTGGCGTTGTTGGGTCCGTAAAACGTATCATAATACTTCCTGACATCATCAAGGGATGCATTCCTGAGGTCTTCCATCTCGCCTATCACCTCCCAGCTGTAGGGGTGGCCGGCCGGGTACAGGTTTTTGGAAATCACATAATCAGTGAATCCGTAGGGTGAGTTATCCTGGTACTGCCGCTTCTCATTCTGGACCACGTTCTGCTGGATTGCCAGCGACCGCTGTGTGACCGAGTTGATGAAGAATCCCATCCTGTCAGATTCCAGCCAGAGCACCTTTTCAAGTGCATTTTTCGGGAATACATCGAAGTAGGTTGTCACATCGCGGTTTGTAAAGCCGTTGTTTGATCCGCCTGCCGCCTCAAGTATCCTGTCAAAAGCGCCTGATGGAACATTTTCCGATCCGGTGAAGAGGAGGTGTTCAAAAAGATGGGCGAAGCCTGTACGGCCAGGCACCTCCCTTGATGATCCCACATGGTACATGATGGCATATGAGACTACCGGGTCAGATTGATCCTGGTGCAGTATGACCTGCAGGCCGTTTGGCATCACATACTTTTCATAGCTGATGCTGAGACTGTCTTTCTGCGTTTTCCTGCTGCATGCGGCTGCTGTTATGGCAAATACTGCCAGCATGATGAGCCTGATGAATGATTCTGCTCTTTTCATAATTGAAATGTTAACCGGGTATGATTTTATTGAACCATTAAAAATAAACACAATTGTCTGACAAAAAAACGCGGAATGTTCAGAAACATATGCTGTTCATTGGACAGCTGCCTGCCTCGAGTTATTCATCCCTGAGCAGGATGGCCTTCAGCCCGAGCCAGAGTGGTGGCAGCTCAGCGCCGAAAGTCTCCGGGTAAAGTTCAATGGCAGCGCCGAGGGCAGTGGCATGTTCGATGGTACTTGCGTAAACCCTCTTTTCCGGGATCCGTGCGGCCAGGATTCTCACAAAAGTGTCGTTGCGGGCGAACCCGCCTGTAACATAGACAATCTCTGTGTCAGGGTCTTCCGGAGCTGCTTGCCTGAATGCTTCAAGGCATTCATCAACAAGGTCATACATCATCTGGTGATAGGCATCAGCATAAGTCAGAAAGTGAGACAGGTCTGCAGTGGTGTCAGCCAGGTCGCCGGGTATGCCGTGACGGAAGAAGACCCTTCCGCGCCTGTTCGCCTGCATCTTCGCCACCTTCTTATGTTTGATTTTGATTGTTTTGTAAAGTTCTCCGGTCACCCCGAAATGGTCATCAAGCAACATGACGTTCCTGTCATGAATCTCCCCGAGAGGGAACCTGAAATTCCCCGGTTTCCTTCCTGCGGCTTTTGGGGAACCGGCAGCAGACCCGGTTCCGGGCGGATTCATAAAGGTGCAACTGGTACCGGTGGAAACCAGCAGGAAAGGTTTTTCTGAACCTTTCAGGTAAGGGATCAGAGAAGCCACTGCACTGTTGATGCCTCTGCCATTGAATACAGCCTTGCCGACTGTCACTGACTCCGTGATCTTTGCCAGTACCTTTTCAAGTTCCTCCAGGCAGTCGTCGCCGGCGGTGAGATTCAATGCCCTGATATTGTAAATATCCCCGCTGACCACCCGGCTGACAGACGTCAGCATCCACTGTTCAATCGCCTGTAAGTCAAAAGCCGGTTTACCGTCACTCCCGGCAGTTTCACCGATTATCTTCTCCTCTGTATGTACCGATAAAAGATTCCTGTCAAACAGAATGAACCTCTTCCAGCTTCTGCCGACATCGAAAACGGCAATTACATCGGTTCTTGTCAAATCCATGCAATCAATAATTTTCAATCAAAGATAATTAATGGTTTATTCATCCCATGAACGATTTGCATGTTGGCGGAGGGGTTATTCATGCCCTGAAACTTCATGCAGGGTACCTGGTGGTTTGTGCGATTGTTCAACATTTCCTAACTTCATCCTTTCAAACATAACCGGCAATGAACTGGATTGACTTTGTTATTGTTGCCCTGTTGTTTTACGGGCTGGTACAGGGATTCATAGACGGCCTGATAATTGAAGTGGCAGAGCTGGCTGCCCTGGTGCTGGGCATCTGGGGTGCAATACACTTTTCATGGTGGACTGCGGAGAAGCTTGGGGGATGGTTTGATATGCACTCTCACTGGACCGGCATAATATCCTTTGCCGTGACATTTGTGATGATAATGATTGCGGTATACCTTCTCGGGAAGCTGCTTGACTCCCTTCTGAAGGCAATGGCGCTGGGCTTCGTCATCAAATCACTTGGTGCGATATTCGGGGTCCTGAAGATTGTCCTGGTGCTCAGTGTCCTGTTCGTGTTCCTCAATACCATCAACGAAAAGAAGCACTTCCTCCCTTCAGATACAATCAACAATTCAATGTTGTACAATCCCATTGCTGACCTCGTTCCCTCTATTTTCCCGTTAGTGGAGGGAGGAGACCTTATTGACAGCTTCAACAGGCACAAAAAGAAGGATCCCGGTGTGACCATCTGAGTGGTTTTGATATCTTTGCCACACTAAATTCAAGACGCTGATGACCAATTTTGTTGA
>CAYYEH010000184.1:0-2865 GCA_964470815.1 uncultured Rikenella sp.
TCGCTTCGCTCTGCACGCCTGAAATAGGCGATTACCGGGTAATGATCGGAGTATTTTACCTTGACGATATCAAAATCAGTGCATTCAATCCCCTCGCTGTACAGGACGTAATCTATCCTGTTCGGAGGGTACTTGCCACGGTACGTGAATCCTGCACCATACCCCGCCTCCACGAAGGCATCCTGCAGCCCCCGGCGCATGACGCGATAAGTGTATGAAACAGGTGTGTCATTGAAATCGCCTGCCACTATTACCGGGTAAGGCGATGACTCCATGTGCCTCCTCACGCGGTCAACCTGCAGTGCACGGCTGGCAAATCCCTGCATCAGGCTTTGGTATATCCCCGAGATGTTGTCCATGGAGCTTCCTTTCTGCTCCCCGGCTATCTCGCTCAGGAGGTTACCCTCCACCCGGCGCAGGCGGAACGATTGCAGGTGATTGTTGTAAACCCTGAAAGTGTCCGCATCAACAACTATATCGCTGTATATTGTCAACGATGATGACCCGGGGTGCACTATATCACCCCTGTGAATTATCGGGTACCGGCTGACGGTGGCAATGCCGTAACGGCTCGCAGCGCCGCTTTTTATGAGTTTAAAATGAGTGTATCTTTTCCCCCCCAGCCCCTCCTTCAGCTTCAGCTCGCCAACGGCCGGGTCACCCTTGACAAAATACTCCTGGATGCATAGTATCCCGGGATCTTCCTTCCTCAGCAACTGCAGCATCTTGCCGTGGGTGTTCGTCTCGCCCGACTCATAGAAGTTGAACAGCCGTATGTTGTAGCTCATCAGCTTAAGGTCGTGATGTTCTTCCCGCCCCTGGTTGGTGAACCTGATGAAGTTATGGATGTAACCGAATCCTGCTGCCAGCGCCAGCGCCGATAAAAGCGCATACCACTTCCTGAAGAGGATCCAGACAATGACCATCGCCAGGTTGGCAGCCGCAATGTATGGGTATGCCAGCCCGAAGAGCGCAGGAAAAGCCACTGTGGCAGGATTGATGTAAATTGAAAGGTACGCCAGCACCAGCAGCAGCACCAGGACGACGTTGACAGCAAGCAGGATGTTTCGGGTAAAACGTCTTAACCCGCTATCTTTTCTTCTGGCTCTCGCTGAAGAGGATCGCTTTTTCTTCCCTGGTGAGACTGTCATAACCTCCTTTTGAAATCTTGTCGAGTATATGGTCTATCTCCTTCTGTCTCTCTGCCTTTGCCGCATTGTATTCGTGGTCGGTCTTCGTCTTTCTGGCGTCAAATGATGCACCGGCCTTCTTGTATTTCACCTTCAGCCTCCGGCCCGGCCTGAAGAGAGTAACAAAGAAGTCGATGATCCTGTTTAACCATGCTCCAAAATCCCTGCCATTCCTCAGCCCCTGTCCATAGGCCAGTCCCATGAGCGCTCCGCCTATGTGGGCAATCTTGCCTCCGGTGTTAACCGAAAAATCAAAAACAGAGGTGATAAGGAAAGTTACCAGAGCCAGGTATTTCAGCTTTACCCTTCCAAAGAAGAGGAGATGCAGCTCAAGGTCAGGAAGATATACAGCTGTGGATATTACCAGCGCCATCACCGAGGCCGAGGCGCCTATGGCGACAGATACATTCACCATCCCGGCAAAAGCCGGAAAAACATTGAATACTGCAACATAAAGCAGAGCTCCTGCCAGTCCGCCCATGATGTAGACAGATACAAGTTTGCGCTGATCAAGGTACGAAAGGAATATTTTCCCGAACCACCACAGCCACAGCAGGTTGAACAGGAGATGGATGAATCCCTGGTGGGTGAACATATAGGTGATGACGGTCCAGGGTTTGAGGGTCAGTGCGCTGAGAGACGCAGGTACCGCGAGGTTTGAAATCACCGCCGGCGCCAGCCCGGGACTGCCGGTGAGCACCCCGATGACCTCGATGATCTTTATCACGAGGAAGACGGCGCCGTTGATGTACATCAGCCGTGTAAGCGCCGTGCCATGCCTGAATGAGGCCTTTATCTCATCCCAGATGCCCATCAGTAAAGTGTTTTAGTCGTCTTCCGCCAGTACCTGATGAGGATGTACCCGAAGATCATGCCTCCGAGGTGAGCTGTATGTGCTATGCCGCTGCCGGGGCTGGTGATTGCGAGATAAAGCTCGATGGCGGCATACCCGATGACCACATACTTGGCTTTGACAGGTATGGGAGGGAATATGAACATCAGCTGTGTGTTGGGGAAGAGCACACCGAAGGCCAGCAGTACGCCGAAAACGGCTCCCGAGGCTCCGACAACGGGTACATTCAGTATAGAGTTCAGCCTCCCCATCTGGCTGTCTGTGAAGTTCTTGCCCTGGCTGACAGCATCACCGCCCATATCATAGACATACTGCAGTTGCTCCGGTGACAGCATTCCCATAACCTTGTTGTACTGTATCCATTGTACCAGCTCAAAGAAGAAGGCTGCGCCCAGGCCTGTGATCATGTAATACAGGAAGAACCTTTTTGGCCCCCATACCTGCTCAAGAATCCTCCCGAACATCCACAGGGCGAACATATTGAACAGCAGGTGGACAAAGCCGCCGTGCATGAACATATGTGTAACTACCTGCCATGAGCGGAAGTATTCCGACTCCGGGAAGTAAAGCCCGAGGATGCCGTTCAGGTTTATACCGGAGGTGATCCTGAGGAGCTCGTTCGCCAACAGCATCACTACGTTTATGATGATGAGATTCTTCACCACCGGAGGTGTGCCTGTGAGTATTCTGTTCATCTTGTTGTAATCTCGTGTTTCAGTCCGCAAATTTAGCCATTCTGACCGAAAATCAGCTGAATCTCCGGTCAAGCTCATCAAGAGTGATGATATTCATCACCGTTTTCCCTGTGGGAGAGTAGTTTGG
>CAYYEH010000185.1:0-1206 GCA_964470815.1 uncultured Rikenella sp.
TAATTGAAAAACAGTAAAAGGAAAACGATATGGCACACAAGAAAGGTGTAGGTAGCTCACGTAACGGCCGCGATTCAGAAAGCAAAAGGCTTGGTGTCAAACTCTTCGGAGGACAGGCAGTAAAAGCAGGAAGCATCATCGTCCGTCAGCGCGGTACCACACACAACCCCGGTGATAACGTAGGCATTGGCAAGGATCATACCCTCTTTGCCCTGGTTGACGGAACAGTGGAGTTCAAAAAGAAGAGCGACAATAAATCTTACGTCTCGGTTAAACCGGTAGCAGAATAAGATAACGGCAACTTACAGGAACTCCTGAAAAATACGCTGAGGCGCATATTTTCAGGAGTTTTTGTTTTAATTTTACCCCGCTTATCACCAATAATCCTTCCGGTATGCTGACCGTAAACCTTATCCGTGAACAGTCGTCGTTTGTCATAGAACGACTGAAAGTCAAGAACTTCGATGCAACAGAGATTGTAGGGAACGTGCTTGATCTTGACCGCCGTCGCCGCGAACTGCAGACTGAGAGCGACTCTGTTCAGGCTGAGCTCAACTTGTTATCACGTGAGATAGGGACAATGATGAAGGAAGGGAGGAAGGATGAAGCTGAGGCAGCCCGCCGTGGCATTGGTGCCATGAAGGAGAAGCAGAAGCAGCTTGCTGACACCCTTGAGGATGTGACCCGCAGGATGCAGGATGAGCTGGTAAGGCTGCCCAACCTTCCGCACACCTTGGTAGCTCCGGGCAGGAGCGCCGAAGAAAACACCGTGGTCCGCAGCGGCGGCGTCATTCCGGAACTGCATGACGGAGCAGTCCCTCACTGGGACCTTATCAAGAAATATGACATCATTGACTTTGATCTCGGAATAAAGATAACCGGCGCCGGTTTCCCCGTTTATAAGGGCAAGGGTGCCAGACTCCAGAGGGCACTGATAAACTTCTTTCTTGACGAAGGCGAAAAGGCCGGTTACCGCGAGATAGAACCACCGATAGTTGTCAACGAGGATTCCGGCTTCGGCACAGGTCAGTTGCCTGACAAGGAGGGACAGATGTATCATGTGGGTATTGACAACCTCTACATGATACCCACCGCCGAGGTGCCCATAACAAATATTTACCGTGATGTGATCCTTGATGCAGGCGAACTGCCTGTGCGCAACATGGGATACACACCCTGCTTCCGCCGAGAGGCAGGCTCCTGGGG
>CAYYEH010000185.1:1306-2813 GCA_964470815.1 uncultured Rikenella sp.
TTCCAGGCCAACAGGCTCAAGTGCCGCTTCAGGGAGAAGGGTGCCAAACAAACCACCCTCTGCCATACACTTAACGGGAGTGCCCTGGCACTGCCACGCATCGTTGCCGCACTGCTTGAAAACAACCAGGCACCGGAAGGAATAAAAATACCCGCCGTACTGGTGCCGTACACCGGGTTCGCCATGATCAGATGAGTTTTATGAAGAAGAGCCCGCAGGCATTCATATATGCCTCCCTCTCAGTAGTGCTCTGGGGAACAATACCCACCGCCTTCAAGATAGCGCTGGCGGAACTGAGTATCGTCACCATGCTCGGTATAACAACCCTGGTATCCACTGCCGTCCTCTTTGTCATCATGATCCTTACCGGCAAAATATGCCTCTTAAGGGAGACCACTGTCAGGGAACTGCTCTGGTCAGCCCTCTTCGGGCTGATCACTCCGGTTGGCTATTATATGATCCTGCTTACGGCTTACAGTCGGCTCCCGGGCCAGGTGGCTCAGCCAATCAATATGATCTGGCCCATCATACTTGTCTTCTTTTCCATCCCTCTTCTCGGGCAGCGCATCCCGGCACGCAGCTTTATAGCTCTCTTTATCAGCCTGACAGGTGTTTACATTATTGCCTCACAGGGGGCACCCCTCAGTCCCGGCCGGTCAGATACAACCGGAGTTATGCTGGCGCTGATAAGCGGTGTCCTGTGGGCTCTTTACTTCGTCCTTAACGTCCGTGACAGGCGCGATGAATCTGTCAAACTCTTTACAAGCTTCCTCTTCGGGTCAGCCTACATGCTCATCCTTATGGCTGCCGGAGGCTCCTTCTCCCAGCCGGTAACCCTTAAAGGGGCTGCAGCATCAGTCTACTGCGGATTCTTCGAGATGGGTATCACCTTCTGGCTCTGGCTGAAGGCACTGCAACTCTCCGAAACCACGGATAAAGTCAGCAACCTGGTCTATTTCGCCCCGTTTATCTCTCTTATACTCCTCCATTTTATAATCGATGAACCTATATATTACACCACACCGGTCGGCCTGCTGCTGATCATAGGCAGCGTCATCTTCCAGAACAGGGCAAAGCGGGCTTAAACCAACCGGCACATTTTTTGTTACTTTTGCATTAAATTGCGATGTAAGGGAAATATGCATGAACACAACCAAACAAGCGGATTTGATTATGAAATCTCATGCAATTGAGCCTGATCAATATAATATAAAATCTAAAGACGAATGAAAAAATTACTTCTGATAACCATCCTCTTTATACCCCTGCTCTCCGGATGCAAAAAGGACCCGGAGGAGCCCAAGGATGTATATACACTGGAAGAGCGTGCGCGTGACGGGCTATATGACCTGATGAAGTATGTCTACCTCTGGTATAACAAAATGCCGACAGTGAAGGCATCCGACTATGAAAACCCTGAGGAAATTCTGGAGGCGTTAAGGTACAGGCCCCAGGACAGGTGGAGTTTTGTAACTGACTATGAGAGTTTTATGGCCTCAATGCAGGG
>CAYYEH010000186.1:0-2798 GCA_964470815.1 uncultured Rikenella sp.
GCCAGCCCTTTGCCCCGGTGCTCCTTCACGGTGCCGGTGCCTGTGTCATAGGCAGCCGGAATGCTGGTTTCCGGCAATGACTCCACACCTGTAAAGATAACAGACGTTTTGATGCTGATTAATGTGTTGGCCGGACTATCCGGACAGGGGAGGAGCTATGATGCCGGCATGGCCGTCTCCGGCTGCTTTGATTTTACGATCTCAGATGCCTTGTAGAGGATTACAATCTCAAGCAGTTCAGCCGGGATAAGCATTATGAATCCCATGAATGAGAGGATCAGGGTAAGGAAGAAACATGCTGCAAAGATCTCGAAGATGCCTGCTGCAACTGGCAACTGACCGAACGACTTCTGAAGACGGATGAGGGAAATCCCATAGAGTATCCCTATTCCTCCAAAAGTCAGAGCCTGGGCGCCCAGGATGAATTCACGTTCTACAGAATCATAAAAGAGAGAGGCGATATCATAGGCAATTATAAGTGTAACCAGGAATATCAGGACATACGACATGATCTTGAGAAGATAATTCCTGAAGAGGTGACCCGTAAGCACAAAGCCTCTCTGAAAGAAGAAGAACGAGACCAGGACGCCTGCCTTGACCACAATATAGAAAGGGATACTGAAGATCATCCTTTCCTCCTCCATCCTGAAATAGTCTGCAGCACCTTCAAGGAAGCCCAGTATGAAGTAAACCAGGCCAGAAATCCATGCAAGATTGAGCTGGCTGACCAGGAACCGGCCTGAACGGTCGGGATCCAGGTCAATCAGGAATACCTCCCTCAGCCACCCACCCAGGCTCTTCCTGACGCCCTCATCATCTTTTACCTGGCTGAGGTCATAATCGAGGGCGGCCATTATTGTTCTGACAGTATAGCTCCGTGGTGTCACCTCCCCGGCTTCTATCCTCTGGAGAGTCCGAACGCTTATATTACACCTGTCTACCAGCTCTTCCTGGGTATATCCCTTTGCCTTCCTGAGGTCTGAGATCTTCCTGCCTAATTCCGGTTGTTTCATGGTCATGCAATTAAATCGATGTCAATATTACAACCGTATAGACTGCAAGTCAAGTATTTCGAATGAATTTTACCCGACATTAACCCGTCATTGGTATGAAATGCTGATGAGAACCATGGTGCTTACCGACGGATAACCCGGTAATATTCCATGCTCAGGGCTTCAGTATGCTCAGCCTCGTCTTCCTCATCATATACAATGAGGAATCTCCTGAGTATATCAATCTGTGACTGATGACACATTGCTGCCCTGTTCTTGGTTTTCCAGTATTTCCGTATATCCACTGCCATATCCGGGGCAGGCAGTCCTTCACTTCCGGTAATCCGCTTTTGCAGCTCATATCCCGGCGAACGGGAAACCAGGAACTTTTCCAGGCTGTCTGAAAGGGTTATCTGGAAAACCATCTGAGGGGTGAATGCCTGATTGCCTGAGCTTTCCCTGAAGATCTGCTCAGTAATTTCTGCTGAAATACGATGTTCCGGATGACCATAACCGCCTATCTCACTGTCATAGGTGATGATTTTGTCCGGCCTGAACGACTCTATCTTCCTGCTGATAACATTCCTGATGCTGTCCTGGTTGTCATACCAGAAACTGATCCTGTCCTCCATTATATCATCCCAGGTATTGTTTATGAATCCTGCGGTTTCGACAAGTTCTATGCCCAGGGCAGCAGCTGAGCATGCAAGCTCCTTTGCCCGCTCCTCATTGTGCCCGCATAGTGTAAGAAGGTGAATATCAGCTCCGCAATCCTTCAGCATCGCTATAAGGCCTCCGGCAATAGTCTCGTCATCGGCATGAGGCACTATTACCAGTACTCTTCCTGAATCAGTCTCCCCGGCCACATATTCAGGAACGGTGTAATCCTGAAATGTCTTTATCAGCTGATAATCCGGTTTATTGCCGCCACAGCCTGCAGTTAACAGCGTGAAGAGTGTTCCGGCCAGGAACAAGTTTACGGCGCCTGGGATTGGTGTGAGGTGATCTTTCATGTGTGTCTTATAATTTCATAAAAATAGCCAAATGGATAATAGAGTCATGCCTTCAGGTGATGGTATTGAATAAATCCGCCCGCCACCGGTTTCCATCATAAAATTCCAAGGTTTATACATTGAATTTATAATACCCAGTTTATCAGGACATAAAAACTTAAGTCACTATTCATCCAAAAAAAGATACATATCGCTTGCGATATAAAATATTATTCATATATTTGTATCGCGTCCGATAATATCGCAACAGATGAATGCGGAAAGATTGTTACTGTCTGCGGTTGATAAGGACAAGAGGTTTAAAACAGAATAAGCAACCAATAAAACAGATATCATGAAAGAGGAATTCTACAAGTTCAAGGCGAAGAGTCTCCAGGGAAAGGAGATAAGCATGGAAGATTACAAAGGCAAGACTGTTCTTGTTGTCAATACTGCAAGCAAATGCGGACTGACACCTCAGTACGAGGGTCTTGAGGCGCTCTACAGGAGGTACAAGGATGACGGCCTGGTAATACTGGGTTTTCCCAGCAACCAGTTTGCAAACCAGGAGCCGGGTGATGAGAAATCAATTGCCGAAGGGTGCCTGGTGAACTACGGGGTCACCTTCCCGATGTTTTCAAAGGTGGATGTCAACGGCGAAACTGCTCACCCGATCTTTAAGTACCTGACCGGTGAGCTGGGCTCCATTTTCGGCAAAAAGGTAAAATGGAATTTCACCAAGTTCCTGATTGACCGCACCGGGAAACCGGTTAAGAGGTTTGCCCCTACGACAAAGCCGGAGAGCATGGAAGAG
>CAYYEH010000187.1:0-2792 GCA_964470815.1 uncultured Rikenella sp.
GGTTTACTTTGAATGTCTGATTGTTACAGATAAATATAAACAGAAACGGCGTCTGCATAGGCGCCGTTTTTTATTGGATGTCAGTGGGTAAATGCCGGGTTTATTACCGCTGTTGTGACAAAAAATCATTAAATTGTAAAACTAAAATCATAACTGACCTATGAAAAAGAACATCGGAAAAACTGACATGACTGTCAGGCTGGTTCTGGCAGCACTGCTGCTGATCCTCTATTTCTTTGTGGGAAAGATCACAGGGCTGATCTTCATTATCGTTGCAATCATCCTGGCTCTTACCGCACTTACACGTACGTGCCCGCTATATTACATCTTCCGGACTGACACCCTTGAGAAGAAGGAATAGCAGGCCTCTGAGACGAAAACGCCTGGCAGCGGCCGCCTTCGGAAGGGGCGCCGCTTTCTTTTTTATTGCCCGTAAAGATTCAGGACACATTTTTTGCTAATTTCGTTACCGTCATAAAAAGAAGATTTGTAATGAAGTACAGGAGAATACTGCTCAAGCTCAGCGGTGAGTCAGCCGGAGGAACTGACGGTACCGGCCTCGATGCAACGGTACTTGAAAGCTACGCCCGCCAGATAAAGCAGGTGACAGATTCAGGATGCCAGGTTGCCATAGTTATCGGCGGAGGGAATATCTTCCGCGGCCTGGGCAGTGCAGGCGACGGCTATGACAGGGTCAAGGGCGACCAGATGGGGATGCTTGCCACCGTGATCAACAGTCTGGCCCTCGAAAGCTTCCTGACAAGGGCCGGCTGCAATGCAAAGGTATTTACATCCATCCGGATGGAACCTGTGGGCGAGCTTTACAGCAGGGACAAAGCTTCGGCAGCACTCGACTGCGGGTGCGTGGCTATCATTGCAGGCGGAACAGGCAACCCCTTCTTCACCACTGATACTGCAGCGGCCCTGCGGGCCGTGGAACTCAACTGCGATGTGCTGCTCAAAGGTACACGTGTAGACGGTGTCTACACTGCCGACCCGGAAAAGGACCCCGGGGCAGTTAAGTATGAGAATCTCACCTTCAGCGAGGCGATTGAGAAAAAACTCAGGGTGATGGACCAGACTGCCTTTGCAATGTGCAGTGAAAACGGAATGCCACTTATAGTCTTCAATATGAACAGGGAAGGAAACCTGAAAGCCGTCACTGAAGGCAACAAGTGCGGAACCCATATCACTCTCTGAAAAGATTTTTTTACATTTGCTTCCACCTGAATAATGACAACCATATGACTGAAGAACTGGAACTGATCAGAGACGAAGCCGAAGAGAAAATGGAGAAGGCCATCAAACACCTTGAGTATGAGCTTTCACATCTCAGGGCCGGACGGGCCAATCCGTTGCTGCTTGACGGTATAACCGTTGACTATTACGGTGCCATGACACCCCTGGCGCAGGTATCAAACATCAATACACCTGACGCAAAGAGTATCCTGATACAGCCCTGGGAAAAGAATATGCTCGGCATCATTGAAAAGGCGATCCTTGCCGCCAACATCGGAATGACCCCGATCAACAATGGCGATGTCATACGCATCAACGTCCCGCCTCTCACAGAAGAGAGACGACATCAGCTGGTAAAACAGGTTAAGCAGGAAGCCGAAACTGCAAAGATAAGCATCCGGACCGGCCGGAAGTGGTTCCTCGACGAACTCAAGACCCTCCTTAAGGAAGGATTGCCTGAGGATGAGGAGAAAACAGGCGAAAAGATTATCCAGGAGCTGACGGATAAACACATCGCCAGGGTAGATAAAATCATGGAATTCAAGGAAAAAGAGATAATGACGGTATGAAAAAAGGGGTGCGGAACCCCGTTTTTTGCTTCCTTATGACGGCCGGCTATCTGGCAGGCCTGAAAATCATCTCATGTTTTTTTGCTGCATCCACAGCCGCATCAGAGAAAGGTTCAGCGTAGAATCCGTTATTTACATAGGTCTCCGTCTGTGAGAGGTAGAACGGGCTGCCGGGTATGCCTGAAGTGCCTGTAGGTATGACGGTAAGCGACTGATCCCAGTCGGCCGTATTGAAAATATGCCTTTCAGAGGCACCGTGATTAGTTCTGAAATTGTCCCTGAATGAGTAAGGTTCAACCGTATGATAGCTGCCTCCTACGCCGTATGTCCTCGAATTGAGCCGCAGCAGCCTGTCAAGGATCCTTACTGCACCCAGCGGGTGTTCAAGCGTGAGAGTATGTATGTTGCCCCACTGCCAACCGGGTCCGTATCCGCCATATCTGACTTCAAGGGTATCAATGGCTGACCTGATGCTCTGAGCAATAATCATCTCCATGCTTTCCTTTTCAGGAGTATTGATATTATCCACCCACCCGTCAGGCCCTTCCCTTAACATGCTGTAGATATAGAAATCATGCTGCCTTCCGAGGGCAGATCCGTAAAGGTCATCAAGCTCATCCTTCAGGAGATGACGCGCCAGCTCAATACGTATGAACTCAAACAGTGACGGAGCAATGAGCGATGCATCCATGGCATAATCCCACCTCCTTAGTTCCTCAATTGCAGCTATTTCGGCTTCATCCGGGCCGGTAATTGCCTCCGCACCACTGAGTATGACCGGGGTAAGCATGGCAGCATATGCAGAATGATTGTCGGTAATCATCCGCCTGAAATCCTCAATCCCCAGAACCTCCTTTTCTGCAGCCATCTCCCGGATTCGCATGATACGGAAGGGCATTGAAAAATCACCGCTGATATAAAAGGGATATGTTTCATCAACCGTCCTCTGGTTTGCGGAGGAGACAAATCCCTCTTCCGGATTGA
>CAYYEH010000188.1:0-2768 GCA_964470815.1 uncultured Rikenella sp.
ATTTTCCGGGTGAGAGTGCCGGTAGAAGGGTGGTGCGGGCTGACGGACTTCGCATTGCTGACCTGCTTGAGGCTCTGATGCCTCTGTTTGAACTTGACAGCTATGTACCGCACCCGCTTATAATGATGGAGCCTGTTCCGGGAGATGTTCCTGATCCGGAGGTTGAAGCCTCATACCTGGCACGGATAAGGAAGGAGGTACCGGCTGTGCCTCCGGTAAAACGGCTTGACCGTTTTGCCTTCTACGAACGTGCCTCCAGGGCATTTGCAGTGGTCATGACAGGTGAGACTGCAAAATATGGAAATATTATTCTGATAAAAGGAGTTACGCCTATGTAATTAAATCTTTGGTTTATATGCAGGGCAACGGCAATTGCCTTATAATATATTTAAATAAAGCATATTACAACCAACATATGAACATAAACACCCGAAAACAAATGACAAAGAAATCATTTACTGTATTATATGTATGGTGTACAGTCAGCAGCCTGCTGCTGGTTCTATCCGGTCATATAAAAGCACAGAATGCTGATCGTTCATGGGATGACACCCTGAAAAAAGGCTGGCCTGAAGGATTCGTCATTGCAGATATCATTTCCTCGGCAGACGGATCAGTCCGGAAGGCATGGTTCCATGAGTCACCGGCAGGGAAGTCGGCTCCCCTGGTAGTTTCATTGCATACCTGGAGCGGTGATTACAACCAGGAAGATCCGCTGGCAGAGGAGGCTGCAAGGAGGGGCTGGAACTATATACATCCAGATTTCAGGGGCCCTAACATCAACCCGCGGGCCGGGGCTTCAGACCTGGTCATCAGTGATATCAGGGATGCAATAGAGTATGGACTCAGACATTCCGGAGCCAGTGGTGACGATGTGCATCTGATTGGAGTCTCGGGAGGCGGCCATGCAGTACTTGCCGCCTTTATGAAGCTTGATTACCCTGTAAGGAGTTTCAGTGCATGGGCACCAATCTCGGACCTTGAGGCCTGGTACCACGAATGCCGGTCCAGGGGACTCAGATATGCATCTGACATAGAGAAGATCACAACCGGGGGTAAAGGGTTTGACGCGGCAGAAGCCCGGAGACGTTCTCCCCTGTTTATGGATTACAAAGCCGGTTGGAGAAAAGATGCAAACCTGCATATCTATGCAGGCATAAATGACGGGTATAACGGGTCTGTGCCTGTTACCCATTCCATTGACTTCTACAACAGGATAATCAGACTGAATAATCCCGGTGAGGAAAGGCTTATTATTCCTGACAGCCTGGTGATAAGTCTCCTCGCAAGGAGGTACAACCATGATACCGTGGGAAGGAATAAGATTGCAGGTCGGAAGGTGATACTTTCAGCTGGAAATGCCAGGACCTCGCTGGTGGTATTTGACGGCGGACACGAGATGCTTGTGCCCCATGCGTTGTCACTTATCCCTGTCAGAGAGCCGGCAACTAATCTCCATCATGATGCTTCAATACTTGTAATAGGTGACTCCAATGCGGCAGGCCCTAATTCCTGGGCGGAGAGGCTCAGAGTGCTTTTACCCTTTTCCACCGTTATTAATTTTTCCGCCCCCGGAAATACAGCAGGATTTGACAACCTGGGCATGCCGGAACTGAATTCTCTCAAGCAGATTGGCGGATATCTTGACAGGGCTGCGGAGTTGACAGGCACGACAAAAAAGCCGGTGATTGTGCTTCTGGCACTGGGCGCCAATGATTCGAAGTACATTTTCCGCAACAGGCAGCGTGAAATAACCGGAAACCTGTCAGCCCTGATTGACAGCCTCACCGGGCGGCTTGAGAGCCCTGAAATTTATGTGATAGCTCCTCCGCCGGTGAATGAGTCAGCTGACACCACTGGAAAGTATAAGGGAAGTGACAAGAGGATCGTGGAACTGGTTCATAAATTCCGTAAGCTGGCCGGTAAAAAGGGAACCGGGTTTATTGACCTGTATGCATTTCTGGCTGACGGATTTGAAATAAGGAGTGATGACGGGGTCCACTTAAACAGGGTAACCCAGGACCAGGTTGCGGCTCATATCGCATCAGTGATATCCAGGCCTCATATTCCGGCAGGATTCACCGGGGTTCAGGGGCAACTCCCCGATACCAATGTCATCCTTCCTCCGGCATGGGCATTCGGTATGCTTTATGGCGGCTACACTGACCAGCAGGGTACAATTGACCGGATCAGGGCAATACAGTCACATGACTACCCGATTGACGGATACTGGATCGACTCCTGGTTCTGGAGTTACGGTGACAGGGGCGCAGGGCCAGGAGGGTATCTTGATTTTACGGGCGATACGGTCAATTACCCTGACCGCACCGGGATGTGGTCATGGTTGGAGGCTAACGGAATTAAGGGTGGATTCTGGGTATGGGATTGCATTCAGGAGACCGGTAATGAGGAAGCATTCCGGGAGTTCCTTGAGAAAGGTTTTTTCAGCAGCGTATATCTTAACCGCAATCCGTGGCATAACAGCGGAACCACCACTGCAATGTTCAGTGAAGGCCGTGATCATCCCGGAACCCTAACCGGCAATATCAACTTTGATGACCCGGAAGCAGTTGCCCTGTTCAGAAAAAAAATGAAGCCATTCTTTACAGAAGGTGCCGATTTTGTCAAACTTGACCGTACTGACAGAATACCGGTTTGCCGGGCTATCTATGACCTGACTGCCGGGGAGGGACTCGAGAGCAGGGGCAGGGGACTTATACTCTCCCACAGTGCCGGCACTGACAGCGAAGAATACAAAAAATACCCTC
>CAYYEH010000189.1:0-2719 GCA_964470815.1 uncultured Rikenella sp.
GTATGACCATCAGCGAAATAAATGAGGTCTACAAAAGTCTCGTTGCCCAGTTGCTCGACATTGATCCGAAGGTGAAGCTGGCTCTGGCAAACGCGATATTCTACAGGCAGGGATTCAGTGTAAAGAATCCGTTCCTCACCACTATGGGAAATGACTTCGACGCCGAAATTGCAGGCCTTGATTTTGCACTGCAGTCCGCACTGACAACCATTAACAAATGGGCAAGTGATAATACCAATGGCAAGATCCCGAAAGTGCTCGATGAGATCTCCGGGGATGCGGTCATGTTCATAATGAATGCCCTATACTTCAAAGGAGACTGGAGCTATCAGTTCGACAAGGACCTTACCTCAGAAAGACCTTTTTATACTGACGGTTCATCCTCCGTTAATGTAAGAACCATGAAGGGTGATGTCGGATCAAAAGTGGCCAACGGTGATGGTTACCATGCAATCGAGATGCCCTATGGCCAGACCAACTTTACGATGGTTGTAATTGTGCCGGCGGGCACCCTTCCCGAATTCACAGCATCACTTGATGCAGAGAAATGGAACACCATCACTTCAGGATTTGACGGACAGGAAAAATATGGCAAACTGACTGTTTATATGCCGAAATTCAAATTCTCATATGAAAAGTACCTGAATGACCAGCTTCAGAGCATGGGCATGATTGATGCATTTATCCCCTTTGTGGCAGACCTTTCCGGGATTTCGGACGCATCAATCTTTGTGAGCTTCGTGAAACAGAACACCTTCGTGGAGGTTGACGAGAAAGGGACTGAAGCTGCTGCTGTAACAACAATTGGCGTGGAAGTCACGAGTTTTCCCCCACAACCCAGGGAATTTGTGATTGACAAACCTTTTGTCTTTGCCATAAGGGAACGAACCACCAATACCCTCCTCTTTATCGGCCAGGTGGTAAACCCGCTGACTCAATGATTATCCAATCCTGATGAAAACCATTTGCACAATATTCCACCCCGATAAAATAATCCGGATATGAAAAAACTGATCAAGTCCGCAGCTCTTCTGATCCTCATGATGGCTGCACTATCAGCCTGCGGCGACAGAACCACAGAACTGATTACCTATGAGGCCAATGTGCCGGTTTATATGCCGTTTGACGAATTCAGGGCAAGCTTCCTGAAGAGCTCCCCGATCGATATTTCCCACCCGGGAAAGATGTACTTCAAAGACGGGTACCTCTTTGTCAATGAGTATGGCAAAGGAATTCATATAATTGACAACTCAAATCCTGCAAATCCTGTTAAAGTGGCTTTTTATGAGATAATGGGAAATGTGGATATGGCTATAAAAGGAAATATCCTTTTCGCCGACAGCTATATTGATCTCCTGGCAATTGACATAACAGATATAAATAATCCAGTAGAGATTGACCGCATTGAAAATGTCTTCCCGGAGATCGTCCCGGAGGGTGATCTCTGGTATCCGTATGCAATGGTGGATAAATCAAAGGGCGTCATAGTTGACTGGGAGGTAAAGAAGATCACGGAGAAGCTTGAGGATTATCAATATGGCGGAGTGATATTCCGTGGCGGGATGGATTTTGTGATGAACGCTGAAGCCGGCGTCAAATGGACCGGAGGCAGTGGCACAGGCGGCTCCATGGCCCGGTTCATGCTGAATGAAGACTACCTGTATGTAATTGCCGTCCCCGTCAGATTAAAAACAGTGGACATCAAAACTCCGGCCGAAATGGAGGTGATAGACAGCATTGACGTTCCACGTAATATGGAGACACTTTTCCGCCTTGAGGAAAACCTGTTTGTGGGAACCACAACAGGAATGCTGATCTTTGACCTGGTCAATCCAAAAAAACCTGTTCAGATATCATCCTATGACCATATCACTGCATGTGATCCGGTAGTTGTTGACGGCCAGTATGCATATGTAACCCTTCGCACCGGCAATATGTGCAACAACGGGCAGAACCTGCTGGAAGTAATTGATATCTCATCCATTAAAAACCCTTACCTGGTAAAATCGTACCCGATGTTCAATCCTCACGGACTGGGAACCGACGGTGATCTGCTGTTCATCTGTGACGGGTCTGCGGGATTGAAAATATACGACAAATCAGATCCCCTCGCCATTATTACTAACCAGGTTGCATATTACCCTGACTTTGACACATATGACGTAATACCGATGAACGGAATACTGATGCTTGTAGGTGACGGGGGTATATATCAGTATGATTACAGTGACCCGGAAAAGATTGTCCAGATCAGCCATATAACAATCAAGGAAGAATAGATATATGTTCAGACTCAGCGCAGTTGTGATTTGTTTCCTGCTGACACTTACTGCAACAGGTCAACACCGGAAATATACTGTATTGCTCAACGATGGTTCCCGGATCCCCGGGACCATCGTTGGCGATACTGCCGGTTTCCTGGAAATCAGGGTTTCAAACCCCCAGGTAATAAGGATAAACAAATCAGGTGTATCATCGGTTGAACCGCTTCGGTATCCTGTAAAAAGGAACATGAGGACATCAGGTTACTATGCAAGGTTTTCCAGCGGTTTTCTCTCCGGAAAGAACGAAAGCGGAAACCAGGGCAGTTTAAGTTTCCACCTGTCAAACGGATACCAGTTTAAAAATGGCATTGCACTAGGGATTGGCTCGGGGATGGAAGAACTGGGAGTGGTTCTTGTGCCCCTCTACGCAGATTTCAGATACACCCTGCTCAATA
>CAYYEH010000190.1:0-2616 GCA_964470815.1 uncultured Rikenella sp.
CAGTAGGCAGTACCAGTCGGCAGTAGTCGAAACTCGCAACTCCTCAGACCTTCAGATCTACTAGCACTGTTCCTGGAACCTCTGTCGGAAGATCATCGGTCGGGCTATGTTATGGAATGTCTCAGTGGTACCGCCGGTGCCGATTATGGTTATTGAGCCAAAGTTGAGGATCCGTCCCATGACAGTCTGGTCTACGTTTACCGTCTCGATCTTTGAGAGGTTCATCTCGAAGGTACGGCGGGCAATGAACCCTTCCTTGATGACTATACGGCGGTTTGTAATGACGAACTCTGAGAGCCATCTCTTCATACAGGCATAGATTGTCAGGGTGAATAATGATTTCAGTGTAAAGAAAATCACCCAGTGGTACTTAGTTTCATAAACCACGGACTCATCCCTGATGAGGTGCCCGTTGACGTAGCTTCCCATTTTTTGGCTGGTATTTGATCTGGTTAAAAATCAGTCGGTCACCTTAACCGCCTTGTCCTCGCTCTGCCAGAGGCCATGCTTTGTGCATACGGCCATGGCACTGAGGTTCATGGAGACGTCAGGTGCGACGACATAAAAATCCACTTCCACATGATTCGGCCGGTGTCCGTTGACACCTGCCGTGTAGCGTGCCTCCGCCATCAGGGTCTCGCGGTTCCACAGCTGGAGCAGGCTGATATAATGGTCAGCCTCATCAGGATGCGGATATTCATCACCCATACGGACTTTTACCATGAACTTTTCTCCCCGTTTGACGCTGTCAGGACAGATGACGTGCGGCATGTGGCGGTCGAGATAATCGCGCATTATCTCCTTCTCTTCCTTTTCTATCTCAAGTGCTTTGAATACTCGTGGCATGGTTTTTTGTTTTAATTAACAACCGGACCGGCCGGAATGATCAGCCGGGCGCATGTAAATTTAGAAAGAATTCCGGTCAGTTTTCAAACAGTGAATTTTTCAGCCGGGATGAAGCTAAGGTCTGAGGCTACAACGTTCTCCCTTACCTGATCGGGTGTCTTGCCGCCCGGGATAACCGTATGGCAGGCGGGGTGGGCGATACAGAACCTGAGGCTTAGCTGCGCCATTGAGTAATCCGGATATTCATCGAACAGTGGCTGATATCTTTTCAGGTCAGTGAGATATGTCTCAAGTTTTTCCGGTGAAAGGTTTAACCTGCGATGGTCATTGTCGCCGAACCGGGCATCTGTTTTGTATTTTCCCGAAAGCAGGCCAAAGAGCAGCGGGATGCGTACAATCACTCCTGTGCCGTAGCGTTGTGCCATCCGGAAGAGCACTTTTTCAGCCTCGCGCTCAAGAAGATTGTATCTTACCTGAATCACATCGAGCAGCTCATGGTGTCGTTCGAGAATGTGGGCCTGTTCGGTCTCTTTGAACGACTGTACGCTCCACCCGGCATGTTTTATTTTACCGTCTTTCTTTAGTTTTTCCAGTGCCAGCCACGGTTCATCACGCTCAAGTATCTCCAGGTCGGGGCTGTGAAGCTGCATGATGTCAAGCACTTCCCGGTTGAGGCGCCGGAGGCTCTGTTCCGCAGCAAAGACAAGATGTTTAACGGAATAATCGTGGTTTATGGGTGTAGTCTTATGTTTCTGTCCGAGAGATGGGTAGAAGTTATTTCCTGCCTTGGAGGCGATGACTATTTTGTTTTTGTCAGGGCGACGGTCAAGCACTTCGCGGATAAGTTCCTCGGAGTGACCGAAGCCGTATACATCGGCTGTGTCAATGAATGTCACCCCATAGTCGAGGACGGTTTCTATCGCTTGGCGGGACTTATCATCATCTGTTGTTCCCCAGTCGCGGCCACTGATTCCCCATGCCCCGAAACCTACTGTTGAGATGACGGGTCCCCTGGCACCGAGCTTTGTATATTCCATTTCGGTTTTATTTTTTCTCTGTGTTATTATTAATTGTTGTACAGCCGGTTGCAGAATTCAACCAGTTCTTTTACGTCGGAAGGGTCTTCCATTTTGATACTATGGTCTTTAATGAAGGTTGTAATCTGCTTTTTCTTTTCCTGGAAAATTTTAAGGAACTGGTTTCTTCCGATAAAGCTGTGCATGTCTCCGTCTTTCCTTACCCAGAATACAGGAAGGTACCTGATCTCGAAGTCAGGTGGTATCTCGAGGCTGTAGACACCGCTCTGTGTGCTGAGATGCGAGTATGTATCCACATTGGATACCTTTGAAGTACTTCCGTATCCAACCTCCTGGCCGGGAGCGATAAGCCGGCTCTCATGCTGGATGAATAGTGTTATGGGTGCGTTCAGCAGCACCTCGCAGAAGTTCTCACCGAGCGGGACGAAATTTCTGTTTTGGATGATGATTGTATCTGCCTGTCTGACTGTTGCTATTCCATAAATGGTATTATCCTTTAAAAATGCCATCCCGAAAGATAACATTTTTCCGGTGGTCATGTTCACGTGCGGGTCAGGGATTGCAGATGTCGCCACCTTGTTGATATCCTGAGGCATGTAAGGCAATGATTAAGGTAAATCCTTCAATAATCCTTATAGTTTTTGTTGTTAAGGAAATAGTTTGTATATTTGCACCCACATTGCGGGGTGGAGCAGTGGCAGCTCGTTGGGCTCATAACCCAAAGGTCGGAGGT
>CAYYEH010000191.1:0-2600 GCA_964470815.1 uncultured Rikenella sp.
AATACCCTTTTCAATCAGCCAGTTGACTCCGTCAGTTATATCATCCTGCATGGCTCCTCCCCACTGCTTGAATGATGCCTCCCAGAATTTCCTGCCGTATCCGGTTGAACCACGGAAATTCATCTGGAAGACCGCATAACCTCTGTTTGCAAGAAACTGAACCTCAGGATTGAAACCCCACTGATCACGGGCCCAAGGACCTCCGTGAGGATTTACAACTACCGGAAGTTTTTTTGCAGTCTCCATTGTATAACCTTTGGGCAGGGTCAGATATCCGTGTATGGTAAATCCGTCACGGCTCGTATATTCAACAGGATCCATTGTTGCCATCTCCTGCGGATCAAGCCATGGAGCGGCGTCTGCCACTTTTTCAAGCGTCCCGGCAGCTTTGTCATAGAGATAATATATACCTCGTATTTTGTCACTGTGCGCCAGCACCAGGTATTTATCCTCCGCCTTGTTGCTTGACACAAGCCCGAATTCTATATCTCCCAGTCTTGCTTCCAGGTCGCCCAACATAGCTTTAAATTCACTGTCAAAGAAAAATCTCTCCCTCTTCCAGGAGGTATACCTCGCTGCCAGAAGTGTTTTCCTCGCCCTTGAATAAACAAGCTGATCGACGTCAAAGTCCTGATTTTCATACAGGATGGTATCTTCCTTCGAGGTTTCGGGATTAAAGATCACAGCCGCAGTCTTGTCCCGTCCCAGGTTTGAAACAGCATATAACTTTTTATTGTCGAAAGTGAAGAATTGGGGTGACATGTTCTCCTTAAATGTGGTTTTCAGGATCTCCCTGAACGGTTCCTTCTCATTATCACGGTAGAGTATCGACGAGTTCACCCCTTCAACTACTGCAAATGCCACCCTGAGTTCGCCGTTGTGGTCGGTCATCCAGCCTACAATGTTACCGGGATTTTCGGCAAGCATGGTAAGCTCACCGGTGTTTATGTCGAGCCTGTAAGGGTCGAAAAGGCGCGGATCACGCTTATTCAGGCCGATAATGACATATTCATCGATATCCGGCAGGTCATCTATCATTTCTGCGCGTACTTTTGGAAAATCTGCAAGAGCCTTCAGACCCGTTCCGTCCTTGTTTACGCCGAAAAGCTTCATATTCTCGTCGCCGCCTGCATCTTTGATATACAGAATACGGTCATTGTTTGCCCAGAAGAATCCGTAAACACTCCTGAGTGTGTCAAACGTAAGCTGAGATATATTCTCAGTACCGATCTCACGGACAAATACGTTCATCATATCCCTGTATGGGGCCATGTATGCGTAAAAATTGCCGTCGGGTGAGAGCGAGAAGTTAGCCTTTTCAGGATTACGGAAGAAATCTTCGACGGCATATTGCCTGGCAGGGGTAACTTTGTTGCCGTTGCAGCCCCAAGCCATTAGCATAACCGCCGCAAGTGCGAATGCACCGAGAAATAAGCCTTTTGTTTTCATGATTGATTATAGTTTAGTGAAATCACTAGCCCGTAATGCGGTGAAACTCAAAGTTACACCCAAAAGAAGCCCATGTCAACTATTTCTTTAGCCTGGAAACCCGGGAGGTGTAAGACCAATCCCGATTGATAAATATGTCACATGGTGGTGCAACCGCATTATGGGTAAATAAAACATTCTCCTCCGGGCTAAGGATGCTCCGTTCAAATCAGGATGTGTAAGGAAAGTTACCGGAAAAAAATACGTGCAGCTTTGTTCCCTGTTCATGTCATGAAAAATAGCATCAATAGAGACTACCACAAATCAATAAGTACTATGGAACCTTATAGAAGCCGTTTTCTGATGGTTGACCAGGTGTCGGTTATCAGGAAACTTTCATCTATATATTCCACCATTTTTTCGAATCTCGCCATAGGTACCGCAAAGGAGATCTCATTCTCTGGCACACACTTGCGGGCCGAGGGGTCAAACATTCCTATCACCGCCCTTTGCCTTTGCGTAATTGTCTCAAGATAAGGATGATGAATTATACTGCTGCAACCTGAGCCGAATGGAGTGAATGTACCGTTTGGTTCCGACTGGTCAAAATTGGCCAGGGTGAATAGGCCGGCAAGAACATCGGGTTTTGCGAAGAAGATGACCACGTCAGGCTGATCTGTTTCTTCGAGCTTGTCCCATCTCTTGAAAACCAGGTTCATTCCATGAACGGAAAGCTTTTTCTGTGATTTCATGAATTCCCTGACGAGTTCAGGGGTGCGCAGATACCTCTCACCTTCCATCATTTCATTACCGCAGGAAAGGAAATATTCAAATCCGGGCCGCATCGTCTCGGTATACCCGAGGTATCGTTTCCCGCCGCCGCATTTTATTCTTTCTGCGTTGTACATCAGTGATTTTCCTTTCCTCACTTTAGCCAGCTCACATATGATGCAGCTCCATGCCTTCTGTTTATCCGCCCATTCAGCGGCAGTGTCGGAAAGGGTGTAATAGAAAGTTATTGGCAGTTCGGCCTTGCCAAAATATTTCTTCCAACGTTCAATGAATTTATCTCTCAGTTCAGGATTCATGATTTAACTATTTGTGCGGGTAAAGATAACACCCTGAATTCTCAAAATGTTGTAATGATGATTGCCGATTGCCTTCCGGAGACT
>CAYYEH010000192.1:0-2593 GCA_964470815.1 uncultured Rikenella sp.
CAATAAGCTGGGACACATAGTTATGCGGCAGCAACTCAAGGGTGGTATAGATGGCTTTCTGTCTTCCTGTCGCGCGGTCAAGCAGGATAACCCCGTCACTGGTGCCAAGCCATACATTTTCATTTTCCACCGCCACTGAATTGACGTGGTTCTGCCCGGGGTTTGGTGAGAGCCAGAACTGCCGTATGCTTCCGTCAGGTTTCATTATCCATGTACCTCCGCCTGCAGTGCCGATCCATATATTTCCCCGGTCATCAGTCGCCCAGGAAGCAATGGCTGACCCTCCGGTTTTTGCTGTAAGAGGACGGAAGTTTGTAAAACTGCCTGTCTGCAGATTGAAATCATACATCCCGTTCCTGGTGCCCGCAATCACCTTGCCGCCGAAGGCACCTGTATAAGTGATCTCCCTGTTTGTCACAGGCTTATGAAATGAAAAGGCGTTGGTGGTGACAGCAGCAAGCCCCCTGCTGAAGAGTCCGATCCACAGATTGCCTTCGCGATCCCTGAACAGGGTGCGAACATTGTTTTCAGGCAGTCCTGAACTGACATCATAGGCAGCCGTGATATTCATCTGCGAAAAATCGCTGCTGAATGTGGCCTTCATCGCACCTGCCTGCATCGTGGCTATTGCAAGGCTCCTTCCCGGTCCTGGAGCAATAGCTGGGATATTCATGTTCGTGAAGGTTGTGTCACCGGCAGCTGTGGCAGTCATTATTCCATCCACCTGCCGGATCAGCCAGAGACCCTTGTCTCCGGTACCGGCAAACCATGTGTCATCATCCATCCGGACGACGGTTTGTATCCATGTATACTCCAGGTCAGGGAAAGTAAGCTCACTGACAGCACTCTCCCCCTCGGCAGAGCAGAGATGAAGGTTATCCTGTGTTGCTGCAAGGAATTTGCCATCACCGGCAAATGCAATATCAAACAGTGTCATCTCCCCAGGCATGCTGATCCTTGCCGGCCTGTCTCCTCCTCCCGGCTCTGCAACATAGATCCCGCTGGTCTGGGTTACTATCCATATCCTCCCCTCCGGACCGCCGGTAATACGGTTGATCTTGTCACTCTCCTGGAGAGGCATCCGTTTCAGGCTTTCTCCGGCCTTCCAAGTAAAGAGTGAACCGTCACTCATTCCAACCCACATTGTGCCGGTCATGTCACAGTATAGTGCACTGGTATTACCCCTGGGCAGAGTGTCAGAAAAAGGCATGTGATGGAATGAAAAACCGTCATACCGGTACAGCCCGGTGTCAACACCCACCCATAGAAGACCGTCTTTATCCTGCTCTATAACATTGAGATAGCTGCCGGGCAAACCGGTATATTCGTCGTATGTGCGGTAACTGTATGTCTGGGCCTGCGCTAAGGCCGGGAACAGCACCTGTGCCAGAAAAGCACAAAAGAGTGCAACCGCTGATCTAAAACTTCCGGGCATGATTATTTCTTGGGTACTACCTTTATCCGTGGCTTATAGACCGGCACCCCGCCTATCGGAGCGCTGAAGAACGGGAGATTCTCACCATACTGGTTCTGAACTGATACCACAACATTGTTGTTTTTCACCAGCTCTCCCTTCCTCTTATAGAAACGGAAGTCGAGCGACTTGCCTATTTCTCCCTCGAGGATGGGCATCCGGGAAGTTTCCCAGACATCTTCTCCGGATACCGGAAGAACCTGGCCTTTCCTCACAACCGATACAACCATGAAGTCACCGTCATTGTCCCAGTCAAAATTCCTCTGCTGGACAAAGACGCAGCCACTGTCAATAAAGGGGTAAATATGTGATACAAACGAGGTATCATTGTTGTTCCACATCCTGAAAGTATATTCATAGGTAAAGGCGTTGGCGCCGTCGATGGGGACGTTTGTGTCCGGCCTCCTGGAGAGGGCATACCTGTAAAGGTTACCGTCATCGCCTGAGACCCCGTCACAGATGATCTTGAAGATATTGCTCAGGAACTTCGGATAATATTCACCATCAGCCGGGTTGAACGGACCGAATGTAAACCAGCGCTCGTCAAGCTTGTTGTCCATCCCGAATGTACGGGTGGCCAGCAGGGTGCCGCTCTTGTAGTTCCCTGTTGGGGAAATACCGTTTGCGTCAGGATGAGTATAGCATCCCCTGCCTCCGTAAATGGAATAAACCATCCTGGTGTCCCAGAAATTGTTGAGTTCGTCTGTCTTCCCGCCGATGTCAGGATCCCAGACCCTGATATAAAACGGATCCTTGTAATCTTTCGGAATAGCAAAGAAGAAGGTTTGTGAAAAGTCATCATCTCCCCATGATGTTCCGGCTTTGGGGCCAAACGTAATAAGGTACGGGATGTTCTCATCCGGTCCGGGTACTTCCTGGCCCCTGATCACTGAGGGTAAAGCGGTCAGGACAAGAACAAGCAATGGCAGTATTAAGCGGGTGGCTCTCATTTTCCTCGTTGACAATAATCAGTTTGTATTGGCTGATATCTCTATATCCTTACAGACACAAACCTCACGCACGACTCCCCCGGCGTCAGGTTTAGAGCTGATTATCAGCTGAACGTTATATCTTCCCGGAAGCGAATAAACCTTTGACACTTCCAGTCCGGTTGCAACA
>CAYYEH010000193.1:0-2542 GCA_964470815.1 uncultured Rikenella sp.
GATATATAGGATCCATTTCTTCATGAACCAATCTGACTACATACCCTCGCCGGTAATGTAATGCAATGTATTATACGGACCCGATACCTCCCGGGTTGCAAATTTCAAGGGCTGTTTTGAATATAACGGCTCCTTTGTTCAGGCGGAAATGCTCAAAAAATGGTTCGTTGCCAACTTCCGGGTCACACTGCGCTAATTTTATTGATCCCGGCAACCTTCGCTTCCTTTATAAAATCTTTTCATCTCAGGGCTGAATATTGATAAAGTCTTTATGAACTGATTCCCAAATTAGTGCCATAAAAATGTTGACCTTAATTCTTATAATCACTTTAACTTTGTGACAGTGAAAAAGTAAGGATAAATGAACCGTAAAATCAGAGCTTTGCCTGGCGGCATGCTTAAACAAATATATCCATACCTGATTGTGGTATTGATAATTGGATTGGCTACCCTGGCCCTGTCTCCACTTTCCACACCGCAGAGTTATCACACGGTATCATTTATCCTTTTGTTTCTCGTTGCCATCCTGGCAGTTTTTTTCGGTATTGGACCTGTCCTCCTTGCTTCAACGATCAGCGCTGTTTCATGGAATTACTTCTTTATCCCTCCGTTTCATACCTTCCATATAGCCAACATAGAGGACAGACTGATGTTCATCTCATTTTTCATAATTGCACTGCTCAACGGAATACTTACAAACCGGATCAGAAGGCAGGAAATGGTGGTAAGGGACAGAGAAAATCAGACAAGTGCATTATTCAGGCTTACGGGAGAATTATCGAAAACACGGGGAATAAATGAGGTCCTGAAAGTATCCGGTGAACATTTCGGTAACCATTTCAGGGCTGAGACCTGGTTTATGTTACAGGACGGAAATAATAACCTTGATTATTCAGAACTCCCGTCAGGTGGCACCATTAATGACCTGCCGGACAGAAAAATTTCCGGATGGGTATTTTCAAACCGCAGAAAGGCTGGCAAATACACGAACAAAATGCCTGATGCCCGGTTAACTTATTACCCGCTTAACGGCTCAAGGATCAATCCCGGTGTAGTTGCTTTCCGGATTGATGAGGAGCAATATAAAAACCGGGATGCATTCTGGGATACCTATTGGACCCATATCTCCAATGCACTGGAAAGAGAATTCCTGGGTGAAATGGCAATAAAGGCCAGAGTGCTGGATGAGTCTGACAGGTTTTACAGCACCCTATTTAACCTTGTATCTCATGAGTTCAGGATTCCCATTGCAGCAATTATGGGTGCCTCAGACACGCTTATGTATTCACAGGCATCTGAAGACAACCGGAAGGAACTTTATGGTGAGATATACAAAGCTTCAGCCCGGCTGAACCATATGACGGAAAACCTCCTTAACATGTCACGAATTGAAAGCGGAAGGATTTCTCTCAGGCTTGACTGGTATGATGTGGCTGATCTTTTTCACAGGGTTGCACAGAACCTGAAACAGGAGCTGGAATCGTTCAGCCTGATCACCTTCATCCCTGATGATATGCCACTTGCAAGATTTGATTTCGCACTTATGGAACATGTCATGACCAACCTGCTGCTCAACTCCCTGCAACACTCATCTCCGGGGGCTTCGCTCCGGATGGAGGCAGCACATGAAAACAATAACCTGGTTCTCAGGGTAAGTGACAGCGGACCCGGGTTTCCTCCTGAGTCACTGCCCCGGCTGTTTGACAAATTCTTCCGCATTGAAGGATCCCCTGCAGGCGGGCTTGGCCTCGGACTGTCAATAGTCAGGGGACTTGTGGAAGTGCATAAGGGTAAAGTATCTGCGAAAAACCTTGCCGGTGGAGGAGCCCAGTTCACTATTACAATTCCATCCGAGCTGCCGGACATGAATAACTTAAACCTTTCGGAATGAAAGAAAACGCAAATATCCTGATAATAGATGATGAGGTTCAGATCCGGAGACTACTGGAGATTTCACTTACCACATACGGATTCAATACTCTTTTTGCCTCAACCGGCAAGGAGGGGCTGGTGGCAGCTGCCACTCACAGTCCTGCACTAATCATCCTCGACCTCGGACTGCCAGATATTGACGGGATGAAGCTGCTGATGTCGCTCAGGGAATGGTATACTAAACCCATCATTATTCTTTCAGTCAGAAATTCGGAGGATGATATTATCAACGCCCTTGACGGAGGAGCCAATGATTACCTGACAAAACCATTCAGGAGCGGGGAACTCATTGCCAGGATCAGGGCTGCGATAAGACTGAGTGAAGAAAAAAGGGATACCCCCCTGATGGAGTTCGGCACACTGGTTATTGACCAGCTGAACCATGTTGTACGCAAGAACGGGGAACTGGTGAAACTCACCTCAACAGAATACTCCCTCCTTACCCTTCTGGCGGGAAACAGCGGCCGGGTACTCACACACCAGTTCATACTCAAGGAAATATGGGGGTACGGTTACCTGGAACAGACCCAATACCTCAGGGTATTCATTGCCCAGCTGAGAAAAAAGATCGAGGACAACCCGTCAAGCCCCACACTGCTGATCACAGAGT
>CAYYEH010000194.1:0-2497 GCA_964470815.1 uncultured Rikenella sp.
ACTCAAGCCGGTCAAGCTCATCCTTCAGGGTATTGTCAACGCTCGACCTGTCAAGGGTAGCCACATAGTCACCTGCCCTGACCTCTGTCCCCTCCGGAACAAGATCCGAGATCTTGATGCCACCAAACCTCATGTTACGGCTGCTGAGACCTTCCGGCCCCTTTATATCCGTTGAAACCTCCGCCTGCAATTCACCGGTGGTTGTAACTACCACTTCAAATTCGCCGTGCTGCGCCTCTGCAAACAGTGCACTCAGGTCATCCTTGCCGGAAAGCTTGCTGATTACGACCATAATAATAATCGCCAGCACTACAACGATTGAGGTAATGATAATAGTCCTTTTCATTCGTATGTCAAATTTTATTTCATTGGTCGAATTCAACCTGCATAAAGCAAAACAATAATTCCCTGTTGTGGATATCTGCTTATGCAGGTTTTATCTGCCGAACAATCTGTTTGTTTAATCAAGCCGTGAAATTATTACAAATTTAGGCTCAACACCCTCATTTTAAAGAAACATTAACTTTCATTAACTTAAGCCCTGGGAAAAGGAACAAAAACCATTCAAAAAAGGTTTAAAACTCCTTTCAGGGCAGAAGATTTACAGATTTTTAACAATGCTGCTTACCTGCTCAGCCAGTTTTTCTGCAGGCTTCTGGTCTCTCTCTTCCGCATAAATTCGAATGATGGGTTCCGTATTTGATTTTCTGATCTGAACCCATCCTGAAGGGAAATCGAGCTTAATTCCGTCACGAGAATCAATGTCAGCTTCAGGGTAGGCTTGTGCCAGTGCGGTGCGAAGCTTTGCCATATCAATGTCAGAAGTAAGCTCTGTTTTGGTTTTGGCGATGTAATAAGAGGGAAACCTTTTTCTCAACTCTCTGCATGTCACCTTCTCCCTTGCGAGGTGTGACAGGAACAGGGCAATGCCGGCAAGAGCATCCCGGCCATAATGCAACGCCGGATAGATCACTCCCCCGTTCCCTTCGCCCCCTATCACTGCACCTGTGCGCTTCATCTCGGCAACCACGTTGACCTCGCCCACAGGTGCAGAAGTGTAGGTGCACCCGTGACTCTCAGCAACATCCTTCAGCGCCCTTGAGGATGACATATTGGAGACAGCAGGCCCCCTGACATGACGAAGAACATAGTCGGCAACCGCTACCAGTGTATATTCTTCCCCGAACATTGAACCATCCTCACAGACAATCGCAAGCCTGTCAACATCAGGATCAACAACGAATCCAAGGTCAGCGCCACTCTCCCTGACAACGCGCGAGATATCCGCAAGATGCTCCGGCAGGGGCTCAGGATTATGTGGAAACAATCCGGTAGGTTCACAGTAAAGCTCTGTAACATCTCTGACTCCTAACGCTTTCAGCAATGCCGGGATGACGACGCCTCCGACAGAGTTAACAGCATCAACAACAACGGTGAAACCTGCTTCTCGTATCGCATCACAATCTGTCAGTGGCATATCCAGTACTGCCCTGATGTGCTTCTCAGTCAAGCTGCCGTCATACCTCTCCTTCCCGAGAAGATCATAGGTAACATAATCAAAATCCTCAGCTGCCGCGAGTGCCAGCACCTCTCTGCCGTCGGCGTCACTGAGGAACTCTCCTTCCTCATTTAGCAGCTTCAAAGCATTCCACTGAGCAGGATTATGGCTGGCAGTCAGGATTATACCCCCTCCTGCACCCAGCCCTGTCACCGCCATCTCAACAGTTGGCGTAGTGGCCAACCCGGCATCAATAACATCTATTCCGACACCCCGGAGTGAGGCATTGACAAGCGCTGCAACCATCTCACCAGACACACGGGCATCCCTCCCTGTTACGACCTTCAACGGCCCTCTCCCTCGCCTCCTGAGCCAGGTGCCATATGCCGATGCAAATTTTACAATATCAACCGGAGTCAGTGATTCACCTGGTTTCCCCCCTATCGTCCCCCTTATGCCGGAAATGGATTTTATCAGTGCCATAAATTCTGTTCTGTTACCAAAATGCAAAGGTGCAAAAAAGATCGGGGAGAAAACCGGTAAATAGTTGTAAATTTGCACCCTGAAAATCAGAGAGAATGGAAAATAAGACAGCCGGGCCGCGCAGAGAGTTCAGAAAAGGGAAGGTGACCCATGATCCTCCGGCCGGGCCAGGAAAGAAATTCAGAAAGGGAAAGGAGGCACCGCGGACAGCTTCCACACCAGGAAAGGAATTCAGAAAAGGAAAAGCCAGCCGGAAGCCGGAGGCTGAACCCGTAAGGCTCAACAAATATATTGCAAACAGTGGCGTTTGCGCCCGCCGTGAAGCAGATGAACTCATAAAGCAGGGCTATATCACGGTCAACGGCAAGAAGGTGACCGACATGGGAATAAAAGTAATGCCTTCTGATAAAGTTGAGTACAGGGGGAAAAGGCTTACTCCCGGTAATAAGGTTTATATCCTCATAAACAAACCTAAAGGATACGTCACGACGGTAAAGGATCCTCACGCAGAAAACA
>CAYYEH010000195.1:0-2456 GCA_964470815.1 uncultured Rikenella sp.
AAGTCCCTTACATTGTCGGGGTGGCTGTCCGGGATGCCGTTCTGCCCGAGCTGCAGGAGTCCGAGGAATGCAATCCTGATCCCGTTGGGGAGGGTGAAGATTTTATAGGGACTGATTTTTAAGGCATACTGGTCCCCTCCTGATACATTGGCGCAGATGAAACTGAATCTGGCTTTGCCGGCAAGATTGCTGAATCCTTCAGGGCCGGTGTCAAATTCGTGGTTTCCCACGGCGCTGAGGTTGAAACCGACTGCATTCATCAGGTCAATCACCGGGAATCCCTTTTCCGGATACTGGTCGTTGATGGGGTTTCCTGTCTGGTTATCGCCTGCAGCGACAAGAAGCAGGTCGGGATAAAGGGTCCTGAGGCTGTCAGCTATCCATGCCAGCTTCGGGAAATTATCAATTGCCGCATGCATGTCATTGACGGCGAAGATGACTGCCTGGCGTTCAGCCGTGCTGGCAGTGCCGGACGATGTTATACCGGATGTCGCACCTTCTTTATTCGGGCCGGCGGAGGTTGCTGTCTGCCTTGTGCTGCTGCAGGAGCATAGAACTCCGGCAGCCAGAATTATCACGAGCATTTTCAGGGCTGAGTTTTTTTTCTTCCTCCCTGTTATGATGACAAGGGTGTTTCCTTCAGTCAGTTCCCCGTCCGGAGAGACACTGTTGCCAAAACGGTCTTCGACGACAGGCATCTTTTTGGGTGCTCTTCTGCCCGCATGGGAATAATAACTCATGATTGCATCTTTTACCCTGGCCCCGTGGTGAAGCTCCAGCAGAGTGTTGTTAACCGTGATTTTCATTTTTTGAAGAATTGAAGACAATGTTACGACTTAAAATACAAATTTTACTTCAATCAGAAGGCATAATCGGATTGTATGAGCGATGATTTCAGTAACAATCACCTGAAAATCCATTATATTACAATTGATTTTGCGAAAACAGACCTAAAACGAATGATATGAAAAAGATCACTGTCATCGGCTCGGGAATGGTTGGAAGCGCCATGGCCAGGGAGCTGTCAAAGAGGCATCACGTGACGGCAACGGACATAAGCCGTGAATCACTGGATTCTCTTGGAGCATTTCCGGGTATCGGTAAGTTTCAGCTTGACGTTACGGATCATGGAGCACTTTCATCAGCTGTGGCTGATGCTGACATTGTTGTTTCGGCAGTGCCGGGGTATCTGGGTTTCCGTACCATGAAGGAGATAATCAGGTTGAAGAAGGACCTGGTTGATATCTCATTTATGCCGGAGGATCCTGCAGACCTCCATGACCTGGCTGTTCAGAGCGGGGTGACTGTTGTCACAGACTGCGGTGTTGCCCCGGGTATGTCAAACTTCATTGTCGGGTACCATAATGCAAGGATGGAGATAAATGAACTGGAATATATGGTCGGGGGTCTGCCCAGGGAGAGGAAATGGCCTTTTGAATACAAGGCTCCTTTCTCACCGGCTGATGTCATCGAGGAATACACACGTCCGGCAAGGTTTGTAGTGAATGGCAGAACCGTCATCAGGCCGGCAATGAGTGATGCAGAACTTGTACATTTTGAGGGTATCGGAACCCTCGAGGCGTTCAATACGGACGGATTACGGACTCTGATCCGCACAATGGGACATATCCCTCATATGAGGGAAAAGACCCTCCGTTATCCCGGGCACATTAACCTGATCAGGGCGCTCCTGGAATCAGGGTTTCTTGACCGGGAACCTGTAAAGATAAACGGAACCGGCGTGTCACCAATCGACTTCACCTCCCGGATCCTCTTTAAAGCCTGGAAGCTTGAAGATTACGAGGAGGAGTTCACAGTAATGCGGATAATAATCAGGGGGACGGAGAACAGGGAGGCAATGGAGATCATCTATGACCTTTATGATGAATATGACCCGGTTGAAAAGGTCTCCTCCATGGCCAGAACAACCGGTTACACAGCAACAGGGACAGCAGAGATGATTCTTGGCGGGCTCTTCAGTGAGAAGGGGGTATTCCCTCCGGAACTTGTAGGCAGACACCATGAGTGCTTTGATTTCATGATCCGTTACCTGAAAGAACGGAACGTAAACTACAGATTGTCAGCCAGAAATTGTCAGTAATTCATTATCGATCGCCGGAAATGACAGGGCTACCGTTGAAAAGGCAGGCTCAGTTTCTCCTGAAGGGTCTGGTAAAGATTGTGATTGCAGTAAAGAGTTCCAGTCGTCCGGCAATCATCAGCAGAATCATGGTAATCTTGCCAACAGTGTTGAAATGGGCATAGTTCCCCATGTTTCCTGATGCCCCAAGCCCGGGGCCGATACCGGCCATGCTGGTTGCAGAGGCGCCGGAAGCCTCCAGGATTGAAATACCGGAGATTTGCATTATCATGCTGCCTGCCAGGAATGTCAGGATGTAAAGGAAGATAAAGACCACAACCTGGTTCAGGGTGTCATCAGTAACCCTCTGTCCGTT
>CAYYEH010000196.1:0-2453 GCA_964470815.1 uncultured Rikenella sp.
TGAAAACCAACCGTGAAGGCCGCAACCTCCCGGTGTTTCTTTTCTTCCATTACGGCTGGGACGACTTCAGCATGCTTTGGTGGACACAGGCCGAACAGGAGAGGTTCTTCTCAGCACTGAAGGGTTCGCAGATTTCTGCAATCTTTCACGGGCACAACCACCAGACAGACTCCTATTCATGGCGAGGGTATAAGATATTCATATCCGGCTCACCACAGCACGGTGACAAAACAGGTGAGATACTTTTAATATCACTCAGAGATGATAAAATCCACACATTTATAATCAATGGTTCAGGCATCAGAACCGAATGATGATATCACTATCCTGATATTTAATCGTTTAACTGCAGACTTATGCTCAAATGCCGGATTCTTCATAAACCTGAAACATCCTTCATCATCCGGTTAACTATACCGGCCCAAATATAGGTCTTATGATGCCCTCCCCATGAATCATCAGGACTGTAAAACTCCCAAAAATTATGGTCAAAGGCAAGCCTTTCATACATCACCTCAGTCACTCTTTCAACCAGGTCAGCGGCTTCCTGATGGTAACCATAATTCAATAATCCCTTTTCAACAAGGTAATTCCACTGCACCCAAACCGGGCCGTTCCAATAGCCTTTATCGTTATAGTACGGATCATCTGCCGCAAGTGAAGGTATGCCATACTTCCTCCTGAATTTATCCGGGTTGGTCAAATGCCTAACGAGAGATGCAGCCTGCTCCTTGTTTGCAACGCCTGCCCATAAAGGAAGAAACCCTATGACCTCCATTCGCTTCAGGTCATTTTCTGTTTTAAAGGTAAAGCTGTGGTCATCCATGTTTACATTATAGTAAAACCCTGTTTCATCATCCCAGCAAAATTCATTGATCAGATTAGTTCTTTTTTCATAATCTTCCTTCCAACGTTTTGCGTCATCATAGAAACCCAGCTCAAGAGCCATTGTTTCGAGCGATTTTGCTTCCATTACAAGCATACAATTTAAATCGAGCCCTTCAAAGTTTGACGGCCATCCAACCTCATCCCACACGGCCACAAGTGCATCTCTCACCGATTCCAGTACTGCATGTCCGCCCCATTCACATAATCCATCCCGGTCTTTATCCCTGTTCGAAATATAGAAGTTGTAGAAACGTGCCGATGATTCATACATTTCGCCGAGAAAATCTTTGTCACCGGTGAGACTGTAAACTTGGCTGTTCAACCATGAATACCAGGGAGCTGAAGAGGTTAGCTCGCCATTGTATTGAATAATTTCATCAAGGTAGGATCCGGTCCGGTAATTGATGTATCCGTCAGGATATTGCCGCTGTGCGTAAACACGCTGTGAATTCATTGCTCCTTCTGGATCCACATCTGCATAGGCAAGCATTGTGATACTCTCATGGAAGACCTGTCCTCCATGGCCCCAGCCCCAGGTTGGTTCTCTTGAAAATACATAGTAATTATATGCTGATTTTGCCTGTGGCGGATAAAACATCTGCCGCATCATATTTACATTACTCCAGAACAGAGCCTCCTGTTTTTCATTCTTAAACCTGAAAGTTTTTACATTTTCTAATAACTCCTGGTTGGCAACCACGAAAGGAGTAATATCTCTATGAAGCAGCCCCAGCGTTTCCGTCATGGCAGTTTCCCTTCCCTCACTTTGCGGGTAGACAGACCTTATCAACCTGAATTGTTCTGGTTTTCCTGGAGAAAGAGTCATTTTTTTCCGGAACGAGACGATACGGGCAAATTCCGGAAACTTTTCCGGGAGTTCATCCTTGCCTATGAACTCCGTGAAGCTGGTTTTCGGAACATTTATTACTTCCCTTGAATGTATACCTCTTTTCCCGTTTTTGCTGCAAAGAACCACGTATCCGTACACTTTACCAGGTTCGGTGGTAAGGTCTGTGAATTGTTCGGCCTTAATTCCTTCGGCTAACCTGTAATACACTTCTTCCGGGTAACATCTGCGGTAAACAGAGATTTCAGTTTCACTGCCGGAATATTTCCAGCTTATAAGGTTATTATCAATTTCAATACTTTCAATTACAGGTATATCATCTGAATTAAGAGTAAGGTCACTGCGGTTCGTGTTTGAAGTAAAATCACCGTTTGCACATCCCTGTAATCCCGCTTTCTCATTATAGCCTGTTAACTGCCAGGTTTTTGAATCAGGGTCAATAATCCCCCCCTCTATCATAAAGTACCCTCCGGTTTCGAAAACCTTTTGTGCAGTACCCCATACAGGGCTGTTTTCGGTAACCATCCGGCTGAAATCGTTATCAACAAACAGATGAATCCTGTTCACTGGTGAAGTTCCTGTCAGACGCTCACCCTCCGGAGTATATAATCGTCCGGCAAGCCTCCTGGCCGGATGCCTGTCAATGTAAATTGATGACGGATAATACGGAGATTCACCTCTTTCACTGGAATAGGCACAGACATTATTAACGTCGGAT
>CAYYEH010000197.1:0-2377 GCA_964470815.1 uncultured Rikenella sp.
TATCTGAATGGTTTTCAATGAGTTCGCTTCAGAATTGATTTCAGCGTATTGTCCTCTGACCTGAAGTGACAACCGGATCTCCCCTTTGGTGGTGTTCAGCACCTGGACAGTCAGAAGGTTTTTGTCATTAAGGGTTGCGCATGCATGAAGCGCATCCGGGTCAAGTCCTTCGGCATTTTTTTTGGTTGCAACTGCATGGTCACCAGGCCTGATGGTTTTGCTTAGCTGAGCCAGGATATAATAGACAGGAGTATAGTAGACATCCCGGGTCTCTGTGTTGATCATGACCGGAGCGCCGCAGTAGTTGCCTACATGATTTGGTCCCCCGTTATGGTCGAGAACGGCGTTCCAGTCTATCCATCCTCTGAGCCAGTGATCAATGCTGACTATAATGTTCCTTGCATAGCGATGGACAGGAGTGTAAATGGGGTGGTCCTCCGATATGACTCCCGGCCATGCCGCTGTATATCCCCAGTCAGTGGCATTGGGATTCCACCAGAATGAATCATTGTTGAACCAGTTTTCCTCGGTGAACCTTTCCGGGTCAGTGATGCCTGCCGGCGCAGGTTTACCGAGGTCATCGATGCAGCCCTCTGTGTGCAATATTGCATGATCGGGGAACTTTGCGTTGACTCTTTCAAACACATCTTCGTACACTTTGAAAGTACTTTCATACCAGTGCACCGCCGTACCGTAGACATATGCAGCTGTCTCCGGATCACCCAATATGACGTCTGTCCAGTGCTCAAGCCCGTCCCTGTTCTGGTCATAGATAAGGAGCTTCACCTGCGAATGATCACTGTTTTTCAACCCGGGGCCCAGGTATCTCTTTATGAATTCATTCTGCGTTTCAGGGGTGAAGTGCATACTCTCCCACTGGCCGTTGTTGCCATGGGGTTCATTGACGGGAGTTATACCCCATATCTCAATCCCCTTTTCCCTGCAGGCATCAAGGTATTTCAGAAGGTACCTGGCGTATGTTTCTTCATATTCCTTTTTCAGGCTGCCTCCTGTACCCTGGTAATTGTTTTCCGGGCTTCCTGGTATGTACCAGTCTTCTATATCCTTCATCCATGACGGGGCTGTCCAGGCTGAAGCGACGATTCGCAGGGTGCTGTCCGTCTGTCCGTTTTTGATCTGCAGTGCCTCCCTGATCATCGGAAGAAGGTCATATCCCTCGTCAACTATGCCAGGGTATTTTGCAGGACTGAACCCTGCAAGATCATGTTCAAGGCTGAACGACCCGAGTGCGGTATCACCTTTTTTGTCTGCATATGAATACTTGCCTTCAACAGAGAAGTCGCAGGCCCCGATGTGTGTGCGGGCGAGGGAGAAGTTGGCCCCCTCTTCGCCGAACAGGGCCTTCATTACCTCTGCTCTCCGGACCGGGTCAAGATGAGCCAGCACGAATGCAGAGGATTCGGTGAAGGATGACCCTATTCCGTCAATGGTCTGTTTTATCTGCTCCGGTTCGATTACGATTACTGTACCGTTGGCTGTTCCCCTTGCAAAGCGGACATTTTCCCTTTCGGAAATTTTATCTCCGCTCTCTGAAGTTAAGAGTATCCTTTTAGTATTCAGTAATGCGCTATCCTGTCTGCATGATTGCATGATGGCTGTAATTAAGGTAACGGTCAGAAAAATGATGGCTGTTCTTTTCATATGAATCATTTTCATGAATTTAACCGATCAGGCTGTTGTGGTCTGCAGGCTGCGGTTCAAAGCTCACCTCTCCTGGCAACCAGCTCTGCCTTGATTTCACGGGCTTTCTCTTCCGTCAGGTCGTATTTCCACATGACTACGATTGCCAGGAAGGCGGTGAGTGCTGGTATGGTGATGTCTGCCAGCCGGAGTTTGGTAATTGTTTCACCGGCCTGCACTGCCGCATTCTGGTCAAAGCCCACCAGCTTGAGGACGAGTCCTCCGAGAACCAGAGCCAGTGCCTGGCCCAGCTTCACCATCCACCAGTATATTGCTCCGAAAGTCCCCTCTTTCCTTGGCATCCCATTGTTGAGCTCATCGAGGTCACATACATCGGCTGTCATGCTCATCATCAGGGTAAACAACCCTCCTATGCCAAATGACATCAGGGGGATTGGCATGAAGATCAGCCAGGGATTTGTCGGGTTGAACCCCCACCATTTGAGGCCGTAACCGAAAATCGATATTAAAGTCGATATTATAAAGGCCTGCCGCTTGCCGAACCTGTTTGCCAGGGCTGAGATGATGGGAATAACCAGGAAGGCAGTCACTATGGCTGATACCGTGGAGAACCATGCGGGCCAGTTGCCTGCCAGTCCGTAATCGCCCTTGAACATGTAGAAGACAATGATGAAGTAACTGAATGAGGCTACCATCTGGAAACCGTTGAAGACCA
>CAYYEH010000198.1:0-2348 GCA_964470815.1 uncultured Rikenella sp.
ATTAAAAATTACTGATAATCTGTAAAAAAATCATCGGCTCTTGCTACATTAGCGTACTGGTATATAAAAGACAATCAGATATGTTTGAAAAAGAAATTTACATTAAGCGCCGTCAGCGGCTTAAGTCTCTGATGAATAATGGTATAGGCTTGTTTATCGGGAATGTTGAATCACCGATGAACTACCCTGATAACACCTATCACTGGAGGCAGGACAGTGATTTTCTGTATTTTTTTGGTGTAGATCTGCCTGGCCTGACCGGCCTGATTGATTTCAATTCAGGCGATGAGATGGTATTCGGCGATGATTTCACTGTGGACGACATAGTATGGATGGGCCCGCAGCCCTCAATTGCCGGGCTGGCTTCCGGTGCCGGGGTCAGTCGTACACATCCGGTGGTGAAGCTGGCTGATATAGTGCATGAGGCTCTTGCCGGGGGTCGTGAAATTCATTTCCTTCCACCTTACCGTGCCGAGACCAAGATGACACTTGGTGCGCTGCTTAAGGAGAACCCATGCCAGATGCGGACGCGGGCTTCAGAGAAACTCATCAGGGCCGTCGTATCACTGAGGTCAGTAAAGGAGGATGTTGAGGTAGCTGAAATTGAAAAGGCAGCTGACATAGCATGCGAGATGCAAACCACTGCAATGAGGATGTGCAAACCCGGTATTACAGAGCAGGAGATCTTCGGGGTGCTTCAGGGGATAGCCTACTCCAGGGGTGCCGGTCCCGCGTTTCCCATTATACTCAGTATCAACGGCCAGACATTGCATAACCATGTACACATAAATATGCTCAAGGAGGGAAGGATGATGGTTACCGACTGCGGTGCGGAGTCAAATATGCACTATTCGGCCGACCTTACCCGCACCACTCCTGTAGGGGGGAAATTCAGCCAGCGCCAGAAAGAGATATATGAGATAGTGCTTAAGGCGAATACCGAAGCAATCAAGACTGCCGGTCCGGGCATATCAAACCGCGACCTGCACCTTGGTGCCTGCAGGACAATTGCATCAGGGCTGAAAGACCTGGGTTTCATGAAGGGAGATGTTGATGAGGCAGTAGCAGCCGGAGCACATGCCCTTTTCATGCCACACGGGCTTGGTCATATGATGGGACTCGATGTTCATGACATGGAAGCGCTGGGCGAGAATTACGTGGGATACAGTGACGAGGTTAAGCGCAGCACCCAGTTCGGGCTCAGGTCACTTCGCTTTGCCTTGCCCTACAAGCCGGGTCATGTCTTTACCGTTGAACCGGGTATCTATTTCATCCCTGAGCTGGTTGCCAAATGGAAAAGCGAAGGTTTGAACAGGGAGTTCATCAACTTTGATAAGGTTGAGACTTACCTTGATTTCGGCGGTATAAGGATAGAAGATGATGTGCTTATCACTCCCACCGGTTCGAGGATGCTGGGTAAAACGGCACCCAAAACGGTTGGAGAGATTGAGTCCGCCTGCCTGGGATAATTCTCCCCCGGGCAACGGTTTGATCCGGAGGAAGTTGTCAGATTTGTTAAGCCGTAAAGGAAGAAAAACAGGCAGCTTTAAAAATGGCAGCCTGTTTTTTCTATAAGGCCTTAATGTATTCCCGGTTCAGCCGGGCTATGTTGAACAGTTTTATCTGTTTGGGGCACTGTGCTTCGCAGGCGCCTGTATTGGAGCAACTGCCGAATCCCTGTTTGTCCATCTCGGCAATCATGTCCCTTACCCTTTCCTTTGCCTCGGGGCGGCCCTGGGGCAGAAGGGCGTACTGTGAGACTTTGGCAGAGACAAAGAGCATTGCCGATGCGTTCTTGCATGCAGCCACACATGCACCACATCCTATGCAGACAGAAGCGTCAAAGGCCAGGTCACTGTTGTGTTTCCTGACAGGTATTGTATTGGCTTCAGGGGCAGCCCCGACTGCTACCGAGATAAAGCCTCCGGCCTGCTGTATTTTGTCGAAGGCACTCCGGTCTACCATAAGGTCCTTTATGACCGGGAAGGATTTTGCCCTCCAGGGTTCAATGACAATGGTCTCACCGTCCTTAAAGTATCTCATTGAAAGAAGGCAGGTGGTAAGACCCTTCACCGGGCCGTGAGGGTATCCGTTGATGTACATACCGCAGCTGCCGCATATGCCTTCGTGGCAGTCGTGTTCGAATGTCACCGGTTCCTCTCCTTTCAGAACGAGTTTTTCATTGAGGTAGGCAAGCATCTCAACAAAAGACATCTCCGGGGAGACACCATCCAGGTCATATGTGGCGAATCTGCCCCTGGAAGATGCATCCCTCTGTTTCCATATTTTAAGTTTGAGCTTCATATTCTGCAACCTGATGGATTCCTATTTATAACTTCTCTGTTTCA
>CAYYEH010000199.1:0-2348 GCA_964470815.1 uncultured Rikenella sp.
AGTGAAGGAAATGGCTGCAAAATGGGAGGAGGAAGCATTGCGCCTGCAGGTCAAGCCGTGGCCGTGGGACAATGACCAACAATAACAGGGGAGGTCAGTTGTAACAATTAATTAATGTTAAAGAAACTGAATCGTAAAAAAGAACCTCAATATTTGACCGCGAAAAATCTGAAAGAGCAACCTGACAACCACAAAGACCATGATCAATTTTTTAAAACCACCGCCATATAAGGAGCCGCTGCCGGAGGATAAGGTAGACAAGACCTACAAGCGCCTGCGTCTGCAGGTGTTCATGGGAGCTTTCATAGGCTATGCGGCCTATTATCTTGTAAGGAAGAATCTGGCACTGGCCATTCCGGGGATGATCCAGCCGGTAGAGAACGGGGGTCTGGGCTACACCAAGCTGGAGCTCGGGATAGCCCTCTCTGCCATATCAATAGCCTATGCATTCAGCAAGTTCCTCATGGGGGCCCTTTCAGACAGGTCAGACGCCAGGAAGTTCCTTGTCATAGGTCTTGTCCTTTCTGCCGCCCTGATGATGTCAATGGGCCTTTTCACCTTCACTACAAGCGCAATCTGGATAATCTTCATCATAATGCTGATGATAGGATGGCTCTCCGGGATGGGGTGGCCTCCCTGCGGACGTATCATGGTTCACTGGTTCTCGCATAATGAGCGAAGCTTCAAGATGGGGATCTGGAACACATCTCACACCGTGGGCAGCGGCCTGATGGGTAACCTGGCTGCATGGGGAACCCTGCTCCTCGGAGGCTTATTCCTGGCTGACATAGGCAACGGGGTGATGGTTGAACAGAGCTGGAGGGCAGTCTTCGTCTTCCCCAGCGGTGTGGCCATACTCCTCGCTCTCTTCTGCTGGTGGGCGCTGAGAGACACACCGCAGTCGTGCGGCCTCCCCCCTATCGACAAGTACAGGAATGATATACCGGCACAGAAAGAGATGAGCTCTGACAAGAAAATACCTGTAAAGGAACTCTTCCTGAAATATATCTTCAGGAACAGGATTCTCTGGCTTATAGCCCTGGCCAATGTCTTTGTCTACCTGATCAGGTACGGTATAGGCGACTGGGCGCCGACATATACCGAGGAGGCGGGGCTGCTCACCAGCGAGCAGAGCAAGATGGCATTCTCGCTCCACAATTATGCCGGTGTGCCTGGGATGATCCTTATCGGATGGATCTCATCGAAGGTATTCAAGGGGCGCTGTGCACCCGCAAACGTCATATACATGGTGCTGGTGCTGCTCAGCGTGCTGCTTTACTGGAAGGCAGTGCCCGTGGCATCATTCTTTGTCAACGCACTGGGAACCGATCCGGATACCACAAGGGTAACCGTAGTCTATTCCGCGCTGATAGCCATAGGCTTCTTCATCTACGGACCCGTTGCCCTGATAGGTGTTCAGGCGGTGAACCTTGTTCCCAAGAATGCTGCAGGTACTGCCGCTGGTTTTGTCGGACTCTTCGGATACCTGCTCGGCGATGCCCTCCTTTCAAAGGTGCTGATAGGGGCCGTGGCAGACAATATCAGCCTCGGATGGGGAGCAACCTTCTGGATCTTCATTGCAGCCAGCATACTGGCCGCTATCTTCTCTGCCACAACCTGGAAAAAGGAAAAGGAGACTTACGAAGCGAACACAAAATCATGAACATGAAGCAACTTAAACTGACACTCTTACTGGCAGCTTTCTGCATCACACTGACGGTCAGCGGACAGACCTACAGGCATATTTCCGGATGGTCACAGGAGATCAACGACAGGATCGAAGACTACCTGAATTCAACCATCACCATGAACGTACGGAAAGTAGCCGTGTTTGACAGTGACGGTACCACCTTCGGACAGGTGCCGCATTACCTGGCTGACGAGGCGCTCTACCGCTATGCCGACAAGGTCCTGAAAGAGAGGAAGGACAAGGAGGCCAGGGAGAAGCTGAAGATACTTGACCGGATGGTAAAGGACGGAAATAACGTTGGTAAACCCTATGTGGAGGACAGGGTTCACTTTCTTGCCGGACTGAGCCCCGAAGAGATCGAGATGATAGGCTATGAATGCTACCGTGAGTCTTACCGGAACAAGACTTACCCCGAGATGAAGCAGCTCGTGGCCAACCTGAAGGAATATGGTTTCGAGGTGTATATCCTTACTGCTTCACCGGAGTTTCTTTACCAGAAGTTTGTTGCAGAGGAGTACGGTATTCCTGTCACGAACATTCTGGGGGCCAAGTGCGTTGTTAAGGAAGGTGTAACCACCGGCGAAATCATCCCTCCCATTCCGCAGGATGACGGCAAGGCACACACAATCGAGACATTCATCAAGACCAGGCCCCTGAT
>CAYYEH010000200.1:0-2316 GCA_964470815.1 uncultured Rikenella sp.
TCGGTGAGCCTGTCGGACGACATCAGCGCCTGGCCGGTCAGTCCCTGAAGCGTTGCCCATACGCGCGCCTGTTCAACTGTAAGCGGCTGGCGGAGCAGCATCACATCAGGGTCAGTGTACCATACTATATTATGCTGCCAGTAACTCTCCAGTGTCGGGTCAAGTGCAGTGAAAAATCCATCCCACCCAAGGACCACATCGCCGCCGGTGCGGGAGCCGTCCATGATACCGGCACCTTCTATCGGCAGACCCCAGCACCCGAGGAGGTAGCTCTCATCCCTTATCGCATCCCGGACGATATCGAGGGTGACCCTGTAGAGGGAGTCAGCCGCACCGCCCGGGACTGCCATAAACTGTGAATGTTTCCCGTACTCATCCACCACAATCGGCTGGCCGTCAATCTTGAAATACTCATATCCCCAGCCTCTCATCATGGCAAACAGGTCATGGAAGTACTTCTTACCTGCCTCAGAGGTGGGGTCAAGGAGCCAGTCGCCCTCCCATGTCTTCGAGGGAGAAGTGCCGTCAGGCTTCAGGATGAAAACTCCCGGGTTGTTTTTTACAACCTCCTCATTCGACTGGCCGTGAGGAGCGATCCAGATACCCGGCACCAGGCCTTTCGATTTAATGTATGAAGCCAGGTCAGCCATCCCGCCGGAGAAGTTAGGATCAAATCCGGTCCAGTCGCGCGAGCCCTTCCTCCCTGAGGCGGAGAGCGCCTGCCATCCGTCATCAATCTGCACATATTTTGCACCGTACGACTTCAGGTTGACAGCGATCCAGTCGGCGTTCAGCCGTACTTCCCTGTCAGTTATATGCTGATAGTAATAGTACCATGTGCAGAGGCCTGACGGCGGAAGCGGAAAGATATCCTTCGGTATTGGTTTGTAGAATTTGACCCCGAGTGTGTCACGATAATAGTTTTTGATGACCGTCCCGTCCTTCAGGGTCACCTGGTCCCTGACCGGGTCAAATGTGCCCTGTGCAAGAGATGTGTTCACCTCCCCGAGGGTCATGACGAACAGGTCGGCGTTTGCACCGTCCCTTATTCTTGCAGGAATCACCCTTGGCCATTCTGTCACCGGACCAGCCCATACATCAACCTGAGACTTTGGGCTATCATGCTTAGAATGAGCCTTCTTCTGTGCGGAGACAGGGGCAGGTAACAGGAAAATCAGCATCACCCCAACAGCCAATTCCCCAATTGTAATATTTCTCATGATCTTTAAATGTATTTTTTACACTTTAAAACATACGGTAAATTTACATTTTCCCCTGGATAAAAGCACGTATGGTATTGCATAACACATTTTATTCACTGTGCCGGGATGTGAAATACAACGAGTATTCACAACCGGTTGAAGGAGAACTCAGACCAGCCTTGATGGTACGCCTATGTGTGTCGGGTTATTGTTTTTAAAACCGATGCGACGCGGTTAGGACTGTTAATTTACGCCGGATTATTGAATCCTGATCACCATGATGCAGCTGACGCGTCAGTTTATGCAGACCGGATTATCGATTCCTGAACGCATCTGCACCGCGGTCAAGCCAGTCGATATAAGCCTGGATGTCAAAGTTGGTGCCGCGGGTCTCTATCAGCGGCCTGCCTTCCGGGTCAACAATGGCATACAGGGGAAGTGTATTGGTGTTGAACATTGATATCTCAATATCCTCGTTCTTTTTTCCCATGGTTTTCTTCTCCTTGCCGTCAACCTTTGAAACATAAATTTCGTTTTCAGGAAGTTTTGTACGGTCATCAACATAAAGTGCAACCAGAACAAAATTTTCCTTCAGTCGCTGCTGAACCCCTGGGTCTGACCATACGCGCGCATCCATCTCCTTGCAGTTGGCACATGCATGGCCTTTGAAGTCAATCAGAACCGGTTTGTTGAGCTTTCTTGCGCAGGCTAGTCCCTGCTCAAGGTCAAAGTAACCCTGGAGGCCGTACTCGAAGTGAAGGAAGTCTCCGTACTTCGGCACATCACACAGTGTTCCGCCGCCGGTACCGGGTACACCCGGAACAAGCGCTCCCGGAGCAGCTCCCCTGTTCTCACTGATGGCCTTCAGAAGATTGAAGCCGGATGTCTCACGCGGAGGCAGCAGCGCCGAAATGCGCGTCAGCGGTGCGCCGAAGAGACCGGGAACAAGGTAAAGGGCAAAGGTGAACGAGGCAATGATGAGGACCAGCCTGAAGACACCTATATGAGGCACATCGCTGTCATGTGAGAACTTAATCTTGCCCATGAGGTAGATCCCCAGCAGAACAAAGAGTACAATCCATATTGCCAGGTAGATATCCCTTGAAAGAATGCC
>CAYYEH010000201.1:0-2309 GCA_964470815.1 uncultured Rikenella sp.
AGGAAAGGGTCGATGCCTGGATCAGGCAGTACGGTGTAAAATACTATAAGAATATGAAGAACCCATTAACCCTCATCACTCTCCCGGTAATTACTCTGATGTCACTCATCCTGATGGCAAACCCACAGGAATGCGCCGGGCAGGATCTGAGCGGAAAGCACGTGCTGATAGTCTTCGGCGGATGGGATGGCCATGAGCCGGGCAAATACGTGGAAATGCTTCTCCCCTGGCTTCGCTCCGAAGGTGCCGCTGCCGATACCACCTCATCGCTTGATATTTACACTGACAGCATCTTTATGAGCAGTGTTGACCTGGTCATCCAGGCCTATACCATGTCTGCGATAACACCCCGCCAGGAGGAGGGCCTGCTTGCGGCAGTGAAGGGTGGCGCAGGCCTTGCAGGATGGCACGGCGGACTTGCTGATGCTTTCAGGAACAATCCTGCCTATCAGTATATGGTGGGCGGACAATGGGTAGCCCATCCCGGCGGAGTAATAGACTACACGGTAGAAATTACCGACCCTGATGACCCTGTCACCAGGGGATTGTCGCCCTTCTCCATGCACAGTGAACAGTACTATATGCATGTTGATCCCAACATAAAAGTACTTGCAACAACCACCTTCACCGGTGAACATGATTACTGGTCGGAAGGATGCACCATGCCGGTGGTGTGGAAAAAAATGTACGGCATGGGAAGGGTCTTCTACTCCTCCCTGGGGCACGTTGCCACCGACATGAATGTGCCGGAAGCCCTGGAGATACTTAAAAGAGGGATACGCTGGAGCGCCGCCAGCCGGCACGAACCGCCGGAAAAACTGGTAATGCCGGTTTACTGAGATCTCCCTGAGACATCGTCAAAAATCATATTTTGTTACCACTGTTTGTATTATTTTTACATCATAACGAATTAATCATCACTCCCGATGAAAAAGATGAAAGCTCTCGTCAAGGCCCAGGCTGCCAAAGGATTATGGATGCAGGAAGTTCCCATCCCTGAGCCCGGTTACAATGATGTCATAATAAAAGTCAAAAAATCTGCCATCTGCGGCACTGACCTCCATATTTACGAATGGGATGAATGGGCAAAGAAGACCATAAAGGTGCCGATGACCATCGGCCATGAATATATGGGATATGTCGAAAAGGCCGGCCCGGGAGTAACCAATGTCAAAGTCGGAGACAGGGTCACCGGTGAAGGTCATCTCTTCTGCGGCACCTGCCGCAACTGCCGCCGCGGCCGTGAACATGTATGCGAGAATACCGTCGGCATCGGGGTTCATATTGACGGCTCCTTCGCTGAGTATGTGAAGGTACCGGCACGCAACGTTGTGCTTCTTGACCATCGCATTCCGGATGAGTGGGCTGCCATAATGGACCCGTTTGGCAATGCCACCCATACAGCACTTGCATTCCCGCTGCTGGGAGAAGATGTGCTTGTCACCGGGGCAGGCCTTATCGGAAGCATGGCAGTTGCCATAGCAAGGTTTGCAGGCGCCCGCCATATAGTTGCAAGTGACCTGAGCGACTACCGGCTTGAGCTGGCAAAAAAGATGGGTGCCACCAGGGTGGTTAACCCTTCCAAAGGAGAAAAGATTCATGATGTGCTGGAGCCACTCAATATGAAAGGATTTGACGTAGGCCTCGAGATGTCAGGCTCACCTGCAGCCTTCCGCGAGATGATTGCAAACATGTACAACGGATCCAATATCTCCCTGCTCGGAATCCTCCCGTCAAACTTCGAGGTTCCATGGAGTGATATCATATTCAAGGCTCTGACCCTGAAAGGAATATATGGCCGCGAGATGTGGGAGACCTGGTACAAGATGCAGATGATGATCATCGGCGGCATCAACCTTGACCCGATCATCACCCACCGTTTCCACATCAACGACTTCCAGAAAGGATTCGATGTGATGGAAGAGGGCAACTGCGGTAAGGTGATCCTGAACTGGGACTGACCCTCTGACAATACCTGATCAGATATTTTACTTCCATATTATCGCTTCAGTGAGTTAGCCGGAGTTTCTCTCCTTGTACCTGCCCTTGACATTATCTGCCTGACCAAACATACCTCCCTCTCATCAGGCATGCTAAAAATCATTTTCTGAAGAGACAATACCGGTGTCTTTATCTGTAAAGAACTGCTGCTCCACTTTAATAGTGAGAAAAGTCAGTTTTAAAGCTTGGCATTTTCGAAAATAATTTTATCTTTCAGATCATTGTATAAAACTGCATATGGCGTCTGAACTGCAATACAGGTCCTATGAGGAACTGTCAGGAGGCTTTACCTGGGAAATTGCCGAAAA
>CAYYEH010000202.1:0-2274 GCA_964470815.1 uncultured Rikenella sp.
TGATTGTCGCCGACCTGCTCTTGTATGTCTGGGAAAAGGTGCAGGTACAGGCCAGCAAAAAAAGAAACAGCATTACGGTCTTTTTCATACCATGGGATTTTTCCATATTCTGACTACCGGTTTATACGGATAAATCCGGTTTTTGTTCGCTCTTCAGTCAATCAAAACCAGCTAAAAACGCCTGTCCGTCAACATGGTGAGGCTGACGGCAGAAACTGCCTTCACAGGTACCGGTGAATCTGATAGTATTACATCCGGTTCATATCCCCGCACAATGAGATCAGCAGTTATCACGGCTGTCTGTGCCGTTTTGTTTTTGATGTCTCCCTCCCTGGCTGTGACTCAGTCAGAAGGCTCGCAATAAATTGTACTTGAAGCTCTTCAAAAAGGGAAATAAAAATGCTCTTTAACTTGCCAGGAAAGTTGAGGACCCTGATTTTGTTGACAGGACTGGTGCCACACTTCTGATGTGCTCTGCAGGGGCATGTGTAAAAGAGGTTAACCGGTCAGCGTCGATGACTGACAGGTTTTCTCCTCATCAGGCTCTCTATCTCCTCCGGCTCTTTCGGTATGGAAGCCGACAAGACCACATTTCCGTTTTCAGTTATAAGAACATCATCTTCGATCCGGACGCCAATGCTTTTGTATTTTTCATACACCGGGCTGACCTTTTCGATGAATTCCTCTATCTCGCCCTCCCCGGCCTCGCTGCCATACAGCATCCTGAGCTGCTCAAGGCCGTTGGCGCGGAGGTATATGCCAGGCTCCACGGTAAGGACCATCCCTTTTTCAAGCGGCCTGCCGACAACAGTGTCAGCTGTAAGGTAGGTGTGTACCATCGATTGAGGTATTCCCTGGCTTCCTGCATCATGTACATCCAGACCCAGGTAATGACAGATGTGATAGATTGTATAGAACTTTCTCTGCCACTGGCAACCGGGATCAGTGACCAGTCCAAGGTCATAAAGGCCGTCCATTATCACTCTGGTCGCCCTCAGGTGTGCTGCAGTCATCCCCGCACCCGGCTTCATTTCATCTATCGCCGCTTTCTGCGCCCTGAGAACAAGTTCATAAATATCCCTCTGCTCCGCGGTATAACTACCGCTCACAGGGATGGTGCGGGTAATGTCAGCGGTATAATATCCATACTCTGCGCCAAGGTCCATCAGCAGGAGGTCTCCCTCCTCCATCAACCGGTCGTTTGCAGAATAGTGAAGTGTGACTGCATTTTCTCCCGATCCCACAATGGATTCGAAACCGGGCATGGAGGAGCCGTTACTGCGCCAGATGTATTCCAGAAGAGCTTCGACCTCAAATTCATACATACCGGGACGGCATGCCCAGAGAACCTCGATGATTCCCTGCCCCGTAATATCCACCGCCTTCTGGAGCATGCCCACCTCATATTCATCCTTTATAACCCGCATCTCAGCCAGTGACGGCCCGATATCCCTGAGCAACCCTTCTGGGACTTTTTCCTGCTTAAGTATTTCAGTGACGCGGTTCCGGACCATCTGGTCACGGAAATCAACATAAACTGATCTTCCGGATCGTGCTGCCTCTGAGATAACCCTGTCGGCCTCCCGGTAATTCATTACCGTGTCCGGCGCCCAGATCCTTAACAGTTCACCCGGCTCGGGAAGATTCCCGGAATAAATTATGTCACGAATGCTTCTCTCCCTTGTATATAATGCATATGGCATGACTGCGTCACCCGAAAGAGACATCATGGTACCCGGCTGCGCGTAACCGGTGAGATACCAGAAATTGCTGGCAGCCCTGTATTCATGACGGCCACCGTCATAACCATAATCTGACCTGAGCAGCAGCAGTCCGTCTCCGATAGTATCAAGAACAGCTTTACGTCTCAGGGAGAACACCTTCTGAGTCTCAGCGCTCATCTGCAGGTCTCCTGTATCAGGGGCCGGCCAGACCTCACGGATCCGTCGACCATTACTGTCACAGGCTACCAGTGCGAAAATGACAAGAGGGAGAATGATTAACCTTTTCATCGGACATTTGTTATATCCCCAAAGATATTTCAAATCAGTCCCGAAATAATGACTTATTTTGTCTCCAAATGCTAATAAATCTTAATTATTGAATTCACCCGATCCACGCAAATGAACAAAACCGCAATTTCATTAACCATGATTGCCCTGGTAATGGTGTCTTTCAGGGCTGACAAGCCGGCATATAACCTGTATGATTCAGATGGTAAAAAAGTAAAATACCAGAAGATGATTGAGGTTATCAGTAGTGCTGATGTGGTCT
>CAYYEH010000203.1:0-2192 GCA_964470815.1 uncultured Rikenella sp.
CTTTTTTAAGATATCACTGTCATTATCTATTTCAGCTGCAGGAGGAAGAAGAGGAAGATCATTGAAAGGGATATTTCTGTCGAATCTTGACTTAGTCATGGCTGTTCAATATTTGCGCAATTATGGACATGTTGCAAATTTATGTGGTATTTTCATTAAAAACAATAACACATGTCCAATATTTTGATATTTCTGGACACGCTATCAAAACATGTCCATTTTTATTCTGAGATTGAGTTTCATATTAAAGATCTAACCAGACAAAAAGCTAAAAGCCGAATAGATGGTTTAATTTCTATTATACAGATAACTAATCACATATAAAAAACTTAGCTTCTCACCCAATCTCAGCCACTGGAAGTCTGACCGGTATCAAACCTCGTCGCCCGGTTTCAGATAAAATCCGATTGCATTAAGTGAGTCACTCCTGCGGTAATATTCCGGATCAGCCAGTTTCGCATTTTCCAGCCGGGTTACTTTTATCATCACGCTGCCATCCTTCGGTTTCATAACCTGCACACCTTTTGTTGTCCGGCTTTCCACGGGGTTGATCATGGAAGTGTTGAACAGAAGAGCCTTCTTGATGCTGCTCATGGCAACCAGGTCAATATCACGGTCAACCAGCTCAATAAAGATCAACCGCGATTCGCTGTTGAAAGCGTTCCTGAGTTTCTTCCTTGCATACTCAGTTTCATAGCTTTTCAGGGAAATCTTTCCCATTTTACCGTTTTCAAATCCCACGATCAGGAAACCCTTGTACCTCTTCTCTCCGGTAAGATATATCGGCCTTTCTTCCGGTTCAGTATCAATTTTCTGCAGTGCCTGAAACTTGTCCATCAGTTCCTTCCTGGGGACTTTGTAAACATTACAAAGGGATGTAAAGACGAGTATCTCACTGGAATTTGAATCATCACCTGCTTTGATTGTTGCGGATGCGGAAGAAGATTCCCTGACAGAAACATTCCTTTCCTCCATCTCTATTCTCCTTTTCAGGCTTTCAGCACTACGCATTGTTAACCGGTATTGATTTGAGTCCAAATTTGGTAATTATTCGCTTTCTATCCCCCTTGTTTCATTAACTTTCTGCTGTGCCCACGGAATATATATGCGCACCCTCCGGGCGCAACCAGGGGAATACCCTTCGCTTTCACATTCTCCGGTGGTACACCGGAAACCTTCCAACCTTAATCAGCACATTTATCAGAAGCATCTTCCGGTTCAGTGCAGGCTTTCTGAAGTCATCTGCTCCCGGCCTCTCATCATGGAAATCAAATCAAACAAATGCCAACGGAGCATTATAAGCAAAAAAATCATGTAATGTGAATTTTATGAAATCAGGCCTGGGTTATTGAAATAATCACAACTCATTGTATTTCCTTGCAGTACCCTTTGATTTTTCAACCGGGTATTTCTCGTTGTTCTTCCTGATCTTTTCCAGGACTATCTCCTTTACGTCGAATCCATGTTTGCCGGCAAGCAACAGGCTGAATGCAAAAATATCGGCAAGCTCCTCCTTCAGCCTGTTCCTGTCAACACTCTCGCATTCCGAGGGGGATTTCCACAGAAAAAGTTCGTTCAGCTCGGCAGCCTCAATTGATATAGCCAGGGCCAGATCCCTGGTGTTATGAAACTGATCCCAGTGCCGCGCATCCCGGAATTTAACAAGCTCATTAATAAACATCTGAAAGTCATTCATAACAATAAGATTATAACCCCTAATTTAAGGATTTTGCTGAAGATTCTTCCCGGGGTTCCCCTGGCAGGAGACGGCTACTCCTCCTTTACCGGGATGACCAGCCTCATGTCAGGCATGGCGAAAATGACACCCTTGTTAGCCTGCTTGAGTTCCTGCACGGTAATGCCATACTTCTTTGCGATGTCAGCGAGCGACTCACCTTTCTGCACCTTGTGAATCTTCTTTTTCTCAGGCTGTACAGGCTTTGGTTTATCCTCGGTGCTGCCGGGAGCGGGGGTCTGCTGCTGAGCCTGTTGCCGGGTAGCGGTCTCAGTTCGGGTATTTGTTTCGGCCGGGGTTTTTGGTACAGTATTCTCCTTTACCTCATCAGCCTTAAAGGTTACTGTGCCGTCAGCAGCCTGTCCGGGTGTGTCAGGTTTTGTAGCCGGTGGCTCCTGGCGTGGCATCTGTGTCTTCTGACCCTGTGCGGCTCTGCCGGCAGGCGGGGTAGTAGTGG
>CAYYEH010000204.1:0-2086 GCA_964470815.1 uncultured Rikenella sp.
TCGCCAGTCCCCGGCAACCTATCCCCCTGCACCTGTCCTGTTCCAGCCAGCCGCTCCTCGTACCTGTCGCCATTTCCCGCAATCTGCCTGTACCTCCTGTCGCCGATCATGACAAACCGGTGCCCGGGATGGTTCCTCACCATACCCCTGACAACCTCCAGTGTGAACCACCCGATGCCGTCACGGGGTACCGACCTCAGCGTACGTGCATTTATTGCTATGATCATTCTTCTCTGCGCTTCCCGGTTACAAATGTGGCAATTTATTTATAATTTGGCATTTAATCGATAACCTGAGACAGACTGATTTGAGGCGAAAGTTCCTGATCAATATTCTTTTTCTTCTGACGGTGAGTATCCTGGTCAAGGCATTCTGGGTGCTCGGCATTGACCGTACCGTCCAGAATGTTGTCGGCGAGACAGCGTATGGTGGCTATTTTTCACTCTTCAGCTTCTCGGTGCTGTTCACCCTGCTTCTGGATATGGGGCTGTCAGGATTCAATAACAGGGCAATATCTGCAGATCCTTCCAGGGTTAAGCTCTATTTCGGCAATATACTCCTGATACGTCTTCTCCTTTCCGTAGCCTATTTCCTGGTTACACTGGGGGTTGCAATTGCGCTCGGTTACCGGGGCTGGCATATTGATATGCTTCTGATCCTGATGCTGAACCAGGCAATGGCTTCAATGATCCTCTGGCTTCGTTCAAACATAAGCGGAATGCAGTATCTCTTCCTCGACAGCCTTCTCTCTGTCGCTGACAGGCTGGTGATGATCATTATCTGCGCGGTGCTCCTTTGGGGAGGGGTTTATGAGGGAAGCTTCAGGATTGAATGGTTCGTCCGGGCGCAGAGCGCTGCCCTGTTTACGGTAATGTGCATTGCACTGGCAATTGTTGTAAGGAAGGGCGGCGTCTCCGGAGTCAGACCCGATGCTGCGGTGCTCAGGAGTATCTTTGTAAAAGGACTTCCATATACTCTTGTAGCATTTACCATGACTATCTACTGGCGGATCGATTCGGTCATGATTGAGCGCCTGCTGCCCGACGGGGCGACCGAAGCCGGCAACTATGCCCAGGCGTTCAGGCTCTTCGATGCGCTGGCCATGATACCGGTGATGTTCGGCGGGCTCCTTCTGCCCTTAATGACCAGGGGACTGGCCTCAGGGGACGATATCTCCCCTTTGGCGAAAATGGCAGGACGAATGCTGCTGGCGCCGCTGGGAATCGGTGCAGTCACCCTCGCCACATTCCCGCAGGAGATGCTTGACCTCCTCTATGCCTCTCCTGCAGCCAGCGCCGTCACCGCCTTCAGGTTGCTGATGCTGACGCTGGTGCCGGCAGGTGTGATATACATTTACAGTACCATGATCACCGCTGCCGGGAAACTAAGGTTACTGGGCATGATAACCCTTTCGGGGATGCTTTTGAATATTGCACTCAATCTTATACTGATCCCATTACAAGGGGCTGCGGGAGCAGCATACTCGGCAATGGCAACCCAGACGATGGTTGCACTGTCATGCATGGTGGCCGTAAGGAAGACAATGACATCCGTTGCCGGAACCGGGAGAATCCTTTCGTATCTCCTTATGATTATTCTGACCCTGGCTGCCGGATGGATGCTGCGTTTGACGGGGTTGCCATGGTTAACAGCAGCTATAGCGCAACTGGTGACGGGATTCGCCCTCGCCCTCATATTCAGGTTCACCGAGCCCCTCAAAAGCCTTAAACTGATCACTGACAGGCACGATTCTGAGTAAAAAGTATTACTTTTGGGTCTGAAAACAAAAGGACCTTGAAAATGAAGCGGTTGCTGGCCGGTGTATTCCTTTTGCTGCTCTGCCATGTTTCCTTTGCGCAGAAGTTGTACAACCTGTCGCACCAGGTGCTGGTGCCGGCAGGGAACATTGTTACCCATCCCGGCCTGACATATCAGCAAACCATTGGCGAAACCGCCGTGGAAGTCTCACTGCCATCAGTCTATAACCTGTCACAGGGATATCAGCAGCCGAGATTCATCCCGCCGCGGAATCTGCCTGACAGGGAGGGCAACGGTGTCGACTTCTTCCCCAATCCCGTTACAGAAA
>CAYYEH010000205.1:0-2048 GCA_964470815.1 uncultured Rikenella sp.
CCAATCATTGATGTCGGCACCCTTATAATGGTCACCGGAGGGGGGCGGGAGTCGGTTCATTTCTTATGATAGTGCCAAGGTTCAATACCCGGAAGCAGTTTCATATCAGTTTATCCCTCTTGGCTCCGCTTTTGTGAAGAATTACTTCAACGGGTGACACTGTTACGAGGCAACCTTTGGGAAGTGTCTGCAGTTCCGGTGCGATGACAGCATAGAATTCCCTGATTTTTTCTTCGGTATCTATCAGTTCGACCACTACCGGAAGTTTCTCAGTAAGTTCCCAGAACTTTGAGGTATGAATATGACTGCTCAGGCCATATCCCATCACACCCCTGTAAACTGTTGCGCCGGATATCCCGGCCTCCCTGGCGCGGTATACCACGGTCTCGTAAAGTAACCCGGAGCCAAGCCTGTCAGTTGAACTGGCATATATCTTTAAAACGGAATGGGATGCTTTTTCCATGATCACAGAAGATTAGTGGTTACATAACCCAGGTATACGGCCAGGAATCCAAGAAAGATGCTCAGGCCGGTATAAAGCAGGACTGTAAGTACCTGCCCGTTGTGAATCAGCATGAGGTTCTCATTGGCGAATGCGGAAAAAGTTGTGAATCCGCCGCATAGTCCAACCATCAGAAACAGTCTCCACTCCGGGGTCAGAATCATGCTTTTTTCTGCTATGCCGGTCAGAAAGCCTATGATGAAACTGCCGGCTACATTAACTGTCAGAGTGCCGACAGGTATTGAATGAAAAGTTATGGTCAGATTCAGCTGGGAGACGAGATAGCGGGCAATGCTGCCGATAAAGCCACCTGTACCGATTATAAGAAGGTTTTTAAGCATCAAATGAAGTCTGCCGCAAATGTACACCAATCTTTCCGTACAAATGACCTGTTTCTATAAACCGTTCATGAAGTTTAGTGCACAACCACCATGGTTATCCCTTAATCTGCGCCCCGACAATTATTCCCCGGGTGGGTCAGTCATCCAGGTGGCCGAACCTGCCGTTTTCAACATCCTCAAAAGCCTGGTATATTTCAGTACGTGTATTCATAACGAAGGGACCGTGAGCCACAATGGATTCCCTTATCGGCTCGCCGCTTAGAACAAGCACAATGGAATTCTCTGCTGCTTCAAGGGTAAACTGTTCGCCGTCATTCCTGAAAAGTACAAAATGATCTGTATGGGCTGTTTCGGAACCGTTGATCCGCACACTTCCCTCAATAACCAGCGCAGCCGTGTTATAGTCCTCCGGAAAAACGAACACAGCCTTACCTCCTGCATTCAGCTTTGCATTCATCATTGCCATTGGAGTGAAAGATGATGCGGGCCCTTTTGCATCCTGGTACGAACCGGCGATTACCTCTATGGTACCATAGTTGTCAGGTAATAAATGTCTTCCCATCTGTTCATTGGTTATTGGCTGGTATTTTGGGGGAGACATCTTATCCTTTGCCGGGAGGTTAACCCATATCTGTACCATGTGGAAGTCGCCCCCGGCGTTGGCAAATTCCTTTTCGTGGTATTCCTTGTGCAGAAGTCCTGATGATGCAGTCATCCACTGCACGTCTCCCTCACCTATTACGCCACTGTTGCCGAAGCTGTCGTGGTGCGCAATACGACCCCTGTATGCAATGCTGACAGTTTCAAAGCCGCGGTGGGGATGCACTCCAACCCCTCTGGGCCTGTCGGTCGGAGGGAAAAAGTGCCTGGAGTTATAATCCAGGAGAATAAAAGGATCCATCCTTGCCATGGTAAGCGGATAGACCCCCGGGATGAAATTGTGAACCCTGAAACCGTCACCAACAAAATGCACCGGTGGCGGTGGTATTATCTTTTCCGCATTCTTTGTTTTCATGCTGTTTCTGTTTACAGTGATAACACCACGGAAAACGATTTGTTCTGCCTCATTCATGGGCTGCCATGACTGAAGGATGAAGGGACAGGATATGATCAGAGCCTGAATCCCGTGAAGGCTGCCATGACTGAAGGATGAAGGGACAGGATATGATCAGAGCCTGAATCCCGTGAAGGCTGCCATGGCTGGG
>CAYYEH010000206.1:0-1995 GCA_964470815.1 uncultured Rikenella sp.
GCCTGCAGCCGTATTTTTTTCCCGGCTGTGACACAATAATCACCTTCTCCGGAAGGTTGAATAGATACATTTTCTTATCTTCATGGCCCGGCTGAAAAGTATCCTCTGGAACCAGATGAAAAAGAACAACAATAAGTCACCGTTCCCCTGGACGTCTGTGAGTGCGCTCCTTTTCACCGCCGCGATACTTACTGCCAGCATCATCATCTATTCCAAAGGCCAGAAACAGAGAATACTCCGTGATGCAGCCACCGAGATGGACGCCGTTGCCAATCTGAAGTCAGACCAGGTATCAGAATGGAAAAAAGAAAGACTCAATGATGCGGTGCTTATCCATGAGAACGTCACACTTGTGGAACATATTGATGCCATGTTCATCAGAGACAATTCTGCCCGGGAAAAAACAAGGCTTATCCAGTTACTAAACACCCTGATCCAAAACTATGATTTCGGAGGGGCTGTCCTGCTCGATGCGGGAGGCAATCCTGGCATAGCGGTCCCCCCGTCGGAGGCTGTAATGGGCGAAAACCTGAGGGCAAATGTCACCAAAGCCATTTCCAACCCTGTCATCTCCATATCAGATTTCCATACCGCTTCAGTCGTCAGTTACCTCCATCTTGACCTGCTCATCCCGATGAAGATGCCATATGAGGGTGACACGGTACTGGCAGGGGTGCTCGTGTTCAGGATCGACCCTGAGAAGGAACTGTTTCCGATGTTGTCAACATGGCCCACACCTGGGAGGACAGCCGAGTGCATCCTCTTCCGCTTCGAAGGTGATTCGGTAATCTACCTTAACGGCTCACACCTTGCCGGATATGACAGAACTGTCACCTTCGCCGCAGGCGAAATGGAACTGAGCGTGATGAACCCGGCTACAGACAGCAAGGAAGCCACCACCTACACTGACTATACCGGTGCCAATGTTGTGGCGTCAGTGATAAAGGTGCCCGATACTGACTGGTATCTCATAGCAAAGAAGGAGACATCAGAAATACTCGCCAGCTTCATGCGCGAGATAACCATGCTGTGGATGATCATGGGAATTGTTTACCTGGCCCTGATCAGCATGGCATGGCTGATTGTCAAGGCTACCAGGGCTCGCTACCTCCGGGAAAAACAGCAGGAAGAACTGAACCGGCAAGCCATCATGAAACACTTCGATTTCGTGATGAAACACGGAAATGATATTATTCTGCTGATTGACAGCGAAATGAATATCATTGAAGCAAATGAGCGAGCCGTCTCCACATATGGATATCCGAGGGAAAAGCTCATCGGAATGAATCTGTCGGAGATAAGGACGCCGGACGAAGCACCGCTCCTGACAGATCATATCAAAACTCTCAACGAGACTGGCTCGTCATATATTGAAACCGTTCACCTGAAAAGAGACGGCACCACCTTCCCAATTGAGATCAGCGCATATACAGTAGAGGTGGAGGGGAAACGGTTCTACCAGAGCATCGGGCGTGACATCACTGACCGTAAACGCACGGAGGAGGAAATGCGCGAGAGTAACAAGAAGCTCAGCACCATCATCAATAACCTCCGGGGTGTGGTCTTCCGCTGCAAATATGACGAAAACTGGACGATACAGTATATCAGCGACGGCATCTATGAGCTGGCCGGCTATCTTCCCAATGAGTTTATAAACAATAAGATACGAACCTTTAAATCGATAATTGACCCGCTCGATTCAGCCATGGTCTGGAGGGAAATTCACGATGCCCTTGAGACCGGGTACCTGTATACAATTGAATACAGGATCATCACCTCCTCAGGCAACAGGAAATGGGTCTGGGAGCGTGGACGCGGCTATTATGAGAACGGCATGCTGGTTGCCCTGGAGGGCTTCATTTCTGACATCACCGAAAGGAAGAGAATAGAGGAGGAACTGATCAGGGCGAAAGAAAAGGCTGAACAGAGCGACAGGCTGAAAACCGCCTTCCTCCACAACATCTCCCACGAGATCCGCACCCCGATGAATGCCAT
>CAYYEH010000207.1:0-1908 GCA_964470815.1 uncultured Rikenella sp.
GCCATGACCCTGAAAAAGGTTCATCTTACATGACAGCAAAAAGATACCTGCCGTCAATGCGGGCGTGACGATTCTTTTCATACTTTTGCAGCCCTAACAGGGAATCATACGGAAGAGATAAGAAACATTGCCGTGATAGCTCACGTTGACCATGGCAAGACTACGCTGGTAGACAGGATATTGTATCAGGTAAAGCTGTTTCGTGACAACCAGGTCATGGGAGAGCTGATTCTTGACAGCAATGATCTCGAGAGGGAAAGGGGGATAACTATTCTTTCCAAGAATGTATCGGTAAGGTACAAAGATGTAAAGATCAACATCATAGATACACCGGGTCACTCTGATTTCGGGGGTGAGGTTGAGCGGGTTCTTAACATGGCAGAAGGGGTTTTGCTCATCGTTGATGCCTTTGAAGGGCCGATGCCGCAGACCCGTTTTGTGCTGCAGAAGGCGCTGGAACTTGGTCTTAAGCCTATCGTGGTGATCAACAAGGTTGACAAGCCCAACTGCAATCCTGACGAGACCCATGAAAGTGTTTTTGACCTGATGCACAGTCTTAATGCCACCGAGGATCAGCTCGATTTTCCAACCGTCTTCGGCTCCTCAAAGCAGGGGTGGATGGGGCCGGACTGGGATAAGCCGGCAACAGACGTCACCTATCTGCTTGACACCATAATTCAGCATATCCCTGCTCCAAAGAGGGCTGAGGGTACGCTTCAGATGAGGATATCCTCGCTTGACTATTCATCCTACCAGGGGAGGATAGCTGTGGGCAAGGTGAACCGCGGCACCCTCCTGCCGGGCAGTCAGGTCTCGCTAATCAAACGTGACGGTTCCGTGGTGCGCAATACTGTAAAGGAGGTCTATCTCTTCGAGGGACTCGGCAAGGAGAAGACAAAGAAGCCTGTTCATGCAGGGGAAATATGTGCGGTATTCGGGATGGAAGATTTTGACATCGGAGATACCATTGCAGATGCCGAAAACCCCGAAGCCCTGCCGTGGATAAGGGTTGACGAGCCCACGATGAGCATGCTCTTCACCTCAAACACATCTCCGTTCTTCGGAAGGGAAGGGACACTGGTCACTTCCCGGCAGCTCAGGGAGAGGCTCTTCAGGGAGACTGAAAAGAACCTGGCCATGAGGGTTGAGGAGACTGACTCCGCAGACACATTCATGGTTTACGGCCGCGGCATTCTCCATCTCTCCATACTTATTGAAACCATGCGCCGCGAGGGTTTTGAACTGCAGGTAGGGCAGCCAAGGGTACTGTTAAAGGAAATAAACGGTATCAGGCATGAGCCTGTGGAGGCTCTGACAGTACAGGTCCCTGAAGAATTCGCCGGGAAGGTTATTGACCAGGTCACGCAGCGTAAGGGAGAAATTATCAATATCGAGGTAAGGAATGATCGTGCACACCTCGACTTCCGAATTCCGTCACGGGGAATAACAGGGTTGAGGAACCAGGTACTCACGGTGACAGAAGGGGAGGCCGTGATGGCCCACCGCTTTGATGTTTATGAACCCTGGAAGGGAGAGATGGCCGTAAGACGCAACGGATCGCTGATTGCCATGGAGACAGGCATGGCAGTTGCCTATGCAATTGATAAGCTGCAGGATCGCGGCAGGTTTTTCATTTTTCCCGGAGAAGATGTGTACATGGGGCAGGTGATAGGTGAAAACACCCGGCAGGATGACCTGGTTGTCAATGTCACCAAAACAAAGAAGCTTACCAACATGAGGGCATCGGGTTCTGATGACAAGGCAATACTTACCCCTCCTGTGCGCTTTTCGCTCGAGGAGGCTATGGAATACATAGCTGCTGATGAATATATTGAGATCACTCCTAAATCAATGCGGCTCAGGAAGATACTTCTTGACGAAAATGACCGCAAGAGGGCGAAGATGAAA
>CAYYEH010000208.1:0-1856 GCA_964470815.1 uncultured Rikenella sp.
GACTGCTGCGCCCCGCGGAATACTACATTGATAAATACGGATCATGGGACTACAGCCTGCGCAAGATGTATCTCATGATGGAGAAACAGCACAACAGGGGCCAGGATGGGGCTGGTCTTGCAGGCATACGCATCGGCGCGAAGCCGGGGACGCGTTATATCCACCGGCAACGCTCCAACTCGGCAAACGCGATAAAGGAAATATTCGGACGGATCTACCCTGAGATCAAAGAGAACCCCTGTGATGTATGGCTCGGGCACCTGCGCTACGGAACATACGGCAACTACAACATCGATTTCGTCCATCCCGTCTCCCGCGAGAATAACTGGCGCTCACGAAGCCTCGTCATGGCGGGCAACTTCAACCTGACAAACATCGAGGAGATCTTTAACCACCTCATTGAAATAGGTCAGAACCCGATCGACTTCTCTGACACAATCACTGTTCTTGAAAATGTCGGCCATTTCCTTGACCAGGAGGTCGAACGGCGGTACCGGTTCCACAAGGAAAAGGGGCTGACAAAGCGCGAAATATCACCCATTATCGAGAATGAGCTTGATGTTGCAGGTATTTTGCGCAGCGCCGCGAAGCGATGGGATGGAGGTTACGTGATGGCAGGCATGCTCGGACATGGCGATGCGTTCGTTCTTCGCGATCCTGCCGGGATAAGACCCGCATTCTGGTATGCCGATGACGAGGTGGTGGTAGCTGCCTCGGAACGACCGGTTATCCAAACTGTGTTTGATATAAGGACAGATAAGGTCAATGAACTTGATCCTGGCAAGGCGATGATTATCAAGGCGTCCGGAGAGTGGTCTCTTCAGGAGGTTCTGCCCGCTACCACCCCTGCGAAGTGTTCTTTTGAGAGGATCTATTTCTCCCGCGGTACCGACAAGCATATCTACCGCGAGCGCAAGAAACTTGGCGAAACCCTTACTGAACCGGTGCTTGCAGCTGTGAATAATGACATAAAGAATACAGTCTTTTCATATATCCCCAACACAGCCGAGAGCGCATTTTACGGACTGATTGAGGGTGTCGACAAGTGGCTCAACAACCGGAAGCGGCAAGCCTTGCTGAAAAAGGGTGATGCCATTACTGTTGCAGATTTTGAGCGGATCATGGATGTGAGGCCCCGGATTGAAAAGATTGCAGTTAAAGATATCAAGTTGAGGACCTTCATCACCGAAGACCGTAGCCGCGATGACCTTGTCGCCCATGTTTATGACGTCACCTACGGAGTGATCAAGAGGGGCAAGGATAACCTGGTGGTGATTGACGACTCCATCGTGCGTGGCACCACGCTGAAGGAGAGCATTATACGAATACTTGACAGGCTTGACCCGGCAAAAATCGTAATTGTATCATCTTCGCCGCAGATACGTTACCCCGATTGCTACGGTATTGACATGTCAAGGCTGGGCGATTTCATTGCATTCCGGGCAGCCCTGGAACTGCTGAAGCTCACAGGCCGCGAGAAAGTGATAACCGATGTTTACGAACGGGCGAAGGAGGAACTGAAGAAGCCTGATACCGAGATGGTCAACCGGGTACAGGAGGTTTATGCACCATTTACTGATAAGGAGATCTCGGATCAGATAGCAGTAATGCTCAAAACGCCTGAGATTAAGGCTGATCTGGAGATCGTTTTTCAGTCGGTGGAAGGATTGCATAAAGCCTGTCCAGGGCATACCGGCGACTGGTACTTCACCGGCAACTACCCCACTCCCGGAGGTAACAGGGTGGTAAACAAAGCGTTTGTCAATTATATTGAAGGCCGCGGGGGAAGAGCGTATTAGAAGTAGGCAGTCGGCAGTACCAGTCGGCAGTACCAGTCGGCAGTACCAGTCGGCAGT
>CAYYEH010000209.1:0-1799 GCA_964470815.1 uncultured Rikenella sp.
TGAAAGTCTTCGGAACCGATTATGACACTCCTGACGGATCATGCATACGCGACTACCTCCACGTGGTTGACCTGGCAAAGGCTCACGTGACAGCCCTGCGGAGAATGCTTGAGGGTCAGAACAAAATGAACTACGAGGTGTTCAACCTGGGAATGGGAAAAGGTGTCTCCGTACTTGAGGCTATAACTGCCTTTGAAAAAGTCACCGGGATGAAACTGAAATACTCGGTTACTGACCGCCGTGCCGGGGACATAGAAAAAATATGGGCCGATCCGTCACTGGCCAACAGGGAACTGGGATGGAAGACGGAGATATCAATTGAGGAGGCCATGGAGACAGCATGGCGGTGGGAAAAAAGGCTCAAAAACAAGAAATCATGAAGAGAACAATACTTATCACCGGCGGTGCCGGTTTCATAGGTTCACACGTCGTAAGACGGTTCGTGAACAAATATCCTGAATACCGGGTTCTCAACGCCGACAAACTCACCTATGCCGGAAACCTGGGAAACCTTACCGATGTGGAAAAGAAACCCAACTATTACTTCCGCAAGATTGACATCGTTGATAAAAAGGCCGTCAACACCCTGTTTGACGAATTCCGTTTTGACGGAGTGATACACCTTGCTGCTGAATCACATGTAGACAGGTCTATAACCTCTCCCGACGAATTCATATATACGAATATCGTCGGTACGGTCAACCTGCTTGCTGCTTTCCGTGACGTGAAACCGGCATCAGGAGCAGAGAAGCTCTTTTATCATATCTCCACTGACGAGGTCTACGGATCACTTGAACACGGGGGATTCTTCACCGAGCAGACTCCGTACGATCCGCGAAGTCCATATTCTGCCTCCAAAGCCAGCTCAGACCATATGGTCAGGGCCTTCGGTAACACATATAAACTGCCGTTTGTTATCTCTAACTGTTCTAACAACTACGGCCCCAACCAGTTTCCCGAGAAACTGATACCACTGACCATCAACAATATAAAGACTCATAAACAAATCCCGGTATACGGTAAGGGTGAGAATATCCGCGACTGGCTGTATGTTGAGGACCATGCTGCGGCCATTGATATCATCTTCCACCACGGAAGGCAGGGAGAGACATACAATGTAGGCGGCGATAATGAATGGAAGAACATCGACCTGGTCAGGCTCCTCTGCCGGATCATGGACAGAAAGCTCGGAAGGGTCTCCGGCAACTCTGAGGAGCTGATCGCTTTTGTGACAGACCGTGCCGGTCATGACCTCCGCTATGCGATTGACAGCAGTAAGCTGCAGGGTGAACTGGGGTGGAAACCTTCGGTAACCTTTGAACAGGGTCTTGAGATGACCGTTGACTGGTACCTTACCAACGAAAAATGGCTCTCGGCAATTATCTCCGGGGATTATTCCAGGTATTACGAGGAGATGTACGGGACAAGATGAGGCATTAGGCAAGAGGCGGTTTTATACCGCATCCGCCGGCTGGCGGATCGGGAAGGCAGTAGTGAAAACATACAAGGCACTTCAGCTAACAACCTGTAATTGTCGGCACTCTTGTCTATTGCCTTTTGCCTCTTCTCCTACGCCTGCCGCTGAAGGCGCCCTATCAGCTCATCTCCCAGCTCCGTCTTGACCTTTATATGATCAAGAATGGCCAGGACGACGCCGTTCTTTTCAAAGTCACCACGCACCTGCTCAAAATCGCGCTTCTTAACCTCATCATCACCGTCAATGCCAAAACCGGTCATCGACGAGAGGGTGAACTCCTTGCGGGCATCCTCATACAGCATCCTGTCAAGGTCAACCACAC
>CAYYEH010000210.1:0-1767 GCA_964470815.1 uncultured Rikenella sp.
ACCTTGCCGTTAAAGGTGCCTGTGTATGTGATCTCCCTTATTGTCTCAGGCTTATGAAAGGAGAAGGCGTTTGTAGTGACGGCAGCAAGCCCCCGGCTGAAGAGTCCGATCCACAGATTGCCTTCGCGGTCCCTGAACAGGGTGCGGACATTGTTTTCAGGCAGTCCTGAGCTGACGTCATAGGCAGCCGTGATATTCATCCCGGAGAAATCACTGCTGAATGTAGCCTTCATCGCACCTGCCTGCAGTGTGGCTATTGCAAGGCTCCTTCCCGGTCCGGGTGCAAGCGCTGGTATGTTCATGTTCATGAAGGTAGTGTCACCGGCAGATGTGGCTGTCATTATTCCATCTTCCCGCCGGATCAGCCATAGACCCTTGTCGCCGGTACCGGCAAACCAGGTGTCATCATCCATCCGGACTACGGTCTGTATCCAGGTATACTCAAGGTCAGGGAATGTAAGCTCACTGACAACACTCTCCCCTTCAGCGGAACATAGATGAAGGTTATCCTGGGTTGCTGCCAGGAATTTGCCTTCACCGGTAAATGCGATATCAAACAGGGTCATCTCTCCTGGCATGCTGATCCTTGTCGGCCTGTCTCCCCCTCCCGGCTCTGCAACATAGATCCCGCTGGTCTGGGTCACTATCCATACCTTCCCCTCCGGACTATGGGTAATACGGTTGATCTTGTCACTCTCCTGGAGAGGCATCCGTTTCAGGCTTTCTCCGGCCTTCCAAGTAAAGAGTGAACCGTCACTCATTCCAACCCACATTGTGCCGGTCATGTCACAGTATAGTGCACTGGTATTACCCCTGGGCAGAGTGTCAGAAAAAGGCATGTGATGGAATGAAAAACCGTCATACCGGTACAGCCCGGTGTCAACACCCACCCATAGAAGACCGTCTTTATCCTGCTCTATAACATTGAGATAGCTGCCGGGCAAACCGGTATATTCGTCGTATGTGCGGTAACTGTATGTCTGGGCCTGCGCTAAGGCCGGGAACAGCACCTGTGCCAGAAAAGCACAAAAGAGTGCAACCGCTGATCTAAAACTTCCGGGCATGATTATTTCTTGGGTACTACCTTTATCCGTGGCTTATAGACCGGCACCCCGCCTATCGGAGCGCTGAAGAACGGGAGATTCTCACCATACTGGTTCTGAACTGATACCACAACATTGTTGTTTTTCACCAGCTCTCCCTTCCTCTTATAGAAACGGAAGTCGAGCGACTTGCCTATTTCTCCCTCGAGGATGGGCATCCGGGAAGTTTCCCAGACATCTTCTCCGGATACCGGAAGAACCTGGCCTTTTCTCACAACCGAAACAACCATGAAGTCACCGTCATTGTCCCAGTCGAAATTCCTCTGCTGGACAAATACGCAGCCACTGTCGATAAAGGGGTAAATATGTGATACAAAAGAGGTATCATTATTATTCCACATCCTGAACGTATATTCATATGTAAAGGCGTTGGCGCCGTCGATGGGGACGTTTGCATCCGGCCTCCTGGAGAGGGCATACCTGTAAAGATTACCGTCATCGCCTGAGACCCCGTCACAGATAATCTTAAAGATATTGCTCAGGAACTTCGGGTAATACTCACCGTCAGCCGGGTTGAACGGACCGAAGGTAAACCACCGCTCGTCAAGCTTGTTGTCCATCCCGAATGTACGGGTGGCAAGCAGGGTGCCGCTCTTGTAGTTCCCTGTCGGGGAAATACCGTTTGCGTCAGGATGAGTATAGCATCCCCTGCCTCCGTAAATGG
>CAYYEH010000211.1:0-1753 GCA_964470815.1 uncultured Rikenella sp.
TTGAGCTTCATATTCTGCAACCTGATGGATTCCTATTTATAACTTCTCTGTTTCAGTTCAACGAATTCAAAATTAAGCGGCTCCCTGTTCAGTAAGGGTTCTTTTTCGCCGTTGTACTCCCACGCTGCCACGTAGGCGTATTCCTCATCAATGCGCCGGGCCTCACCGTCAGGTGTCTGACTCTCCTCACGGAAATGAGCTCCGCATGACTCCTTCCTGTTAAGGGCGTCAAGTACCATCAGTTCACCCAGCTCGAGGAAGTCTGCCATTCTTATGGCTTTTTCAAGCTCCTGGTTAACCTCATCTGTTTTGCCTGGCACCTTAAGCTCTTTCCAGAACTCTTCCCTCAGTTCCCTGATCATCCTGCGTGCCTCCAGAAGACCCTGTTCATTACGTGACATTCCGCAGTGATCCCACATGATCTTTCCGAGTCTTTTATGGAAGGAAGAGGCTGTTTCATTTCCGCCGACTGACATCAGCCGGTTGATGTTTTCAACTGCATTTCTTTCAGCCTCGGCAAACTCCGGCAGGTCGGTTTTGATATTCGGTGTACGTATCTCAGGAGCCAGGTAGTTTGTAATGGTGTAAGGCAGTATGAAATAGCCGTCTCCGGCACCCTGCATCAGTGAGCTGGCGCCAAGCCTGTTTGCCCCGTGATCAGAGAAGTTGGCCTCGCCGATGGCGAAAAGTCCGGGTATGGTGGTCATCAGCTCATAGTCGACCCACAGTCCTCCCATGGTATAGTGTCCGGCGGGATAGATACGCATTGGTTCCGCATAGGAGTCGATGCCTGTAATATCCTTGTACATGTCGAACAGGTTCCCGTATTTGGCCTCAATGGCTTTTTTGCCCTGTTTTTTGATGGCATCACGGAAGTCAAGGTTGACGGCCAGGCCAGTGGGACCGACGCCGTAGCCGGCGTCACATCTCTCCTTGGCTGCTCTTGATGCCACATCACGGGGCACCAGGTTACCGAAGGCGGGATATCTTCTCTCAAGATAATAATCCCTCTCTTCTTCAGGTATTTCGTTTGCAGGGCGTTTGTCGCCCTTGTTTTTCGGCACCCAGACACGGCCGTCGTTACGGAGCGATTCAGACATCAGGGTGAGTTTGCTCTGGAATTCATTCATCTGGGGAACGCTTGACGGGTGAATCTGGACGAAACTTGGATTGGCGAACAGAGCTCCCTTTTTGTATGCTTTCCAGGCTGCAGAGGCATTGGAATTGACAGCCAGTGTGGAGAGGTAGTAAATTGTGCCATATCCTCCTGTTGCCAGTACCACTGCATGTGCCGAGTGCCTTTCAATTTCACCGGTTATAAGATTACGTGTTATTATTCCCCTGGCCTTGCCGTCAATCACGACAAGGTCAAGCATGTCACGACGGGGGTACATGGTTACCGTACCTTCTTTCACCTGGCGGCTTAGTGAGGAGTAGGCTCCAAGCAGTACCTGCTGGCCGGTCTGGCCGCGGGAATAAAAGGTTCTAGATACCTGAACGCCGCCGAATGACCTGGTGGTAAGGGTACCTCCGTACTCTCTTGCAAAGGGGACTCCGATTGCCGTAAAATGGTCAATGATCTGGTTGCTTACCTCAGCAATGCGGTAGACATTGGCTTCACGAGCACGGAAGTCTCCACCCTTTATAATATCATAGAAAAGCTGGTAAACACTATCGCCGTCATTCTTGTAGTTTTTTGCGGCATTGATGCCACCCTGGGCGGCAACGGAATGTGCCCGGCGGGGGGTATCCT
>CAYYEH010000212.1:0-1734 GCA_964470815.1 uncultured Rikenella sp.
TTTCAGAAAGAGCAATCAAGTTTTAATGAGAAGCGGGCAGAACTAATCTATAAAAAGATCGAACTTATTAATAACTCTGGCGCTCTTGCGTCATTTCTGGATACTTTACGGTGAATTAACATAAAACAGCTTATCCTGAGATCATGAAGAAAAAATTAATCCTTTCTGTTTTATACACAGCCCTTATGCTGTCATTTGATGTCTTATCCCTGCAAGGTCAGTTTCTTATTGATCTTGAGGCCGGTGCTGCGGGAACCGGTTACAATGATGTCAGGATTCCCGGGGACCAGGGCACCCGCTTCTCGCTCAAGGATGATTTAACTCCAGAAACTGAGTTTTACTACCGGATAAGAACAGGTTACACTATAAAAAACCGTCATACCCTGTCATTGTTATATGCTCCGTTCGAAACTGTTTCAACCGGGATTGTTCCAAAGGATATTTTATTCGAAGGGGTAACTTTTCCCGCAAACAGTGACCTTACCGGAACCTATAAATTCAATTCATACAGATTGACATACCGCTATGAAATTGTAACCGGGCCGAAACTTGAATTCGGACTCGGCTTTACCGCAAAAATCAGGGATGCCAGGATAGCCCTGGCCTCTGCAGGACTTGAAAGCGAGAAGGTAAACGTGGGATTTGTGCCAATCATCAACTTCAGGATGTTATGGAAGCCATATGAAAAGCTTGGAATCCTTGTTGAAGGGGATGCCCTGGCCGCCCCACAGGGCAGGGCAGAAGACGTCCTGGTTGCAGCGACTTACAGGATCTCTGACCATATTGGGTTAAAAGCCGGATACAGGTTGCTTGAAGGTGGAGCAGATAATGCCGAGGTTTACAATTTTGCCCTGTTCCATTTTGCCACGGCTGGCATTTTCATATACCTGTGACTTTAAACGAAGCAAGATCCATAAGGTTGTTTACTCTGCCGATTATTGGTCATATACGATAGCGTTTTCAATGATCGGAGCTCATAAACCGGTAATTTTTGATTTTGCAGTAATAAAATCAGATACAGGCCGGGTGAAATGACAACGCATCGTTTTGCCAGGAACAAGTATTTAAGTCAATAGAATATTGTTACCATCCAGGCTCCTGGCTGAGTAATAACAAAATCCAGTTCATAATTGAGGGTAACTGCATTTGCGGCACCAGGCGAACTCAATGCACTCGGAGCGGAGAAAGTTATCTTTCCTTCAAACGGGAAAGTAACATCATCAAATCCGAAATAATTGGTTGAGCTGCTCTCGTTTCCGGAGCTCCCCTGTAGGAGAAGATTACTTATAGGGCTTGTATGTTCTGATGAGGTTCCTCCCCTGGTGAATTTATAGGATACACGGGATGGCTGATCGCCTGTCCTGATGCATGATACTCTTGTTACACCGTTCCGGAAAAGGACAGCATAGGGCTTAATAATTTCTTCTCCGATAAACTTATCGCTCTGCCAGATGCCTGAAACTATCGAGTCACGGCCATGATACTTAGTGGTAAATTTTCCGGAGCCCTCTCTCAGGCCTTTTTTCCATTCTCCCTCATATTTGTCGCCGTTATTCCAGATATAGGTGCCGGTTCCTTCAGGCAGCCCTTTTTTAAATTCTCCGTTATACCAGTCGATCCCGGAGGCCACCCCCTGACCGTTCGCCAGTCCCTGTTTGCAGTCTCCGGCGTAAATGCTGTCAATGCCGGGTTTCAGGACCTTGCAGTTGTTCTGCGACCAGGCAACTGAGAACC
>CAYYEH010000213.1:0-1727 GCA_964470815.1 uncultured Rikenella sp.
TTTTCGGAGCTAAAGATATGAAAATGCATTTCCCGGACAAAAAAATCCCGGTTGTTCAGGCCGGGATGGTGAAGAGTAAAAAAACGCGGGAGCAGTATTGTTGCCCCTGTTAATCTTTCAGCTCGCGGAGGTAGCCGTCGCGTATGTGCCATACCCCTGCTTCCGGGTCCCTCACCCTGAAAAGAAGTGATTCGGGATAGGTGCCGGGAACCAGCCGAACTTCTGTTCCTTCAGGAAGGCAGATATCAATATCAACCAGGGATCCGTTCCATCGTGACCCGGCCGGCAGGATAAAATATTCATCCAGGTATAGAGTATCACCCGAGAACTTCCAGTCATAATCCACCTTTCGGGCATTTGCACGGGCCTCAGTGTCAGAATTGCTGCATGCCCTCTTTTCAACCGAGATGAAGCTGGTACTGTCATCACTTCCGAAAATGTTCAGGTCAACTGATCCGCGAAGCCTTTCGTCAGGTGCATCCAGGAAGAAACGGAAACCGTCAACTGAAGCTGATTTGCCGTAATCGAGATCCGACTGCTTTTTAAGAGAGGAGATCCAGATGGTCTTCGGGGCCGGATCAAGGTTTATTCTTTGTTCAACAGACTCATTGTCAGCATATACTGAAAGCTGCAGTCCCAGAAAGACCCCCAGTGCGCAAAGCGAAGCGATCCATACCAGGAAAGTCACGATGCCAAGCATCCTGAACCTTTCCCTGATGTTGAAAATCAATTTGACTCCCAACCAGGTGAGGGCGCCCAGGGGTATGAGTATGGTAAGGGCGGCAAGTATGATTACCGGCCACACCATGTTGCTGTTCAGCACAATGCTTAACAGGCTGTGGCTGTTGATAATCTCCGGCTCCATCACCGAAGAAAGGAAAGGGGCATTGCTGAAGAAGAGCAACAGGGCAAACGTAAAGAACAGCAGGAAACCGGTCATTGTGAAAATTGCCCCGAATATTACGGCGAAAACCCTGATGATTGCCGACATCATCCTGCCAAAAGCTCTGAAGAATGCCGAGAGAGCCCTTCCAAACCTTGCAGAGAGGCTGTTGGGGTCATACATTGACTTCCTTGTATAATGCTTGCTGTCAGTAGCGGGTGGTGCAGCATCATAAAATTCCTCCGGCGCACCCATGATGTTGATCATTTCAGTTACCATCTCCTTTGAGACCAGGGTCGGAGGCTCATTGCCCCCGCCGAAGATCTCGGCTATTCGCGCCTCAATATCCTGCACCGTCTCATCACCGCCCTGCTCGGTTTTGAACCTGGCCGAAACGTGATCAAGATAGTTTTTGAGTACTTCCCAGGCATCCTCGTCAATACGGAAGAGCTGCCCGGCGATGTTTATGTCAAGTGTCCTTTTCATGGCTGCCGTTATTTCCTGTCACGTATCTGGTTAACCGATTCAACAAGTTCATCCCAGGCCCTGTCAAGCTCCTTCAGGTATATCTTTCCAAGCTCCGTGAGTTCATAGTACTTCCTGGGCGGACCCTGCGGCGACTCTTCCCAGCGGTAGCTGAGGAGGCCGGCGTTTTTCTGCCTCGTAAGAAGCGGGTAGAGAGTGCCCTCGACTACTATCACCTCTGCTTTCTTAAGCTCATTGATGATGTCAACGGCATAGCAGGAGCTCCGTGAAAGTATTGCAAGTATGCAGTACTCAAGGATCCCCTTGCGCATCTGTGCTTTTGTGTTGTCCGTATTCATGGCAATTGCGTTATTAGCAT
>CAYYEH010000214.1:0-1692 GCA_964470815.1 uncultured Rikenella sp.
CCCAGTAGCCTATATATGCCCACGGATCATCATGGGCAGGACGTTCCCAGTCTATCCCTTCGCGGGAGATCCTGTAAGGATTGTATCCGTCTGCGGTGGATGCATTTACAAATCTTGCAATGACTGATTCTGTGTAACCCGGAAATGAGAGGCACAAAGCCTCCCAGTTCTGAAAGATATCACGCCAGTTGCCCTGGTAGCCGGTTTTCCTGCTTCCGTCCGGAAGTTTTGGCTCTATCTGAAACCTGTTCCAGGGCCGGCTGGGGTCACCATGACGGCGACTGAATGTCAGAGGGAGGTACTCGAGACATATCCTGTCAAGATCCGGATCACCCTCTTTCCCCAGCAGGCCTGCAAGAGCGTCACGGGTCAATATCCCGGGCAGCCCTCTTAGCATGACCTTATGCCGTTCATGGATACCCCTGTTGCACTGTGAGACAAAATGGACAAAGTCTCCGGCGCTGACATCATAATTGTTTTCGAAGATTCCGCCCCTCATGATATTGAAGAGGGTATTGGAAAAGTGACGGGCATCACCCAGGTGGTCGCCGGAGAGCTGAAGGCCGTCTGCGGCGCCAACAAGACGCACCAGGCTGACCGTGCCCCGGGTAATCTCCGCTTCCAGAATTTCAGCAGCGTTGCCGGTGCTCCTCAGAAAACGGTCGAGGTTAACCACATCAGATAAGTCTTTGTTTACATCGGCAACAAAATACCAGGTCATAGCAGCCTGAGGCCTTATCTCATATTCAGTAACTGTATAATATGCTCCTGCGGAACCGAAAAGATCTGTTTCAGTTTCTGTTCTTTCACCTCTCCTGAAGGCTTCCCGCTGCCTGTCGGAGATCAGGAATTGTGATCCGGTGCAGGTACCTGCCGGCCAAACCACGGTTGCCCTCAATGCCTCGCTCGGTTCGGCTGTGTCTGACGGGATGGAACTGAGAAGGAAGAGAGCAATCCCGCTCTCCGGAAGCAACTCATTCTTCCTGTAAGCCGTCAGCAGGTTGCTGTATTCATTCTGGAAGGCATAGTCAACTCCGTACGGCAGGATGTTCCTGATTCCGTCAAGTATCCGTATCTTAACCTTCCGGCTGCCTGTTGACTCAACATGTGATCTTTTTATCCAGCCGTACTTCTCACTGCTGTGCCAGCCGTACCTGAAGGTCATCTCAAGGTCCGGGTTTTTCTCCTCGAAGATGATACTGTTGCCGTAAATGCTCTTATAAAGATTGCGTTCCAGCCTGTATATGCTTTCCTGGTGAGCGGCAAAAGGCTCCCACAGAAAGAGATGACCATCCCTGTCAACAAGGCAGGAAGTAGTGCTTCCCGTTTTGCCCCTGTAATCATGAATCTTGTCTTCAGTATAATATGGGAAAAGGGCGTTGTTACGGTCTTTCCTGCCGGCTGTAAGAGAGCCGTTGCTTGAGATATACATCCAGAGATCAGAATCACTCACAACTGCCATGAAGAAATCGGGCATCCGGTCATAATTGGCAATTTTGTAATACTTTTCATTGTCAATAGTCACAACCTCACCGGTCACGTCTTTCGTGTCAAAATTCAGTATGGTATTTGCCAGCCTGATCTTTTTCATCTATGTTACACGTTATTAATTAATTCGACTTTTTGAATTAAAGTTGTATCTGAATGGTTTTCAATGAGTTCGCTTCAGAATTGATTTCAGCGTATTGTCCT
>CAYYEH010000215.1:0-1636 GCA_964470815.1 uncultured Rikenella sp.
TATTTATTACTAACTTATTATATAATAACTGCCCGATCTTAACGGGACACTAGTGTTGGATTATTGCAAGTTTTACAAGACCAAATTTCGTTTAAAAAGTTCATTTTCTTCCGTTTCCCGGGAATGGAAAAGGAGAAAAACTTGACTTCCGCTGCCAGCCGGAATAACTTTGCATGAATATGTTTGTTATAAGACAAAACGCCTCTCATGAAAAAATCCGGTCTCTTTCTGAAAACACTCCTGCTTGCACTCTTCCCGTCACTGATGATCACGGAAGCATCTGCACAGGACGAACCCATGGGACCAGGCCAGGCACCCATCCTTCCGGTACCGGGATATGTTCTCTACAGCAACGGCGACACTGTCTGGGGCAAGCTAACCTGGGCCCTGAAGTACGTTGAGAACAACCCGGTGGAGATAAAATTCACCCCTGAAGGAGGCACAAAGCAGACACTTACCGCGTCTGATATTGCGGGCTTCGGCAACCAGCTTACAGCCTGGATCGGCGAAGATGACATGGCTGCAAGGATTCCGCTCCCGCCTGAGGACTATGTCAGCCTCCCCTCCTGGAAAAAGAAGGAGCCTGTCTTTATGAACAGACTGATAACAGGAAGGGTGACAGTCTACCTTAACAGGTCAAGCATCGGGACAAGCACATCACGCATTGAGACCAGATCAAGGATAGACGGTGTTGGATTCACCTGGGTGCCGGGCGAAGGACTCATAATAGGCCCCACCTATCGTACCGATTACCGCATTATTGAGGGCAGGTCAAGGTACACGAGCTATTTCGTGGTGAAGGACGGCGGTGAGATGATAAAGGTCGAAAAGGAAACCTATGATCCGGTCCTGGAGCAGTTGTTCGGCGACTGCCCGGCGATGCAGGATGAGTTCGTCAGGAACCCTGACCTGAAGAAGTTCAAAAACTTCATGATTCTGGCGGAGGTTTACAACCGGATCTGTTCACTGTAGCGGCTGCAGCGGTGAACCTATGCCATTACGGCAGCCATTATCTCACCCCAGATCAGCTCAGGGGGCTGTATGACAGGTGGAAAGAATGCCTTTTTACCCGCACGGAGTTTGAACATGGAAGGTTCAATACGGGGCCGGTATGCCTGGTCAAACGACAGAAATTCATCTGTCTGAATCTCTTCCTTAATCACCTGCTTCCTGACGGTTATTTCGGATTTCTGCTTCATGACGGCTTTTTCGGGTTCGTGTTTCCTGACGGTGATCTCCGGCTCGTACTCCCTCCCGATCAGCCTGCACAGCCTCGCCATGATGATCTCCATCTCCGGGTGGTTTACCTTTCCCCGCATCTTCATCAGGAGGCCAAGTATCTGCTCTGCCAGTCCCTCATCGGTGATCCGGAGGCTGAGTATCGAATACTGCGGGTCTGAATAGAAATAAAAACCTGCCTCCTGCTTTATCGGTGCATTGAACCCGAGGATGTCACTGCGCATGACGCGGATGTCATCCCTGATTGTCCTCTCCGAGACTGTGGCATACCTTCCCCTGTTCTCGGCGAGCGCCTCCGTGCACCTCTCCCGGAGCTCGTCAATTGACCATCTCCGTCGTCCACCGCTGAGGCACGAGTTGATAGTCTTGTATCTTATGAGGGCGTTCAGGTTTGCCG